>JASFPE010000065.1:0-15909 GCA_050116155.1 Desulfobacterales bacterium
TTGTTAACAAAGGTGGCGTAAACGTTGAAGACCTCGAAGGTGATGAGGGTATCTCCGAGCTTTTATCCGATATCTTAAATTCCATCGGCAATGACCTCAAGACCCTGTTATCAGAAGCCGGTTTAGCCTGCAATATTTCAACTCCTGGCGCCGCTGATGAATCGGGCAACCCGGTCGATCCCGGTCATCTGGAAAATTATGAGCAGTTGATATTCCGCCACCAGCAACACAGCTTTCAGGTAGATGTAGGAATATCACCTTGCGAACACTCATCGAAAGATGCTTCCCAGGATGATGATCAAGAAGAAAAACCCGGTGAAGACCCTATGGATGGTCAACAGGAGGTGACTGCTGCAGATGATCTTGATTTGGAAGTTATCCTGGATATCCCCATCGAATTGACGGTCGAACTAGGGCGCGCGAAAATACCAATCAACGAATTGCTACAACTGGGACCGGGCTCGGCCATCTCGCTTTCCAAGCTTGAAGGCGACCCGGTAGATATTCTGGCCAACGATACCCTGATTGCCAGGGGGCAGGTCGTGGTTCAGGATGAAAAATATGGCATTCGCGTAACCGAAATTACCAGCCGGATGGAACGCATAAAAAGTCTAAGTTGATTGAATTCCTTTATTGACCGATTTCCCATCAATTTGCTAAGTATCCTGCCACTATTCCATCATTCCATAATCGAGATAAGAACTCAGATAATCTCTGTCATTTCTATTTAGTTATAGAAATTCTGAAAGGTTTAATTAGGGGACTATTTTGAAACACAGCCTATCATGGTCACCTGCCAACAGGGTTCTCCTGCTGACATGGCTCTTTTTTGGAATGTATTATGTGGCGCGGTTTAATTTTTCTCCGGTAATACCGCTCTTGAGAGCTGATTTGGGAATCACAAATGCCCAGGCCGGGGGGTTGATGGCCTTCTTTTTTGTGACCTATACCATTTTTCAGCTACCGGCGGGTTATCTGGCAGATCGTCTTGGGCCTCGTAAAATCCTTACTTTCGGAGCGCTGGGTTCGATCGCCGGCAATCTTATTTTCAGTCAGGGATCCAGCTATGTTGTTTTGGCCGTCGGTCAGCTGGTAAACGGCATGGGACAGGCCATGGGCTGGAGTTCATCAGTCAAAATGATTGTGAGTTGGTTTCCACGATCCAAGCGGGCAACGGCCATTGGGTTGTTTGCAACCTGCGTCACCGGCGGCAGCAGCCTGGCAATCAGACTTTCCGGATTTCTTGGCGATCATCTGGGATGGCGCTATTCATTCATTATCCCTGCCCTGTTGATGGCGGTAATCGCTTTGATATTTTGGATTATCGCCAGGGATAATCCTGTTGAGAAGGGGCTCCCGGACTTTGACGATGAAGTTCACATAGAGCAACAAATTGAAAGGGATACCAGACATCCACTTTTTATGGTTCTGACCAATCGAACCTTGTGGGTGATCGCCCTGGTCTATTTTTTCTTCGTCTACGTCCAGTTCGGATGCCTGGTGTGGATTCCCACTTTTCTTAAGGAATCTTATGCCATGTCCATTGATCGGGCCAGCACGATAGCCTTTATGATCCTGCTTCCGGGCGTGTTTGCCTCGCCGGTGGGCGGATTTCTTTCAGACCGCCTTTTCGGGGGACGGAGAAAACCGCTTATTTTGTTAGGGTTGGCCGTGCTTGCGGCATCGTCTTTTCTTTTGTCCATCAAGCTGAATATTGCACTGGCTGCAGTTGCGCTGGCCGTCGTGGGGTTGATGATCCTGATGCCGGATGTTCTATTGGCTGCCTATCCCTCGGATCTCCTGTCACGAAAATTGTCGGCAACCGCCATGGGATTTCTGGCGACGTTTACCAGTGCGTCCGGAATTATCACCACACCGCTGTCCGGAAAAATTGCCGACTATTTTCAGTCTTACGGTATGGTGTTTTTTTCCTTTGGTGTGGTTGCGCTTGCCGGTATGATCCTTGCCTTTTTTATCAATGAAAAGAGATCAGAAGAAACGACATAATGATCATGAAGTCAATCCCTCCTTGCGGGAATTATTTTTTGGTGTTTGGTGTTTGGTGTTTTGTTTTTTGTGTTTGGTGTTTAGTGTGTGAGGTTTATGATGTTATGTTTGATTTCAAAATACTAAATACTAAACACCAAATACTAAACACAAACGCATTATTAAAGAGACTGCTTTTCAGAATCTTTTCGGGATTATCAAAGAGGCTACCAGATATATTTTTTAATGGAAGAAATACCCTTGGGTGCATAGATCATAACGGAAATCAGAAGGGCTCCGTACATGACCAGGCGCCAGGCGCCCAGCTCCCGGAAGTATTCCTGAAAACCGATCAGCAGAAATGCAGCCAGAATTGATCCCCACAGCGTACCCCGCCCCCCCACGTAAGCAATCGTCAGGACTTCCACAGTCCGGGGGACACCAAACTCGGTGGCGTCCGGCGTGAGAATGCCAATGTAATGAGCATAGAAAGCGCCGATCAGACCGGTGAAAAAACAGGCCGTGATGAAATTGATGAGTTTATATTTGGTGGCACTGAGTCCCAGGGTCTCGGTGGCCAATTGGTCCTCCCGAATGGCCTTGAAGGAAAGGCCGATCTTAGAGCTGACCATCACAGCGGCGATTGTGAAGATAAGGATGACCAAAATCAAAAGCAGATAATAATAGGGCAGCAACGCGACCCGTGAAAAGTCCAGGCCATATACGTCCGGCAGGGGCTTGACGGCCAGCCCCAGCATTCCACGGGTATATCCGGGAGTATTGGATATGGTCAGACGCAACACCTCGGCCAGAAACCAGGTGGCCAGACCTACAAAAATACCCTTCAATCGGAGCGTAACCACGCCGGTGAGAAATCCTAAAACGCCGGAAGTGACTGCCCCAATGAGCATGCAAAGCCATGGATTTATTTCATAATGGTGGGAGGCCAGCGCAGACCCATAGGCACCTGCACAGATGAATCCGGCAAATCCAAAATTGATGAGACCGCCGTAGCCGATTTGAAGATCATACATGACCCCCCAAATGCCAAACATCAGGGCCGAAATAAAGACAGTCGTGATGAACCGATTATCCCTCCATATCCAGGGTACGGCAATCAGAAAGGCCAGCACCAAAGCCACTTTGAAATAGCGGGAAAGATTCATTCCCCTGTGTGGGCTTCCAAGCAGGTTCATGGCCGCTCTCCTGCAGGGGCAAACAGTCCTGCTGGTTTGAAGACCAGCACGGCGATGACAATTGAAAAGACAATCACATTTTGCCATCCCCCCGCCAGAAAGAAAACGGCAAAGGCTTCAAGTAGTCCCACCAGGATACCTGCGGCTATGGCCCCCTTGATGTTTCCAAGTCCCCCTAAAATAACCACCACAAAGCTCTTTAGAACCGGCGCCATTCCGGCATTGGGATTGGCAGGAAAAAGGGTGATCAATAGGGCTCCGGAAATGCCGGCCAGGGCCGCTCCGATGCCAAAAGCAATAGAATACATACGGTTGATATCGATGCCCAGGGTCTGGGCGGCTTCTGAATGCTGGGAGGTGGCCCGAATGGCCTTGCCCAAATTGGTATTTTTGATGAAATACCAGAGCAGGCCGACGGTCAATAGCGCAAAGCCCAGGATGACCATGTGATCGTAAATGAAGACGACTTCCCCGAGTACGATCGTGCCGAACACCAGATTGGGGATTCCCCGCTGAACAGCCCCGAAGATGATCAATGCCAGGTTCTGAAAAATCACCATCAGGCCGATGGTCAGAACAAAGGAATCCATGAGCCATTCCCGGCCGGCCTTTTTGCGCAGGGTGGAAATCAAGCCTTTTTCAAGGATAACCCCGACAATCAAAAGCCCTATCCCGGAGGCCAAAATGCCCAACGGAAAAGGGAGTCCCAGCATGGCGGCCACAAAATACATGATGTAACAGCCGATCATAAAAAGTTCACCGTGGGCAAAGTTGACAATTTCCATGATCCCGAAAATCAAGGAAAGCCCGACGCCCATCAGCGCATACATCGAGCCTCTCACCAGACCCAGAACAACAAGTTGGATAAAAATGCTTAGTTCCATACTATATCCATTCCCTGATGATGTCTTCTATCGTGTTGACAAACTCCGCTTTCGGTCCGTGGTGGCTGTTTTGCCCCAAGCGAAGCACGTAGATGTAGTCGGCCACATCGACGGCCTTGTGAACCTTCTGATCGACGATCAAAATTGTGTAACCCAATTCTTTTAGCTTAACGATCTCATCATAAACCGTATCCACCAGCTTGGGCATCAACCCCACCGAGGGCTCATCGATCAGGATCGTTCGGGGTTGCGTCATGGTCAGACGAGCAATCTCAAGGGTCCGTTGTTCACCCCCGGACAGCGCACCGGCCACCATCTTGCGCTTATTTTTGAGAACACCATAGTGTTCGTAAACTTCATCCAGGGCCCGATCGAGGGCCTTGCGATCATGTTTGATGATCCAACCCCCCAGAGCCAGATTTTCCTCCACTGTCATCGCCGGGAAAACGCTGTGTCCCTGTATAAGATGCGCAATTCCCTGACCCAGCATCTGATCGGGTTTGAGCCCCTTAATCGATTTCCCATGGTGCAAAACCTCACCATGGGTGGGGCGAAGATATCCGTATATGGTCTTCAGAAGGGTTGATTTGCCCGCGCCGTTAGGCCCGATGATGGCCGTCAGAGCCCCTCCCTTGGCGACCACATTGACATCCTGCAATATGGAGACCTCTTTTACATAGCCCGAAGTAACGTTATTGACCTCAAGTGTCATAATCAGTGCCCCAGATAAGCGTCAATCACCGCCGCGTCATGGCGAACTTTTTCCGATTCACCCTCGGCAATGGTCGTTCCGGCCGAAAGGACGGTTAGATCTTTGCATAGCTTCATTACCGAGGGAATATCGTGGCTGATCAATAGAAACGTTTTTCCGCGGGTTTGGTTCAACTCAAATGTGATCTCGATCAGTCGCTCAATTAATCCCGGATTAACCCCGGCAAAAGGCTCGTCCAGCAAAATAACCTCCGGATCCGCCATCATGGTTCGCATGAATTCCAAAAGCTTTTTTTGCCCTCCCGAGATTTCCACAGCCAGATGATCTTTGAGACGATGGAGTCCTGCCATTTCCAGCAGCTCCGAAGCCCTTCTCTCCCCTTCGGCTTTGGATACTCTTCTGGGAATAAGGGGAACCATCATATTTTCCCAAAGGGTCATCTCATTGAAGACCCGGGCGACCTGAAAGGTTCGACCAATACCCATTGAGGCAATCTGATTGGGCTTGTGCCCGGTGATATCACGATCTTTGTAGATCACCCTGCCCTCGTCGGGCATGTAAACCCCATTGATAACGTTGAACATGGTGGTCTTGCCGGCGCCGTTGGGACCAATCACCCCGTGGATTTTGCCTTGCTCAACTTTCAGGGAGACCCCATGCAGTGCCGGGATGCCCCCAAAATATTTATGTACTTGTTCGACTTGAAGAAATTCCATCGAGTATCCTAAAAAATCCGCAAGCCCCCCAAAGGGGGCTTGCGCACACAAAAATTTGACCTGCGATGTTTCCCGTGAGGTTAAAGCCGGTGTTTAGACCCACGGCGGGGCTTTAAACTCGCCTTCGGCCAGATCAAGGGGCCATAGAATCTTGGGCTTGCCGTCGAACATCTGGGCCAGTGGGAAGAAAAATCCCTCCATAAAATTGCCGGTTCGGACATCATTTCTGGAAAGTTGATGCAGGGTTCCCTCCTCGGAGAAATCTTTCCAGAAGTCGTTGTAGGTGGCAAAGTCATACATCTGCCAGACGCCCTTATGCTTTACCTTCTCTCGGATGTACTCCACCAGCGGTTCGAATTTGAGGGTTCCGGCATCATTGAGGGCTTTGATGGCCAAGCGCGTATGGTCATAGGGTTGACCGGAGGGTGCGATACCGGCATCGATGCCATATTTGGCCTTAAAGCGTTTCATCCATTCTTTCTGTTCCGGGGAGATGGGATAGGGAGAGTCCATACAAAGAGCGAAGTCGGAAGCCTTTCCGGTGTTTTGGTACCATTCCCCGGTCCAGGTGAGTCCGTGCGCAAGCAACAATGCCTTAAGCCCCATCGCGCTCACCTGTTTGACAAAATTATACATCGGTACACCACCGGTCTGGGTAGATGCCACCACCGAGACTTTGGCAGCTTTGTATTTGGTGATGATCGGGGTGAATTCGGTTTGATCAATGGCATTCACATCATAGGGCATGACATCAAAGCCCGCAGTTCTCAGACTCACCATCAGGGCTTCGCCCCACCCCCGGCCAAAATCGGTGTCCTCAACGATGACGGCGGCCTTATTATTGGCCGGTTTCCATAGGCCTTTTTCCATAAAGTGCATCAACGGAGGACCGTAGAGTCCCGCAAATACCGGGGGAGATGCCCAGCCTTTGAACCATCCCTTGTATTTTTCAGGATTATCGTTAATTTTGAAGTTGATATACTGGGATTCGCCTTGATGGCCAATGTGAACGATCTTGAGGGCAGATTCTGTATCCATGCAGGCCATGGCCACCGAAGAATGCCAGCCCGTAACCATCAATTTTACCCCGCGATTAACTGCGTCTGTGACGGCTTTGACCGCCTTTTCAGGGCTCGACTGGCTGTCCACCCAGACAGCTTCGACATCCAAAGTTTGCCCGTCGACCTTAACGGGGATCTCTCCGCCCGCCCTGGCATCTTCCAGGGCCATCTCAATACCCCTTTTAAATTGATCCCCTGTCCTGCTGGCAGGTCCTGTAAACGGTGCCATAAAACCGATCTTCAGCTTATTGGCTGCATGGACATTTTTGGGAAGCGCGCTGGTAATCGCACTGGCCGCCACTGCGGCCGTACCGACAGTTTTTACAAACTCCCGGCGTGTCATTCCTGTTTCTTTTTTCTCTTGTGTCATGGCGTTCCTCCTTTCTTTGGGGTAACACATTTCACGACATTTCCTCTATCTATAGGCTATTTTTTTTACACCTCCTTTGATGTGGAAGATTATCGGAAACTGGGTTTGCCTGAGCAAACACCCCATCAGGCCCCCCGATTACGTCTCGAAATTTCTATCCCGCCGGGGCGGGAAAAATACAGGGTACTATTTGAGGCATGAGGCCTTGTCTCGATCATAGAATGATGGAATAATGAAAACGCAAAACGACGAAAAAATAAAAAACTACGGGTTGCGCGATGCGGGTTACGAGTTGAGATAGGAGCAAAATCAATATTTAACGCGAAACGCGCAACTCGAAACACGTAACGCAATCACATTCCAGCATTTCAATGAGGCAAATCCCTTAACTTGTTTATGGTCTAATATTTATATTGTCAATAAAAAATAAAATATTTGAATCCTGCCCTAAAATTCTGTAAACCAGGTATAAAATAGGAATTTTAGGACCTGAGTTGTTGGTTAAAAAGGAGGAGATGCTGATGAAGAGTGTAGACTTGGGCTTTAAGCCGAAACTGCAGGTGCTCGATGAGCATCAGATAGAACAGATTCATATGGCTACCCTGAGTGCTGGAAAGAACCGGCGTCCGCATTCCTCACCCGAGGGCTTTAGAAGTGCTGGCGCTTGACCTGATCAACCGCATGGGGCCCGGGGGGCATTATCTAAACGAAGAACACACGCGGCGGCATTTTCGTAAAATGTGGTATTCGGACCTGTTTGACCGCACCATCCATGACGTCTGGCAGGCAGAAGGTGCCAAACGGTTTGAGGAACGCCTGCGCGAAAAAACCCTCAACGTCATGGAACACAAACCGGCACCTTTGGCTCCGGAAGTCGATAAAGAAATTGACCGGATGGCACAGCATTGGGTATAATTCAACATTTTGAAATTTCTAAAACCAATTGAAATTGTCAACGAAACGAAATAAAGTCAGATGGGGAGTCCAATGAAAGAAATTAGAATTCACGGCAGAGGGGGCCAAGGGTCTTTGGTGTTGGCCCAGTTTATGGCGATTGCCGCGCTGGAGGACGGAAAATACGGTCAGGCATTCCCATTTTTAGGCGGTGGCGGAGAACGCAGAGGCAAACCCATCACCGCTTTTTGCCGCCTCAGCGATCGAACCATCAGGGTTCGCAGCCATGTACACGAGCCCGACTACGTGATCGTACAGGATGCTACGATTCTGAGTGAAGTAGATGTGGAGGATGGCTTGAAACCGGACGGGGCCATATTGATCAACACCGATAAAAACATTCGCGATTTGGGACTCAAAACCAGCAACGTCTTCGCTATTTCCGCCGATGATTTGGCCAGGCGGATCCTGGGCCGGCCGATTATCAATACGGCCTTGCTGGGAACTTTTGCGGGTTTCAGCAAGGAAATTTCCTTAAAAGCCGCTTTAAAAGCAGTTCGCAGTAAATTCCCCGGTGAACTCGGAGAAAAGAACGCCCGGGTGGTCGAAGAGAGTTATCAAACATATTCTAAGGAGGTGCCATGAAGATTACAACCGGAGCCGTCGTAAAAGGCGGGACCTCTTTAAATTACAAAACCGGAACCTGGAGAGACCAGCGCCCGATCATCGATCAGGAATTATGTAAAAAATGCAACATCTGTAAAGATGTATGTCCGGATGATTCGGTAAAAGTCATCGACGATCAATATGAAATCGACTATGATTTTTGCAAAGGCTGCGGCATCTGTGCTTACGAGTGCACCGCAGATGCGATTAAAATGATACACGAGGAGAGATAAGCGATGAAAAACGTCAAAGTAGTAGAAGGTTCCGAAGCGGTGGCGCTGGCGGTCAAGGCCTGTCGGCCCCATGTTATTTCATCGTATCCCATCAGCCCCCAGACACATATTGTCGAAGCGCTGGCACGCATGGTTGCCAATGGCGAACTTGAGGCCGAGTATATCAGAGTTGAGTCAGAATTTTCAGCAGCCAGCGTACTGGCGGGTGCCTCGGCCGCCGGAAGTCGCAGCTATACGGCGTCTTCCTCACAGGGCCTGCTGCTCATGGGCGAGGTCTTATATGCCAGCGCCGGTATGCGACAGCCGTTTGTCATTACCGGGGTCAACCGTTCGGTTTCGGCACCCATAAACATTCAGGTTGATCACCAGGATACGATGTCTCTGAGAGATGCGGGGCTGATACAGTTTTATGTCGAGAGCACCCAGGAGGCCTATGATCTGCATCTGGCAGCCTTCAAAATCGCAGAAGACCCCGGCATCATGCTGCCTGTTATGGTGTGCATGGACGGCTGGGTATTGACCCATTCCTACGAGCGGGTGGAATTTGTCGACCAGCAAGCAGTGGATAAATTTCTTCCACCCTTTAAACCGGAGCACTATCTGAATCCAGAAAATCCCAAAACCTGGGGCTCCTATGCCGAATCGGATGTCATGATGGAATTTAAATATGCCATCCACCAGGCCATGACCGCAGGAAAACCGTCAATTAAGGCGATCCTGGACGAGGTCTCAGAGCTGACCGGCAGAGACAATAGCGGACTTATCGAAGCCTACCGAACCGATGGCGCCGAGGTCATCCTGGTAGCAATGGGTTCCGTGGCCGGCACGATAAAAGACGCCGTAGACGATCTGCGAAATGCCGGAAAGAACGTCGGTCTGGTTCGGATTCGATGCTACCGTCCGTTTCCATATGAGGAAATCTGGCAGGCGGTTCAACAGGCAAACGTCATCGCCGTCATGGATGCCAACATGTCAATGGGCAGCGAGGGCGCCGTGGGACTAGACCTGAAAGCCAAAATTTTTAATCAGCCGGATGCTCCCATGGTGGTCGATTATATCGCCGGCCTTGGCGGACGGGAAATTAACTCCAGAACGATTGCCAGACTGGTGGACCGCACCGAACAGACCTATCGATCAGGCAGGATCACGCCGGAAGCCGAATGGATCGATCTCAACCCAACGATTTTGCCTTAACGTGAGGAGCTCGATATGAGTGCACGAAAAGAAAAAAGCCAAGAATCTTTGTTTGTCTCAGGCCACCGAGCCTGCCATGGTTGTGGATTGGCTCTGGCGGTACGCCATATCCTCGAGGCCACCGGTAATAATGTGATTGTGGTTTCACCCACCGGATGTTTGGAAACCTTTTCTTCTCCATACGGGTATTCGCCTTGGCAGGTGCCCTGGATTCACCACGTTTTTGAAAATGCTCCCGCAGTTGCCACCGGTATAGTCGCTGCATTGCGTGCCCAGGCGCGAGACGACACCCGGGTGGTTGCTATTGGTGGCGATGGCGGCACCTTTGATATTGGTTTTGGTGCTTTATCCGGAATGCTGGAGCGCGGCGATGACGTGCTTTACATCTGTGTGGACAATGGCGCCTATATGAATACCGGCGGCCAGCGAAGCGGCGCCACGCCTGCCCTGGCCGCCACGACGACCCATCCAACCGGAAAATTGTCCATGGGAAAAGTAGAACTGAAGAAAGACCTTCCCCAGATTGTTGCGGCACATAAGATTCCCTATGTCGCCACAGCTTCGGTGGCTTATTACAAGGACCTCAAGAAAAAAGTAAAAAAAGCCATGACCTACCATGGTGCGCGCTATATCCAGGTTGACACCCCGTGTCCCTCGGTATGGAATTTTGCTTCACATCTGACTTTGGAGATCGGCCGAAAAGCGGTAAATTGCGGTCTCGTGCCCCTGTTTGAAATGGAAAATGGGGAACTCACAAAGGTACGCGCGATCAAAAAGAAACTCCCGGTAACCGATTATCTGAAGACACAGAAACGCTTCGATCATCTATTTGACAGCCAGCAGGGCGAATCCGGAATTGAAAAAATCCAGAATATTGCCGATCAAAATATTAAAAAATACAATCTAATGAAAGACAATCTGGAAGAAAAGCAAAATTTGTTGTCGGACAGAGACGATAGCTGAAAAGTCATCAAAAAAAATTGTCATATGATTAGCCTTTAATCAGGTTCTTCATATGAACGCCACGCGGTCACCCAAATTTTCCTCCGATGAGGCACATATACTTAAATGAGAGCTTTATGACAGCTCACTTATTGCCGCCTTCATCAGTTTGCCGATTGCCATGTTTTGCGGACATTGCTGCTCGGCCTTAGTGTAGTCGGTTATCGCCATCCGGGCGCGAACCTTTTTCGGGATCTCGTTGAATCGCGCCTTCGCACGATCCCGGTTGCCATAACTGCGACAGTACATCAGACAGCGCATCACATCCCCGATCGGCACCTGGCTGTCAACCGCTGATTCACAGATGGCGGTACAGCCGGCACAGTAAGCCGATCGTGTTTCCTGGGCGTATTGAGACATCAGATCTTTCTCTCTCGAAGATAGTTCGGTCCTGTTCACGGCAGCCGCCACATTGGACATTAGAATCGTCATATTGGGCATCTCCGAGCAGATGCTGGCAATCTGAGGATTTTCCCAGACTGCTTTGAGTTTGGCCTGCGCATCCGAAAAACCTTTTTCCAAAAATCTGCCGGCGAGTTGGAGTTCCCTTTCAGATTCTGTTGTTACCTGGCCGCCGCCCAGGGTTTTCATGGCAGTTAATCCAATGCCTGCTTTTACACATGCATCCACCGCCCTTTTCATCTGATCGCTATGCATCAAGCGGTAGTTATAGGCCATCATAATGCCATCAACCCAGCCAAGTTTAGAGGCTCCTAGCAGACAATTTTCCATATTGCTGTGGGTGCTGAATCCAAATAATCGAATCCTTCCTTTTGATTTTGCCTTTTCCGCCCATGCGCGGGTATCATCATCAATTTCACTGATATCGCTGATTCCGTGGACAAAAAATAGATCAATATAGTCGGTTTGCATGCGTTCAAGGGATTCATTCAGTTGGTGGGTCATTTCTTCAAGCGTCCAGGCCCAGGATTTGGTAACCAAAAAGATTTTCTTGCGGTCTTCGGGGAACTTTCCCAAGTACTTGCCGAAAGCTTTTTCACTGTTGCCACCCATATAAGAGTGAGCCGTATCCCAGTAAGTGACACCCCATTTAACGGCCTGTCGTAAAAGCAATGGACTCATGGAAGTATTCAAGCTGCCGCCAAAGGAAAGTATCGGAACATGAATTCCGCTTTGCCCGAATGGGCGGGTCGGCACGCTCCGCGCTTCTTCGGAGGCCTGGGAGGAATGCATCAAATTCGAGGCTATTGTTCCTGCACCGGCCAGACCGGCGGTCTTCAAAAAGGTTCTGCGTGACAGTTTATATTTTCTATTTTGCATATTAAGTACCTTTTTCAAATTTTTGGTTTCAGGTGTCAGGTGTCGGGTGTCAGCTTTACGCGTTTCGCGTTTCGCGTTACAGGCTATAAGTTGCCTCCATTGCGAGATGCGCACCACGTAACACGAAACGCGCAACGCAAAAGATTCCGAAATCTGCAATCCGCAATCGAATTCCTGACACCTGACACCTGAAACCTGATTGAACCTGAAACCTGCTTATTCCCGAAGCCCGCCGGTGCGGCAAAGACCCGAAAACTAAGTTGCAGAAAAGATGAATTTAGACAATTAGCCTGTGCTGACGACTCCTGGATTCGTTCTCGGCGGTTACCCGGATTGCACGTAAGCCTTTGACCGGACACTCATGTTCGCAAATTCCGCAGCCAATACAGCGCTTCGGGTCGACATAGGGCTGCTGGAGTCTGATGAGAACTTCAATTCTGCTGCCCGCCATCGGTGGCGGGTCAAATGGATGCTCTCCGGATATTTCAAGACTTGCGGCGGTGTTACCGCTGATGCGCCGACGGCTTTTAGATTCTTGATCTACACAAAAATAATCACCGGTGGCGAGTCGATCCGGTACCAGAACATCGGATTGAAATTCCAGCGTCAACGCCCCTGTTTTTTTTACGATCAGCGGCGAGGGTGTTTGTATACTGCTGAAAAATTCTCGCGTAATGATCGCTTTCGGACTGACGGGGCAATTTTCCTGACAGACGATACAGGGGGTATCCATCGCCCATGGCAGACAGCGACCCCGGTCGATAAAGGCGGTTCCGATGCGCATAGGTCCCTTGCTGAAAAATTGGTTCTTACCCATGCGCTCATCCAGCGAGATGGGTCGAATCGCTGCTGTGGGGCACAAATTCCCGCAGGCAATACAGTTGTGCTGACAGCCGCTGGTGCCGATGCGAAAATTGAGCACCGGTGTCCACAGTCCTTCCAGTCCACCTTCGAGGCCGGTCGGATGAATTACATTCGTGGGACAGATGCGCATGCACTGGCCGCATTTAATACAGCGCGTCAGAAATTCATCTTCCGGCAGGGATCCTGGCGGGCGGACCAGTCTTGGATTCCAGTTGGGTCCGATGCTTCCGCCAATCCTCAGCGTCGAGATAGCTGCCGCACCGGATATGGCCGAGACCACAAAATGTCTGCGGGTTAAATCCGGGGAAGTGACCTCACCGGTGGCCGACGGTGCTATTTGATAGGTCATTAAACCATGATGACAATCATCCAGACAATTGAAGCACAACACGCACTCGCTGATTCGAATTTCGGAGGTTGGCTGGCAGGCACCTTCGCAGTTTCTTTCGCAAAGATGACAGTCCACACAATTCTCCCCGGTTTTGCCGATCCGCCAAATGGCCCAACGGTTGAGCACACCGAAAAGCGCACCCAACGGACAGATAAAACGGCAATAAAACCTCGGAATCATTAGGTTCAGAAGGACCGCGGCAATAAAAATTGCGCCGATCAGCCAGGTGCCGTCGTAAAAACGGGCAACCGTATGCATTTTTAGGGCGGTTCGGTCTAAAAGCGGTAATACAATTAAGTTTATTGAACGATAAAGCAGAGGAATCGGATCCAGCAATCCAATTTGAAGTGCAGCCGAAGGCACCTGGCGATCATTGAATAAAAAACCGAACAGAAGCCAGATGAGCGTTAAAGCACAAAAAAGAAATATTGATTTTTTAGGGCTGGACAAATTATGGCGCAAAATCTGGATGGTGATTCCCACCATAACTGCCAGGAGTATCATTCCAAAAAGCCAAACTCGGATCCGAGGCAACAGGGCTAAATCCACTGTGATTTCAATCGCTGCGGCGGTAAATAAAAATATAAGTATCCAGTACTTAATTGAGTGTGCCGTGCGATATCGATTGATGCGAACTTTTTGGGATGTCGTCTTCTCGCGCTTGCCCAGATAGCCCACAAATTGATGAAGGGTGCCAAAGGGGCAGACCCAGCCGCAGAAGAATCGTCCCAAAAGAATTGTCAGCACGACGGTGACCAGTCCCCAGATGAGTCCTGCATAAAGGGTGCGTGTGCTCAGCAGGGTACCAAGGCCCACAAGAGGATCCAGTTGAATCATCCAGTTCACCGGCCAACCGCGAAGTTGCCACCACGATTTGCCAAGAGTGGTGACCACACAAAACCACAGAAACAAAACAAGAAAAAAAACCTGACAGATTCTGCGAGTATCAACTATTTTCATGGACTTCTTAAAATCCTTTTACCAATCTTGCTCAATCAACTCATTCGCCAATTCATAATTATTGCTTGCTGCAGGGTGCGTGGGGCATGGCGTTAAGTATTTTGAACCTCAATTGCGTTCTACGCTCTGCTCTTTACCTTTCCAACTCCGCATTCCGCATTCCCAATTCCGAATTCTATAGCCCCTTGCCCCAAGCCCTCAGCCCCGTGCCTCTTTATATTGTCAATTCAATCGGACTCAATGATTGATAATCCGCTGTGCCGACGCCTTTAGCTTCGGCCTTGGCGATATAGGGAAGGTGGCTGATACTTTTGCCCAGCAAACCGGCACCCACCGCTTCCGCTGCAACCTGATCCGTGCTGACAATCATGGTGTTTGTTTGCTTGAGATCAGAAAGGGAGCCGCCGGTGGGTCCGTTGGTCATCATGCCGGTGGTGCCGTCCAGAATCACCAGGGTCGGCGTTACCATCATCACCAGCTCCTTGATGATATTGTGAATGTCCTGATGGAAAATATTGCGGCGTCCGCCGAGCAGCCCGTACCAGTTCTTCATGGCCATGGATGCACCGCTTCGATGATGATCTTTAACCGGAGATATGCCGATTACCCGGTTAATTTCGTTGAGCGGCTCATAGAGCACCGGCCAGTCACGGATAAGTTTCGCATCCGGAACGGTAACCGGTTTGAAAAAATGTTCTTTTGGCAGGATCACCCTGGCGCCGCTGGTTTCTGCGGCCTCGGCAATACCGGTGAGTCCAAAACAACTGGCCGGGTCATTGATGGGATTATCCGTTATGATGACCGCCGATGCGCCGGCCCGGTAACAAAGTTTTGTTATTTCTGAAACGACCTGTGGATGTGTGGTTGCCGAAAGCAGTGGTGGAGAAGCAAACGCCGCATTAACCTTAAGCAGCACGCGATCTCGTTTTTTAATAAATTGTTCGAGGCCGCCAAGGGCTTTCAATGCCATCCGAAGTGTTTTGGCCCTGTCGGCACCCCGAACAATGCAGATTTTCTTCTCCAACCCCGGTATCGAAAAGTCCGGCAGGCGCAAATATTGATCATGCCTTTGGTAACCGGCCGGTGGTTGGGTGTCATAAAACCAGTATCCCACAACACCGGTAGCGACAACGGCAGCTCCCGCTTTTGCGGATCGCGCCAGGAATTGTCTTCTGGTAAATCCTTCTTTGTGAAAATCAGGGCTCATCGGTTGCCTCTTTGAGTTTTTTCTCCAGTCGTATTGCCAGTGCTTTTGCCCGGGCTTTGTCTTCGGCCTCACGAACACCGGCGATATAGGTTCCCTGAGAGAAAATCACTTCATAGGTATCTAAAATTTCCACCATCATTGCGTTTTTCATTGTCAAATCAATTTGAATTTTGCGACCGCCAAATTCCAATAGAAATTTCTGATAAGCCTCTGCCAGTTCGATGGCTTTATCTGCGGCGTTGCGATTCGATATAAAGGCCATTATCTCGGCCCCGTCTATGGCATATCTTGC
>JASFPE010000066.1:0-15740 GCA_050116155.1 Desulfobacterales bacterium
ACGATTAATGGTTAGACCAGGCATGTAACGGATTGCAGGCGCGCAGACTTTCATAAAGGGCGATGCCAGCTGCGGTGGATAGATTTAATGATCTTGTTTTCGCGGTAATCGGGATGTGATAGATAGCATCCGGATACAACCGACAGATGGCTTCAGGAAGCCCCCGGGTTTCAGAACCAAAAATGAGAAAAAGACGGGATGGTGCAGGCATCGACCAAAACGGTTTAGGGCCGGTTTTAGAAAAAAGAGCCACTTCATCGCTCAGCGGATTCATCTTTGAGCGGAGATCATCGAAGCTATTCCAAAGGGAAAGTTTTACGTGCTTCCAATAATCGAGTCCTGCACGCTTAACTTCTCGGCTTTCAAGCGAAAATCCCAAAGGCTCAATGAGATGCAGAAAAGCCCCGGTGGCCAAACAGGTGCGACCGATATTGCCCGTGTTCCAATGAATTTCAGGAGAAACCAGCACCACATGGCGCTCTGGTTGGAGGACTTCCATTGTTGGCCGTTTGTTTTTCACTGGGGTAATATCCCTAACTTTTATAATTCTAACCTATAAGTTGATTGGTTAAATAGTTGATTCGTTAAATGGTAAAAAGAAATATACTTTTTACCCTGAATTAACCATTTAGCAAATCAACTGGTTAACAAACCATCCGGTCAACTATTTGAGGGGTCAGGGAGTCTTTTTGTCATGCCGGACTTGATCCGGCATCCGGAATTCTAACCCGCTGAAAATGAACTGGATAGCGCTAAAACTTCACTTCGTGCCCGGGTCAAGCCCGGAATGACATAATCAGCAATAATGGCAGTCTCTCGAGCATCGGTGCAGTTTTCCTTACAACAATGACAAGCATTTGCGTTAAAAACTCCCCGACACCTCAACTATTTAACAATTCAACGAATTAACCAATCAACCATTCAACGAATCAGCCAATTAACCAAATCACCTGCGTTTCCCGCAGTATGGACAAAATGTGAAATTCTTATCCATGGATTTGCCGCAATACCTGCACGTGTCTGCAGTCGCTTGCGTTTTTTGGGAAAACTCCTGACCAAATCCATGAATCGTTTTTTCGCACCTTTCACAGATGATAAAGGGCTCGCCTTTTTTTACTCTGAAGATCGGTATAAAAAATAGGCTGAGATAATGATCAATGCGTTTATGGTACGCCTGATGGAGTCCACACACAGGACATCTTCTGGGATTTTGATCTAGGACTTTTGTTTTCGGTGATACACCGACGATGAAGATCATAGGGTGTTACTCTACAAAATATTTTTATATTAGATGATAAAACTTCAGTATTCTCCGATAACACAAAAATGGAATGATGGAATACTGGAACATTGGAATAATGGGTATTAAATTCGGGAAAATTTCTTTTTGTATTTTACCATTTTCTTTACGCACCATTCCACCATTCCATTATAGCGCTAAAGCTTCACTTCGTGCCCAGTATTCCTGATACTTTTAGGCAATACGTATGGGAATCAACAAGTTGTATCGCTATTAGAAATTCCTTGGCTTACAGATGATCTCCCTTATCCTCAATTCAAAAAAATTATTCTGATGGGCCGGTTTCAGCACCAGGGCGGTGTCTGCGCCTCGTCCCGTGCCTCCGATGGAAATGATATCGGCACCGGTGAGGGCACCCGCATCGGCCGCCATCACCGCGATTTCCACGGCCACCTTGGTGCCCTGACCAAAAAGCCTGAAGGTTTCGGCCATTAAGAGGAGCGGATAGATGCCGGAATGTCTTTGAGAAATGGAGCGTTCGATCCCGGAAAGCGCATGGCTCGCAGTAATGATTTTCGATACTTTGCCTTCCAAATCATTTCGGACATCAGCGGACATCAAATTTTGAAATGGCTCTTTAAATCCCCAGTGGTAGGTGACAATGGTGATTTGAAAGCCGTCGAATATCTCCAGAGCTTTGTAGGCCGAGTCTCCTTTCGAAGATGCCACCACGACTTCATTTAATCCTAATTCTTTACCTCTTTCAAATGCGCGTTTCAGAGTTTGTTCGGTATTACCTTTGCCGGGTTTAGCGAAATACATATTATTCTCCCCAATAATGTTGCTCAAAAAAAATTCGGTGATCATCGGAATAAAGATAATTTCCATTCTATACAAATTCGTTTTACAGTCAATAGGCCGGTGGGTTTTCGCTGCTAGATATTTGGTATTAACTCATATTATTTGAATTTGAAATTATATTCGATATTCCATCAATACGTTTTTTCTTGCAAGGCTCAGGGATCATTACTAAGATTAAACTGAGAAAAGCATTGAAAGAAAGAGAGGTTATCATGTCACAGGCGAAGATAGGAGATACGGTCAAAATACATTTCACTGGAAAGTTTGAAGACGAAACCGTCATCGACTCTTCAGAAGAACAAGGCCCGCTTGAATTTACGATTGGAAATGGAGAAGTTATCACCGGTCTGGAGCAAGGCGTCGTCGGTATGGAGGTCGGGGACAAAAAAACGTTAACGATTCTGCCGGAAGAAGGATTTGGCCTAAAGCACGACGAACTTTTGGTGGAAATAACCAAAGACGAGTTTCCCAGGCATATTAATCCCACCGTTGGTCTTCATCTTCAGATTCAGCAACCCGATGGTCAGGTATTCAAAGTAAAAGTTGTGGATATGACTGCAGACACCGTCACCCTGGATGGAAACCATCCTCTGGCCGGATCTACATTGATTTTTGATGTGGAAATGGTTGAAATCGTATGATATTCTTGCTCTATCGCAATCAAGCTTTCATTCATACAGATCCAATTTAAATTTAAAGGAAGTGCAATTCGCAGACCTTTCGAAAATGATGGCCGTAAATTGCAAACGTTATGGCGAGTGGTAGCAATTCGGGGCGCTTGCGAATTGTCCATAACATAAGTTTCCAGTACTGGAAACGCTCCTTGCCGAAAACACCAAGACGGATGCAGGAACGTAAAAATGCCATGCGGCGTTGGAAATCCAGGTGTTTTTTCGTCTGCGGACCTTTATATTCATATTCCTGTAAAAATGTCCTGACACGCTCGTAGTAGTGTTTCGGCGAATAAATATGGCACATAATTTTCTTATATCCATCACACAACGTCTTAAGTTCCATGCGCGGGATTATATTGGTCGTGCCCTCGGTATTACTGGATACTAAACCCGACAACCGCCCCTCTTGCTTCATGCGGTTATAAAGCCGAGTACCGGCAGGCGCCTGAAGCAGCCCGACCATGGCCGTTACAATCCCGCTTTTTTGAATAAAATCAATTTGTCGTTGGAAAATGGAAGGGGTGTCGCTATCAAAGCCGACAATGAAGCCTCCCTGCACCTGCAAGCCGCTTTGCTGGATGCGTTTTACGCTTTCAACCAGGTCACGGTTTTTATTTTGTTTTTTATTGCATTCAGCCAGGCCGGCTTCATCTGGCGTTTCGATTCCAATAAAGACCGACTCAAAACCGGCCTCGACCATCATCTTCATTAAAGGCTGGTTATCGGCCAGGTCGACGGACGCTTCCGTGTTAAACGAAATTCTTTCCTTGTTTTTTCTCCATTCAATTAAAGCCGGTAACAGGGCAGTCATAAGATATTTTCGATTGCCGATAAAGTTATCATCAACAAAGAAAATTGCTCCATGCCATCCCAGATGATAGAGGCTGTCGAGCTCTGCAATGATTTGCTCAGCTGTTTTTATTCGCGGCCGATGACCCAATAGCGCCGTTACGTTACAAAAATCACAATTAAATGGACACCCGCGTGAAAACTGGATGCTCATGGAGGCGTAATGCTTCAGATTAATCAGACGCCACATGGGGACGGGTGTTTTTTTTATGTCGGCAAATTCGGATGTTTCATATATATGTCTGGGGCAACCACTCTGAAAATCCTGCACAAAAGAGGACAGCGTTAGCTCGGCTTCATTCAAAACTAAGTGATCAAGCCCTTTAAAGTGTTCTGGTTCGCCGGTGAACAGAGGTCCGCCTGCAACGACCTTAAGGCCTGCTTGTTTACAACGTGCAACCGTTTTGCTCACAGACTCCCTTTGCACGGCCATTGCGCTGATAAAGGCTATATCGGCCCATGCAAGGTCTTTATCCGTGAGTTTGGTAACATTCATGTCAATCAGCCGTTTTGGCCACTGGTCGGGCAGCATCGCTCCGACAGTGAGTAATCCTAAAGGCGGGTGGGCTGCTTTTTTGCGAATAAATTTGAGGGCATGCTTAAAACTCCAGAACGTGTCCGGAAAGGCGGGGTATATTAACAGCGTATTCATCATGTTCCTTTCGAATTTGTAATTTAAAATTCTCTGGTGTTGTAAATGTTTAAGATGAAAAAAAATGGCAGAGTCGTATTTGACTCTGCCTTGACTTATCATTCGATAGAAAAAGCAGTTCGATTAAATTCGTTTGACGTTGACCGCCTGTTTTCCTCTTGGGGTTTCCTTTATTTCAAACGTAACGCGATCTAATTTTTGAAGGGTAAAAAAACCATGGTCTTTGATTCCGGAACTGTGTACGAAAAGATCACCTTCGGAGTCCGTTTCAATGAATCCATAGCCTTTTTTTTCGCTATACCATTTAATTCGACCTTCTGCCACAGTGGAGTCCCTCCTTTGTGATATTTGTTTGTACAGTGTCTCGGGAGATCACCCAGGAAGAAAGCCAGCAACAGAATATAGCTTTAAGTGGTGTGTCTGTGTAAGTCTAGCTCCCCAATAAATTCCCAAAAAGTGTACAAAAAATTTGCATTTTTGAACAAATTTATTATAAAAATAAGTATCATTATCTACGTTAAACTACAAGCGATTTATCTTTACCAAACGGTAAAAAGCTCAAAACGCCATTGGTGTATATCTCTTTAATGTGATAATGTATTGATTTCGGTCGAAAAATAATCTAATGAGGTGATACTTTATATAATGTGAATATAGAGGCTTTAAATTTTCAATCGAGAGGATCAGAAAATGGAAATCAGTCGGAAAGAGGAAGGCGGAATCGTTTTCGTAACGATCAAGGGTCGGTTGGATGCCGATAATGCTCTGGAAGCAGAAAAAATGGTAAATAACGCTCTGGAGGGAGATACCAACCGAATCCTTTTCGATCTGGGTGCTCTCGACTATCTCAGCAGTGCTGGTTTACGGGTTCTTTTGGGCGTCGCAAAGGAGATGAAGCGCAGAGATGGCAAAATGGTTCTCTGTTCCCTGACGGAATTTGTAAAAGAGCTTTTCGAAGTCAGTGGCTTCGAGGCCCTCATACCGATCGAAGATTCCGTTGATTCAGGGCTCAAAGTTCTTTCTTAATATCTAAATCCCCCTTGTCCTGTTTTTCCTTTTATTCTTGACAGAAATTTGGAAGTTGTTTATACGTATGCCCTTCGGTCTGATCCGTTTAGCCACGGCAGGCCTATGGATCAGGGCACTGGGGAGTCTTTATGAGGAAACGTCTGAAAGGGCTGATAGAGGACAGAAAAGATCATATAATCAAAGAATGGTTTGATGCAGCTGTCCAAACTTATGCTCCAGATACTGCTGCGTTTGTCAAAGGTCAAAAAGATCCGTTTGCCAATCCTGTGGGCAGTACAACCATCAAAAGTATACGGTTTCTGTTGGAGCAACTACTTGAAGATGCTAATCACCAAGCCTTGAGCGACGGATTAGATTCGATCATCAGGATCCGCGCTGTCCAGAATTTTACCCCTTCTCAAGCCACCGCATTCATTTTTTCCCTAAAAACGATTCTAAGAAATACGCTCAAAAAGGAGCTTCAGGATATTCAGCTGGCCAAGGAATTTTTAGCCTTTGAATCTAAAATTGATGAATTATGCTTGCTGGCCTTTGATGTCTATATGGCGTGCCGGGAAAAGGTTTATCAAATTGGCGCAAATGAAACGCGCAACAGAATTTTCTCGGCATTCGAGAGGGCCGGATTGGTTGCCGATACGGCGACAGATCAATCAGAGATCAAGAAAAAAATAATTTAGGGGTTTTGCCCCCGGGTAGATTCGGAAGCCAGGCATAAATTTCGTTTTTTACCGCTAACAGCGGGATAGAAATTCCGGACATTTAACCAAATTAATATTCAAGTGCCCATCGACGCGGCAATGGTCGGTGGGGCCGTTAGCATGAGGGGCTGTTCAATGAATGCAAAGTACATGTTTTCACTCGTGGCAGTTATTGTTCTTTTTTTAATTGCCTGGGCCGGCACGGCACTTGGGCTTCAGGTTCTTTTTGGCATCATCATACCTTATATAGCTGTGATTTTATTTATTGTGGGATTTATTTATCGTGTGATGAGCTGGTCTCGCTCGGCAGTGCCTTTTCGCATCCCCACAACCGGCGGTCAGCATAAATCGCTTCCCTGGTTCAAGCATTCCCAGTTTGATAGCCCGGCCACCCGGTGGCAGGTGGTTGTGCGCATGGCCCTGGAGATTCTCACCTTCCGCTCTTTGTTCCGAAACACCCGCATGAAATTGAGAGAAGGCGGGCGGGTCTCTTATCAATTGGAAATTTTCTTGTGGGCAGGGGCGTTGGCGTTTCATTATGCGTTCTTGGCCGTGGTGATCAGGCATCTGAGGTTTTTTATGGAGCCGGTGCCATTTTTCGTTCAACTGGTCGAAAATATCGACAGCTTTTTCCGAATTGAATTATTGTATCCGGTATTTCAATTCGGTCTACCGGGCGTTTTTGTATCCGGCATTGTTCTTTTGCTTGCTGTCGTTTACCTGTTCTCAAGGCGAATTTTAATCCCGCAGATACGATATATCTCACTGGCATCCGATTTTTTCCCCTTGATTTTAATCTTCGGCATTGCACTTACCGGTATTCTCATGCGCTATGTCACCAAGATCGATGTAACGGCCGCCAAGGAACTGACCATGGGATTGGTAACTTTTCGATGGACCATCCCCGAAGGCGTCGGTACCGTATTTTACATCCACCTGTTTTTTGTCAGCGTGCTTTTGGCTTATTTTCCCTTCAGCAAATTGATGCATCTTGGCGGCATCTTTCTGAGTCCCACCCGTAACCTGACCACCGATACACGCGCCAGAAGACATGTTAATCCATGGAACTATCCGGTTCCGGTTCACACTTATGAAGAATATGAAGATGAATTTAGAGAGAAAATGGTAGAGGTTGGTTTGCCGGTGGAAAAAATGCCAGAGCCAAAGCCGGAGGAAGAAGAGGCCCCTGCAGAAGACCAAACGCCAGCGGAAGACGATAAGAAGGAGTAAACCATGGCCGAAGAATTACCCAAACCCGAGGAACTCATCGATATTCAACATCGTCCGCCCAGATCGGACTGGATGGAGACCCCGACAAACATCCGCAAAGGGATGTACTGCTATGCATCAAATCCCAAAAGCGTCGAATATGTCGGCCTCCCCAACGCCCGGGAATGGTATCCGACGGAGGAAGACTGGAAGCTGCCTGAAAACTGGCAGGAAATCATCCATGAGGGCTTCAAAGAGCGGCTTGAACGGTTCCGATCGTTTAAAGTATTCATGGACATCTGTGTTCGATGCGGCGCATGCGCGGACAAATGCCATTATTTTATCGGAACCGGTGATCCCAAAAATATGCCGGTGCTGCGCGCCGAACTTTTACGTTCCGTATACCGCAACGATTTTACGCGTGCCGGAAAGATTCTGGGTAAATTAAACGGTGCCAGACCGATGAGCCTCGATGTGCTCAAAGAGTGGTGGTACTATCTGTTTCAATGTTCGGAATGCCGGCGTTGCTCGGTGTTCTGTCCCTATGGCATCGATACGGCCGAAATTACCATTATGGGGCGCGAATTGTTGAATTTGCTCGGTCTCAATATCGACTGGATTGCCACGCCGGTGGCCAACTGTTACCGCACCGGAAACCATCTGGGTATTCAACCCCATGCTTTTGTGGACATGCTCGATTTTTTTGTGGATGACATCGAGGAGATTACCGGTGTGAGGGTGGAACCGCAGATTAATAAAAAAGGTGCCGACATCCTGTTTATTACCCCTTCAGGCGATGTGTTTGCCGATCCCGGAACTTACACCGCCATGGGGTACATGGTGTTGTTCCATTATTTAGAGGAAAAATACGGATTTGACATCACCTGGAGTACCTATGCATCCGAGGGAGGCAACTTTGGTTTTTTTACCTCACACGAGACCATGAAGCGGCTGAATTCTAAAATGTATGCCGAAGCCAAACGACTAGGAGTTAAATGGATCCTGGGCGGCGAATGCGGTCACATGTGGCGGGTGATTAACCAGTATATGGATACCATGAATGGTCCGGCCGACTTTCTGGAAGAACCGGTATCCCCCATTACCGGGACCAAATTTGAAAATGCGAAATCCACCAAAATGGTGCACATCACCGAGTTTACCGCGGATTTGATCAAACACGGCAAACTCGACCTGGATCCCAGTCGCAATGATCATCTGAAAGTAACCTATCATGATTCCTGCAACCCCGCCCGGGGGATGGGACTGTTTGATGAGCCCAGATATGTGATCCAAAATGTGTGCAACCATTTCTATGAGATGCCGGCCAACACCATCCGGGAAAATACCTTTTGTTGCGGTAGCGGAGCGGGTCTAAACGCCGGAGAAGATATGGAACTGCGCTTAACCGGAGGGCTACCCAGAGCCAATGCCGTCAAATATGTTCACGAAAAACACGGTGTGAACATGTTATCCTGTGTATGTGCCATTGATCGGGCCGCGCTGCCAGCCCTGATGGAATACTGGGTTCCCGAAGTCGATGTTACCGGTGTGCATGAACTTGTGGCAAACGCCCTGAATCTAACCGGGCAAAACGACCGAACCACAGACCTGCGCGGTGAAGAGCTGCCGGGTATTGAAGTTGAATCAGAGGGTAAGTCGGAGGAAGAAGCTGATGAGTGATAAGAAATATATTATTTTAGGGTTGATTATTTTTGTTGTCATCGTGACGTTTCCCTTGTGGTACAACCGGGGCAAAGCCGCCCCGGCACCTGATCTCATTTTGACAGAAAAAGCCAAAGCTGCCAAAGTCTGTGTTCGCTCCACAGACTACATGAAGGCCGAACATATGCAGCTGTTGGATGTCTGGAGAGATTCGGTCGTCAGGCGGGGAGCGAGAATTTACGTGAGTTCCGACGGCAAGGAATATAACATGAGTCTTTCCAATACCTGCCTGGATTGTCACTCCAATAAGGCCGAATTTTGTGATCGCTGTCACAATTATGCCTCGGTCAGACCTTACTGCTGGGATTGCCATATTGATAACCCGAAGGAGAAAACGTGATGGATAGCAGCAGACGACGCGTTTTACAATTATTTGGAATTTCTTCCTTGGCCTTGATGACCAAACCTTTACTGAATGCGTTTGCCAAGGAAGAGGGATTTGCCGAAGAGCAACCAGTGGTACTCAAAGATGCTGCTGATGCTCTGAAAGCCGAGCAATGGGCCATGGTCATCGACACGCGCGAATTCGAGTCTGAAGACGATTTAGAGCCGTTGATTGAGGCCTGTCATCAGATCCACAATGTTCCCCATCTGGAGAACAAACGGCACGAAATAAAGTGGATCTGGGGGGTACATTATCACAATGCTTTTCCTGGCAAAGCCGGCAGGTTTTTAAGCGAAGAAGTGGAACACCGGCCGTTTTTGGTTCTGTGCAACCATTGCGAAAATCCGCCTTGTGTACGGGCCTGCCCGACCAGGGCCACCTGGAAGCGGGAGTCAGACGGAATCGTATTGATGGATTTTCACCGCTGCATCGGTTGCCGGTTCTGCATGGCCGCCTGTCCGTTTGGTGCGCGCAGCTTTAACTATCGGGATCCACGTCCGTTTATTTTGCAGACGAATAAAGCGTATCCCACCCGGATGAAGGGTGTGGTCGAGAAATGTAATTTTTGTGCCGAACGGCTGGCGGTTGGTCAATTGCCGGCCTGTGTGGAGGTGTCGGAGGGCAAACTCGCTTTCGGCGACCTTTACGATCCCGCCTCAGAGGTCCGCGAGCTGATCAGGACCCATTATACCATTCGCCGTAAACAGCAATTGGGAACAGAACCATCTGTCTATTACATCGTGTGAGGTCATTATGCTTGAATTAGCAATTAAAGGAAGCAAAAGATATTATGGTTGGATGACTTTTTTACTGGTCGTTATCGGCGTCGGCTTTCTGCTCTATTTGAGACAGCTCGATTTCGGTCTGGGTATCACCGGATTGAGCCGGGATGCGTCCTGGGGATTTTATATCGCCAATTTTACGTTCCTGGTCGGTGTGGCTGCCGGAGGCGTGATGGTGGTGCTGCCCTATTACCTGCATGATTATAAGGCTTTTGGCAAAGTCACGATTTTGGGTGAATTTTTGGCCATCGCATCGGTCCTGATGTGCGTCACCTTTATCCTCGTAGACCTTGGCCAACCCATGAGGGTCTTAAATGTCTTTATTTATTTCTCGCCACGATCCGTGCTTTTCTGGGATACCGTCGTTTTAAACGGTTACCTGTTTTTGAACATTGTTATCGGCTGGAACGTGCTGGAGGCCGAACGCAACGGCGTGCATTATCAGAAATGGTTGAAGCCGTTGATTTATATTTCCATACCCTGGGCCATCAGCATCCACACGGTAACCGCCTATCTTTACTGCGGACTTCCGGGTAGAGGCTTCTGGATGACCGCCATCCTGGCCCCGCGCTTTCTGTCTTCCGCATTTGCCTCCGGTCCGGCCCTGTTGGTGTTGATGTGTCTGATTATTCGTCGGGTTAGCGATTTTGATCCGGGCAGACAACAGATTCAATCCCTGGCCAAAATTGTGGCCTATGCCATCTGTGTCAATGTCTTTTTCTTTCTGTGCGAGGTATTTGTGGCCTTTTACAGCCAGATTCCGGAACACATGGATCACTTCAAATACCTGTTTGTCGGCTTACACGGACATGGGGCCTACGTGCCGTGGATGTGGGCATCGATGATTCTGATGATCATCGGCATCATCTTGACGGTCAACCCGATCACGAGAAAGAATGAAGGGGTGCTGGCGGTGGCCTGCGTGGTTATTTTCTTGGGAACCTGGATTGATAAGGGCCTGGGAATGATTGCCGGCGGGTTTACGCCGAATCCGTTGCATGAAGTCAACGAATATATTCCTTCTGTGCCGGAAGTCATGATTGCGCTGGGTGTGTGGGCGATGGGCTTTCTGGTACTGACCGCGCTGTTCAAAATCGCGGTGGGTGTCAAAGAAGAAGTGCGTGCATAAAAAAACTCTTGCGAGTTTTTTATATTATAAATTTTATTTATCCAAAGACCATCGGTTAAAACAAATGAGTAAAGGGGCTTTCCATGAAAAGGAGGATAGCCTCTTTTTTTATTGGCCGTTGACAACCTCGAAAGAACGTGATTCACACATTTAATGTTGAAGCAACTTTTTATTACGGAGATTTCTCAAGATTATTGAACAACAATTAATCTTTTAAAGACGTATTGCCCTAGCAGGTTTTTTTAATTTTTGCGATTTGATTATGGGTGTAACTATACATTATCGCGGTAGACTGACGGATATCCAGGATATCAATCCCCTTTGCGATGAACTGGCCATGGTTGCTGATAAAATGGGTTGGACATATCGATAAGTTCTCACCCGATGAGCTCGCAACCATGATCGAGACACTGGTGCGAAAAAAAATTGAATGAATTAGAAGATTATAAAAAATGTCAATTATTTTTTAGCAAAGTGTTTATCCGCGTTCATGTTGAGCGTGTCGGACAATTTCGCCTTCAATTAGATAAATGACTTCTTCGGCGATATTGGTGGCGTGATCGGCCATGCGTTCGAGATGCCGGGACACCAATAACAAATTAATTAAATAGCCGATTTTATCCGGATGTTCGCTCATGGCCGATTTGATGCGGTCGTAGGCGTCTTTTTTAATCTGGTCGACGTCATCATCCAGCTGGACAACTTGCCAGGCAACATCATCATCCATGTTAATCAGGGCGTCCAGACTCATCTTCAGCATGGTCTGAACCTTTTCTCCCATCGAAGAATAATCGAAGAAAAAATCCATTTGTTCACTTTTGGCGATAACGCCGACGCGTTCGGCAATATTAACGGCTTGGTCGCCGATTCGTTCCAGATCGTTGTTGATTTTAATCACGGCAATGAGAAATCGAAGATCGATGGCGACGGGTTGATGAAGCGCCAGAACTTTTAAGCATTCCTCTTCGACCTCGACTTCCATCTCGTCAATTTCCAAATCCCTTTTGATAATCTGGTTCACCAACTCAGCGTCCCGATTTTCAACGGCGTTGACAGCCATCTGAACCAGTTCCTCAACCATAGATCCCAAAGTGAGAAGTTGTTTTTTTATTTTTTCGAGTTCTTTGCGGAAATGCTTGGTCATGACCCCGACCTCTTTTTTTATATCTTATCAATTTTTCATTTATTCCAATTGTACTGGTTTTATAATAAAATCAGGTGTGATTAAACCTAAACAATGGGTTCTTTTTGTTAGAATTATATTAGGGTTGTATTATCATTTCATTAGAAGCTATCTCAATCCGCCACCGGACCCTGAACCTTTAGTCACATTTTTGAGACAGGTTCTAGTATCGCTTCGAGATGGTAATATTTTCAGCGCCGAAGAAGATATTTTCCTAAAAACTTGCATGTGATTTTGATTCAAGAATATCAATTAAATGATCAATAACAATCTCAGCCACTTCTTGTTTGGTAAGCAGCGGCAATGATTGTAACTCTCCCGATGAATCGATCAATGTCACACGGTTTGTATCGACGGCAAAGCCGCTGTCACTGGCCGAAATATCATTGGCTACGATGAGATCAAGCCCTTTGCGGATTAATTTATCCTGAGCATACTCCACCAACGACTCCGTCTCGGCTGCAAATCCGATGACCACTTTCAGAGGGTCGCTTTTTTTTCTTTTGCTTACCACCGAAGCCAATATGTCAGGATTCTGGACAAGCTTCAAGGACATGCTTTCTTGATTTTTTTTTATTTTATGTTTGGAAAAAGTGGCAGGCCGGTAATCCGTAACCGCAGCCGTCTTGATCAATGCATCAGCTGTCGATATATTCTTCAATACGGCGGTATGCATTTGCTTGGCCGAATTCACGGAGACGTCCTTCACCCCATGCGGCACGTTAAGAGATGTTGGACCATGGATCAAGACAACATCAGCGCCCCGGTCACGCGCAGCATAAGCCAGCGCATAGCCCATTTTTCCACTGCTGCGGTTGCCGATAAAGCGCACCGGATCGAGGGCTTCGTGTGTACATCCCGCGGTTACGACGACGCGAGTACCGTTCAGTGTTCTCTGCCGGCTTATTAGCCAGCGGGCGGCATCGAAGATATCCTGAGGTTCGGACATGCGGCCGACGCCCATCGAGCCGGAAGCCAATCTTCCTTCAACTGGTCCCACCGTATGTACCCCTCGTTTTTTCAGGACATCCAGGTTGGTCTGGGTAGCCGGATTTTCCCACATGGCCGATTCCATTGCTGGAGCGATTAAAATCGGGCTGCGGCAAGCCAGCGCGGTGGTAACCACCATATTATCGGATAAACCATGGGCCAATTTCGCCATTGTATTGGCTGTGGCCGGGGCAATAATCATCAAATCCGCCCGTTTTCCTAGGGAAACATGGCCGATTTCGGTTTCTTGCAGCAGCGAGAACATCTCGGTGCTTACCGGCCGATGAGTCAGGGCTTGAAAAGTAATGGGACCCACGAATTTTGTGGCAGACGCGGTCATAACAATATCAACCACGGCACCGGCTTTAACGAAGCGGCTGCACAGATCGGCCACCTTATAGGCTGAAATGCCGCCGGTTACGCCAATAACGATGCTTTTGTCTCGAAGTAATGGAATTGTTGTCATCTCGGTTTACCCCATGCGGTTTAAATCATAGATCAACCGTAATCCATTCAATGTCAACATTTGATCGACCGTCTCAAAAATACCACTTTCCTGCGCCAAAAAATGGGCCATTCCGCCGGTGGCAATGACCTTGGCGCCACCGCCCAATTCTGTTCGAAACCGATTCACCATTCCTTCAACCAGTCCTAGATAGCCAAAAATAAGGCCGGATTGCATCGCATGGATGGTGTTACGTCCGATGGCCCCTGGCGGCGCCTTCAGTTCAATTCGTGGTAATCTTGCAGTTCGGCTGAAAAGCGCATCTGCGGAAATTCCCAGCCCGGGTGCGATTGCTCCGCCAATATAGTCGCCCTCTCTGGATACGGTATCAAAAGTTGTTGCGGTTCCGAAATCCACAACAATGCAAGGACAGCCGTGAAGCTCGCGAGCGGCCAAAGCGTTCAGAACGCGATCAGCACCCGCCTCGGCCGGGTGATCGATGAGGATTTTTACACCCGTTTTTATTTTATGCGTAACCAATAACGGTTCAAGATGAAAGTAACGCTGACATAAATCGACAAAGTTGGCCGTTAGAGGCGGGACAACACTTGCCAGCGCTACACCGGTAACATCCGACCAGTTCGACTCATTGTACAGAAACAAATTTCGCAAAAGCATGGCATATTCGTCGGGTTGTTTTGCCTGGTCCGTCTTAATGCGCCAGTTGGCAACCCATTTATCGCCCGTATATAAACCAACCGTCGTATTGGTGTTGTTAACATTTATTGCCAGTAGCATAAATCACTCTCCTCAAAGAGTTGCCAGAGCAGTTCTGGTCCTTTCTCACGTTATGGGAACATGTAATGCCAATAAAAAATCACTTCTGAGAAGCTGCAAAATTTAAGCAGATCAAATAGCAGAGAATTGTTAGATTTTTGTTAAATTCAAAGGTAAATTATTTATTAATTTACTAGCAAAGAACAAATCAAATTATTTGTATTTAACAAAGGCTAAATAAAATCCTAACAATAATCTAGCAAAGCATGTCTACTATAGATCACTTAGAACTTATCCAGGTTGGGTAATTTATGTCACCGACGACTTTACTTTTTATACTGCTCACACTCTCTGTTTTTGGCTATTACCTGGGCCGCCGGCGTGCCTATGCTGTCGCTTTGAATGTTTCAGGTATCCAAGATCTGCATTCACGGCCGACGTACTATGGTGCTCTGGTGGCAATATGGTGCGGAATTCCGGCACTGCTTTTGTTCGGATTCTGGCTGGCCTTTGAGGATAGTGTGATTATCCATATCATCACAGGCAGTCTGCCGGCAGAATTGAGAGATCTGCCTGACGATCGTCTTAATCTCTTTATCAACAATATTAAAAACCTGGTCAGCGGCAATATTGTATCTGGCAAAGTGAATCCTGAGATGCAGGCGGCCGCCGAACACTATCGAAATCTTAAATCCATCAGCAGTGCTGCATTGGCTGTTATCGTGCTTTCGTTTACCATTGCTGCCATAGCTGTTGTGCGATCAAAAATAAAGCCCATGCTGCGGGCACGCAATCAGGTTGAAAAAGCGATTAAATATATTTTGATCGCTTGCTCCACCATTGCGATTTTCACCACCATCGGCATTGTTCTCTCGGTTTTATATGAAGCCATCCGATTTTTTCAGGTGATACCCGTCACTGAATTCCTTTTTGGTCTTGAGTGGAGCCCGCAGATGGCCATTCGTGAAGACCAGGTCGGTTCATCCGGCGCCTTTGGTGCCGTGCCGGTACTGGTGGGTACTGCGCTGATATCGGTTATTGCCATGGCGGTGGCTGTACCCGTCGGGTTGATGTCCGCCATTTATCTATCTGAATATGCCAGTAAACGATTTCGT
>JASFPE010000067.1:0-15705 GCA_050116155.1 Desulfobacterales bacterium
GGTGCCATGTTCAAAGCCATCGAAAGGGTGAAAGAAAATGTTACTGCTAATTGATAACTATGACTCCTTTACCTACAATCTGGCCCAGATGCTGGAGCAGTTGAACATAGAGATAAAGGTTTATCGAAACGACGAGATAGATATCCAAGGCATCGAAAGACTCAGACCTTCGGCTTTGATGGTCTCTCCCGGACCGGGCACGCCCGACAACTCGGGGATATCAATTCAGGCCATCAATAATCTTGGGGCAAAGATTCCGATTCTGGGGGTATGTCTCGGACATCAGGCCATTGCTGCGGTCTATGGCGCAAAGGTGGTTGGCGCCGATCGAATTATGCACGGCAAAACCTCCAAGATCTTTCACGATGGCCGCAGTATCTATAGGGACCTGTCCAACCCGTTTGAGGCGGTGCGTTACCATTCACTTATCGTCAGAAAGGATTCATTGCCCGATTGTCTTGAGATGAGTGCCTGGACAGAAGATGGGGAAATAATGGGCTTGAGACACCGTGAATACCGGGTTGAGGGTGTTCAGTTTCACCCGGAATCCATATTGACGGAATCGGGCCCACGGATTTTACGAAATTTTTTAATACAGGGAGGATCATATCATGATTAAGGAACTTATTTCCAAGATCGTCAGCGGTGAGGATCTCACAGAGACTGAAATGGAAAAGGCCATGGATGAGATTATGACGGGGTCGGCCACGCCGGCTCAGATCGGCGCTTTCATCACCGCATTAAGATTAAAGGGAGAAACCGTTGATGAGATTGCCGGTGCTGCCAGGGTGATGAGAGCCAAAGCCACTAGAATATGCGTTAATAATCATTTGGTAAACATTGACCGGGATGAGATCAATATCGAGGATGAGACGATTCTGGACGTTGTGGGGACCGGCGGAGACGGAACCAAGACGTTTAATGTTTCGACCACTACTGCTTTTGTGGCTGCTGGAGGTGGAGTAAAAGTAGCCAAGCATGGCAACCGTGCCATCTCCAGTCTGTGCGGAAGTGCGGATGTTCTTGAAAACCTAGGGGTCAAACTGGATCTCACGAGCACCGATGTAGAGCGATGCATCAACGAAATCGGAATCGGGTTTTTGTATGCTCCTCTCTTTCATGGGGCAATGAAACATGCTGCCGGACCCAGACAAGAGATCGGTATCCGCAGCATCTTTAATCTTTTAGGACCGGTGACGAACCCGGCAGGTGCTTCGGTCCAGGTTTTGGGTGTTTATGAACAGAGTCTGACGGACAAGATAGCTCTGGTGCTTAAACGACTGGGAACCAAAGAGGCCTTTGTGGTCTGCGGGGAGGGAACGTTTGACGAGATAAGCATCTGCGGACCGACCAAAGTTTCACATCTTAAGGAAAACAACGTACGCACATTTCAGATGACCCCTGAGGAATATGGTTTTAAAAGAGCGGCCCTGGAAGAAATTGTAGGAGGGAATGCAGAAGAGAATGCGACCATTGTTCGAGATATTCTGGATGGTGAAAAAGGTCCGAAAAGAGACATGGTTTTGCTAAATGCATCAGCGGCATTTGTTGCCGCAGGGCGATGCGATAATTTTAAAGAGGGAATCGAAATCGCAATGGAAGTCATCGATTCCAACAGCGCCCGCAAAAAGCTCGACAAATTAGTTGACTTTACCCAGCAGTGTGGAACTGTCGTTCGAAAGGAACCATAAGCCGCATGCATCATCGATTAGTTGAGATACTTGCCGAGAAAAAAAATGAAGTGGCCAGGCTGAAGATGAGCATGCAATTCAAGAGTGACAATAACCTTCCTGCTTTGCATGATTTCAAGGGCGCCATATCCGTGCCGCAAAGGATCAGCCTGATTGCCGAAATCAAGTTTGCTTCTCCATCGGCCGGCCTTATCCGCGACAAGACGGATCCAATCTCTATTGCTCGGATCTATGAAGCGGCCGGGGCGGCGGCGGTCTCTCTGCTTACGGATAAACGGTTTTTCCAGGGAGATCTGAATCATCTGCCGCGCCTGAAAAGAGCTGTCTCTTTGCCCATCCTGCGCAAGGATTTTATCATCGATGAGGTTCAGGTGCAGGAGGCTTTTTTTTATGGTGCCGACGCAATCCTTTTGATCGCGCGTATCCTGTCACAGCAGCAATTAGCAGAATTAATGTCTGTGTGCCGGGAATTGGGCATTGCTCCTTTGACCGAGATCCATGACGTGGATGACCTTGAAAAGGCGATTGCCTGCGGTGCCGAGATCATCGGGATCAATAATCGCGACCTGGACAGTTTCAAGGTCGATATCAATACCACCTTTGAGCTGGCACCCCTGGTGCCGGATAACTGCATTGTCGTCAGTGAAAGCGGCATCGAAAATGAAGGGGATATCCTGTCTTTAAAAGGAACGGGCATTCATGCAGTTCTGGTTGGCTCCGCCTTGATGAGGAGTCATGACCTGGCAGGGAAGACAGCAGAAGTGGTTAACGCCGGACAAATGTGAGATGAAAAAAGTTGCGGTAAAAATCTGCGGCATAACCGATTACGAAGATGCATCCATCGCGATTGGACTCGGTGCCAGCGCTCTTGGTTTTATCTTTGCCCACAGCCCAAGGCGGATTACACCGCAAAAGGCGCGTGACATCATCAGCGCCATTCCGCCCTTTGTAAAGACGGTGGGTGTCTTTGTCAATGAAGGACACGCCACAATTAGGGAGATCAAACATTACTGTGGGCTTGATCTGGTCCAACTCCACGGTGATGAATCTCCGGATTTTTGTCACGATTTGATGCCCTATACCATAAAGGCGCTCAGGATAAAGGATGAATCGAGTCTCCACTCAATTCAAGCATATCGCAGAAAGGTCAGGGCCCTGCTCCTGGATACCTATTCGAAGGATAAGGCCGGCGGCACCGGCAAGACCTTTGATTGGGAGCTTGCATTGAAGGTTAAAAGATTTGGGATGCCCATCATCCTGTCGGGTGGACTGGGACCTTCAAATATCGATAAGGCCATCAACATCGTAAGACCCTATGCGGTTGATGTGAACAGCGGTGTGGAGGAACGACCCCACGAAAAGAGTCCAATTCTCATGAAAGATCTAATGGAAAAGGTGAGCAGAGGAGAATTTAGTGATGATTGAAAGACGCTATTATGGTGATTTCGGAGGAGCCTATATACCCGAGATCCTGGTTTCGACCTTTGAACAGCTTGTTACCGCATTTCGGGAAGCCAAGGCCGATCCCGATTTCTGGAAAGAATATAAGCATCTCATGTCCACCTATTCGTGCCGCCCAACTCCCCTTACATTTGCCGAAAACCTTACAAAACATTTTGGGGGGCCGCTCATCTACATTAAGAGGGAAGATCTGAATCACACCGGGGCTCATAAGGCCAATAACGTCATGGGCCAGGGCCTTCTGGTAAAGCGTATGGGCAAACATCGTGTTATTGCCGAAACCGGCGCAGGACAACATGGCGTCGCTACTGCCACCATGGCCGCTAAATTCGGATTCAGTTGCACCATTTATATGGGGGAAAAGGACGTTGCCAGACAGCGGCCGAATGTATTCTGGATGGAGCGCCTCGGCGCCCGCGTCATTGAAGTTAAAGATGGTACAAAAATATTAAAAGATGCCATTAATGCGGCATTGCGCGACTGGGCAACCAACATGGATGATACCCACTATGTCCTAGGAACGGCATGCGGTGCTCACCCTTTCCCTGAGATGGTCTCCTATTTTCAGTCTATTATCGGCCAGGAAGCCCGCAAGCAGATCATGGGCCGGGAAGGGAGACTTCCCACTCGCGTTTATGCGTGTGTCGGGGGTGGTTCCAACGCGCTGGGAATCTTCAGCGGCTTTTTTGATGATCCGGTAGAACTGGTCGGCGTAGAGGCGGGAGGTAAAGGCTTGGAGACGGGCCGGCATGCGTCCCGATTGGCCTCTGAAGACGGTACCCCTGGCGTAGCTCAGGGATATAAAACCTATTTTCTGCAAAACAGCGAGGGGCAGATGAAAGAGACACACAGCGTGGCAGCAGGATTGGATTATATCGGTGTCTCACCGATCCTTGCATCGCTACGGGAAGAGGGTAGGGTGCGGTTTGAAGCTGCAACCGACCAGGAAGTACTTGATGCTTTCTCTCTGACATTAGAAAAAGAGGGATTGATTCCGGCTTTGGAAGCATCCCATGCCTTTGCCCAAGTATTCAAGGAAGCTTCTGACCTTGGGGAGGATGATATCATCCTGATCAACCAGTCGGGCAGGGGCGATAAGGACATATTTACGGTAGCCGATGCCTTTTCTGACCCTGAATGGTTTCAATTTATCCAAAAGAAAGCCGAGGAATATGATGCTCGAGTCGTATCTTAGAAACAGACTGAATGAGAAAGATATTCTGTTGATGACCCATATCGTCCTGGGGTATCCGTCTTTTAATGACAGCTTTAATACCATCGAAGCAATGGTCGAAGCTGGGGTTGATCTAATGGAGCTGCAGATCCCTTTTTCCGAGCCGACCGCCGATGGCCCCGTTATCGTTCGCGCCAATCAGAGGGCCCTGGAAAGCGGTGCGGGCGTAGCGGATTGTCTCAAGCTTGCCCAAAGGGCTGCCCGCACCTTTGAGATACCTTTTCTCATCATGAGCTATTATAATATTCTTTTCAGATACGGCGTGAAACGCTTTGCAGCCGTTATGTCGAATGGCGGTCTTCGAGGCGCCATCATCCCCGATCTTCCACCGGAAGAGGGTCGGGAGTATCTGGATTCCATGCATAAGCATGATCTTGCCCCCATCCTCTTGTTTTCACCCACAACATCCCCTGATCGCATGAGATACATCGCCTCTTTTGGCAGGGCATTTATCTACTGCGTGGCAAGAAAAGGGGTCACCGGTGCAAACACAAACTTTTCGGAAGAATTGGCTATGTACCTTAAGAAATGCCGGGAGAGCACATCCCTACCTCTTGCCCTGGGCTTCGGGATCAAAGAGAAATCAGATGTAGATTTTCTAAAGGGCATAGCAGATATCGCCGTCATCGGCTCCCAGACAATCGAAGAAATGGAACAAGAAGGAGTCGCTTGTGTGCGAGATTTTATCCGTGGTTTGCGCTAAGAAAATTCACCACATGAATGCCATTTTCTAATTAGGCCTTGACAAACTAAATGAGGTTGGCTACGAATCATATTAAGAGAATTAACTCTCATAGAATGAGAATAATATGAAAAAAAGCCCGTTTGCCTCAATAGAGAAAGTTTTGGACATCCTTAGCGGCTTTTCTCAAGAATACGATGAATTTACGGCCGATGAAATTTCCAAGCGGTTTAATATTCCCCTCAGCTCCACCTATAAGTATTTAGATATCCTCCTGAAAAAGGGCTTTTTAGCGAAGAATGATGATACAAAAAAATTCGGTATCGGCTTAACCCTTTTTAAATTAGGAAATCTCTTTTATGCAAATATCCGATTAACAGAGATTGCTTTCCCCCATATGAGATCCTTATCAGAACTATCCGGAGAAACTGTTATTCTGACGGTTATCCACGGCTGGGAATCAATGTGTATTGAAAAAGTAGAAAGCACCAATCGGATTAGATTCAGTGTCGCCCGGGGAGCTACATTACCTTTACATGCCGGGGCATCTTCCAAGATACTGCTGGCTCACCAGGAAAAGGCTTTTGTTGATGCTTTTGTTAAAAGTGTTGGATTAACAGCGCTGACGAAGAATACGATTATCGATTTTGATCTGTTAAGAAAAGAATTAAAGGAAATAAGGAAGCAGGGCGTTGCAATTAGCGCTGGAGAAGCGGACCTGGTTGCAATCGCAGTGGCTGCTCCGATTTTTGACCATCAGCAAACAATTCTAGCGGGCATTTCTATTGTTGCTCCACGTGAAAGGATATCACCGGAAAAAGCTCTAGAAATCGTCGAAATGGTCAAAGATACCGCCAAGAAGATCTCTTATGAGATCGGTTACATCGACAACCAGTAGTTTTTCAGGATTGACTGCATCGAGATGAACGAAAAAAAGTCAGCTTAAGACGTCTGCAGGAACTTAAAATATTGCAAAGGCGTCAATGAGCAATCGGAACGAATGGATTAATCCGATCTCAAAGACAAGAATATTTGATGGACACCAGGGATATCATATTAGAATTTATTGCACATTCAACCCTCGATGATTTTCACTCAGACGTCGTGTCATTCGCAAAGCGATCTTTATTGGACGCTATCGGAAATATGATTGCAGGTGTTTGCACCAAAGCATCCACTGCAGCCCGTAATTTTGCGTGTGGTTTTATTTCTCCTCAAGAGGCAACACTATTTGGAAAAACCCAAAAAGTTCCCTGTGCTTTTGCAGCATTTGCGAATTCAATTATGGCATCTGATCTGGACGCTGATGATGGCCATCGCGGAGCTATGGGCCACCCGGGAGCCGCTGTTGTGACCGCTTCATTGGCTGTTGGCGAAAAAGATAAATTAAATGGAAAAAGCTTATTGGAGGCGATTGTGGTTGGCTATGAGATTGCCATCCGGATGGGAATAATAGCTAACAAACATCATAAAACGCGATATATGGGTTCGGGAAATTGGGTATCATTCGGTGTTGCGGCCGCGGCCGTCAAATTAATGAAAATGGGCAAGGAAAAATGCCTAAATGCTTTGGGTATATGTGATGCGCATACGCCCAAGGCCCCGATGGAGTGGATGTTTTCAGGCAGTTATCCGATGATAAAGGAGGCCATTGGCTGGGGCGCTTTTTCAGGTGTGACTTCGGCAATGCTTGCAAATAGTGGGATGAGAGGGACCTTTTCTGTTCATAATGATGAAAAATACAATCTTAACACTTTAGGCAAGGAATTCGAGTTTGAAAAGGTATATTTCAAACAGCACTCATGCTGCCGGTACACACATCCGGCGATCAATGGAGTGCTATGGTTAAAAAATAACAAAAAATTCAAAAATGAAGAAATTGCCAAAATCAATATCGGTACATTCGATTTCGCTTTAAACCTCAAATCTCGAAAGCCAAAGAGTATCCAAGAGGCAGAATATAGTGTTCCTTTCACCGTGGGCGCCGCTTTGGCATACGGCCAGGTTGGACCCACGGAAATATGTGAACAAAAGCTTCAAGATAACAAGATTCTGACGCTTGCAAACAAGGTTGAATTGCACCTCGATGCCGACATTCAGAAGCAGTTTCCCACTCATACTTTAGCGCGGGTTGAAGTCGAGCTGACAGACGGTTCAACCATAACGATGGATCCATTTCCACTGAAAGGTGATCATCGGAACCCCTTGACTCAGGAAGAATTAGAGGACAAGTTTCGACGGTTTTCCGCATCACGATTAAAGGATGTTCAGCTAAATGAAATTATTTCTTTGTGCCATAAAGTAGATCAACTAGATGACATCAGCAGCTTAACCGAGCATGTCGGATCTGCAATAAATGAGTCTTTACACATATCATAAGGAGGAACGATGGAGCTCGACTGTGTCATTGTGAACGGAAACTTAGTCATCCCCATGCAAGGGATTATGAAGGGAACCATAGGGATCAAGGATGAAAAGATCGTTATGATATCAGACAGCCCGGATCTCACAAAGGCCAGGGAGACGATCGATGCCGAAGGAAAATATGTGTTTCCCGGCGTCATCGAGCCCCATGTCCACTTCGGGCTTGGATCAAAACTCGATGAAGATCTTATAACGGAAACCCGATCAGCTGCCACAGGCGGAACAACCACGGTGATTACGTATTACCGGCAAATCGAGCCCTATGATGATTTTGTTGATGAGTTTGTCAGGCTTGGTCAAGAAAGAGCATGCATCGACTTTTCCCTGCATTTGGGCGTTTCCTCTGAAGAACACATCAGCAGCATACCGAAATTTTATGCTGAATATGGCATTTCTTCCTATAAATTCATGATGGTTTTTAAAGGCGAAGATGCCAAAAAAGCCGGGGCGGCTGAGATGAATGACGGCGTGTTTTATGATGCACTTCAAAAAATCAAGACCATTGACGGCGTGCTGCCCTGTATCCACGCCGAAAATATTGAATTGATCTGGAGCCTTCGAAAACGGATCATGGATCAAGGCCGCACCGATCCTTTAGCCTGGGCAGAATCGAGGCCGGATTTTACGGAGGCCGATTTTGTCCGGCGGGCACTTTATTTGGCCGAACTAACGGATTGTCCGCTTTATATTGTTCATACCACATCGAAGGCGGCTTTGGACGAGGTCAGGTTTGCGCGTGAGCGCTATTCCAAAATATTCGTAGAAACCTGCCCGGTCTACCTGACCCATACCAAAGAGATGATGGAAAACAATCTGATGAAGGTGGCTCCCCCCCTGCGCTCCAGAAAAGATAATGAGGCATTATGGGACGGGATCAGAGATGGTTGTATCCAGACCGTTGGTTCGGATCATCTGGCTTTAAAGAAAGAAAGCAAAACTGGAAGTATCTGGGAGGCCAGTATGGGAATTTCCGGGACTGCCACGGTTCTTCCGGCATTGCTCAGCGAGGGATACCATAAACGCAACATCTCACTGGAGAGGATTGCGGAAGTCACGTCGTATAATGCTGCCAGAATATTCAATCTTTATCCCCGCAAAGGTAATATTCAGGTCGGATTCGATGCCGACCTGGCGATTGTAGATTTGGAGCTTGAGAAGACCGTTACGCACGAGATGCTCAATTCGGCTTCCGATTTTTCGATTTATGAGGGCTGGACTTTAAAAGGCTGGCCCGTATCCACCATTGTCAGGGGGAAAATAATCATGCAGGATGGTGAGATCGTCGGCGAAAAGGGTTATGGGAAATTTATAGAAAGAAAGCCGGCATAGATAATTCTGATCAATCTATCTAAAACCCAGCGAATTAAAAGGAGAAAAAGATGGCCAAACGAGAGGTTAAAGTCGCTGCAATTCAGTCAAAGGCATTTTATGGAACCAAAGAAGAGATTGTCGACAACACCCTTGCTGTATTGGAGAAGGCAGGTAAGGACGGGGCGCAGATATGCTGTTTGGGGGAGCTTTTCTCTATGGAATATGATCGCTTGCTGCAAAGAGAATTCGAACACTATAAACCCATGCACGACATTGCAGAACCCATTCCAGGGCCAACCATCGATAAGGTGGTCGAGATCGCCAAAAAGTATAATATGTACGTCATCGCCCCCATTTTTGAGAAGGCTTTTACGGGTATCTATTATAACAGCGCACCGGTTATCGATCCTGAAGGCAACATTATGGGAGTGTCACGCAAGCGCCATATACCCGCCGTTCAATCACTTGAAAAACTTTACTTCAGACCGGCTGATGGTTGGGAGGTTTACGACGCCCTATGGGGAAAATTTGCTATCGGAATATGTTTCGATCGCCGCTTTCCGGAGACCGCCCGCATATTGGCGCTGAATGGATGTGAACTGTATTTCAACCCTGTTGCCGCCGGCGGCTATGTTAAAGAAACTTACGAATTAATAGCCCGAATGCGGGCCATTGATAATGCCATGTATTCTGTTTTTGTAAATCGGTGCGGAGACGAGGGCAACACGCACTTTTTCGGGGACAGCATCATATGCGATCCCTGGGGCAAAATTATTGCCTCCGGTGAAGAAAAAGAAAATGTCGTCGTTTCAGAAGTCATCGATCTGGAAAATGTGGACAAGGCCAGGATTGATTCCGGAGTCTTTCGAGACCGAAGGCCTGAGCTCTATGGCAGAATCACCGAGTTGCAGCTCTTCTAGTCATCCGAGATTTAAACTCAAAAAAATCAATACCTGATCGAGTAAAAAAGACAGCAATGAGATCTCCAGATTAGTCAGGACTTGACGATCTATTCCGGGCTGATCGAAAGAAATTTGGCTGAAGATGCGAATTGGAATGAGGTCTTAAGGAGGTGATTGCAAAAACTTGACGATATAGATTCATTGTTATAATAACATTACAACTAGATATTTTAGTGATCGAATTGTCGGAGGATTTGGGGCGTATGATCCAGCAAGGAGATAGTCATAAAGATCTCATCCTGTTTATCGACAACCCTGGCGAGATTGCCTGGGATGTCGAGGTGGATGTTCTGGTCATCGGTGCCGGAGGTTGCGGTCTGATCGCCGCTCTGGCTGCCGCCCAAAGCGGAGTGTCGGTGTTTGTTTTGGAAAAAGAAAAACAAGCCGGCGGAAATACATCCCTGAGTCAGGCCATGGTTCCGGCTGCCGGTACGAAAGTGCAGACCGATGCTGGGATTGAAGACTCCGTCGAACTCATGACAGAAGATATATTAAAAAAGAATAATTATGGCAGCGATCCGGAGCTGACCCGGCATGTGGCTCAACAGGCTGGCAAAATGGTGGACTGGCTGGATGCCGAAATCGGCATAAAACTGGACCTGGTTACGGAATTTATCTACCCCGGTCATTCAAGTTACCGGATTCACGCCAACCGCAGTCGTAAAGGGGCTCATCTGATCAATGATTTGGTCAATGCCACCGAGCGGTTTGAAAATCTCGATATTGCTTACAATGCACCGGTGAAGCGACTGGTGGCCACCAATCAGGATCAGGGTGTGGTCGGCGCAGAGGTGGATATCGAAGGGATCGGTCGCAATTTTGCCAGGGCCAAAAAAATAATCCTGGCATTGAACGGGTTCGGTGCCAATCGAGAAATGCTTAAAAAGTATATCCCGGAAATGGCCGAGGCTTATTATTTCGGACACGAGGGTAACACCGGGGAAGGAATCCTTTGGGGAGAGGCCCTGGGCGCTCAGCTGGACTGCATGGCGGCCTACCAATCTCACGGATCGGTTGCCCATCCCCACGGAACACTGCTTACCTGGGCCGTTATCAGCCTGGGGGGGTATCAGGTGAACTCTGATGGAGAGCGGTTTGTAAATGAATATCATGGATACTCGGAACATGCCCTCGATGTTTTGAAACAACAAGAGGGAGCGGCCGTAGAGATCTTCGATCAGCGGATCTATGATACGGTCCTCGAATATGAGGATTTCAAACAATGTCTGGAGATGGGTGCGATTAAAAAATTCGAAAGGATTGAAGATTTGGCCGTATCTTTTCGACTGCCTGCTGAGCGGGTCATCCGTACCCATGAGGAATATCAGAGGTCAGCCAGGGGAGAAGCCCAGGATCCGCTGGGCCGTAAGGAATTTGAGAAACCTTTGAACCCTCCGTATTACGGTGCTAGGGTTACGGGTGCCCTTTTCCATACCCAGGGCGGTCTTAGGATTAATCATCGCGGCCAGGTAATCCGTATGGACGGCTCCCCGATTCCAAATCTTTACGCGGGCGGCGGTACGGCAGTGGGATTTTCAGGAAAGGCCGGCCCCAAAGGTTACCTGTCGGCCAATGGTCTGCTGGCTGCCCTTGTACTGGGAAAGATTGCCGGTGGAGATGCCGCGCATGCCTGTGTAGAAACCGGTTAAATGGTGTTATCATCCATTGATGAAAAAAGGAGGTTTAGCATGACGAACTATCTCGAACGAATCTCAGAATTCATCTGTGAATATGAATTTGATCGTTTTCCACCAGAGGTGGTCCAAAGGGCCTGTGAGGTTACTGCCGATATGCTAGCCGCTATTGCTGCGGGATCCCAGGAAAATGAAGTCAAAGATGTTACCACAAAAATATTGGCAGCCAAAAGCCGCGGGATTTCAACGATCATCGGATCCGGTGAAAAAACGGAGCCATCAAAGGCTGCCCTGATTAACGGAACGGCCGGTACCTTTCTCGAGTTGGACGAAGGCAACCAATTTGGCAGGGGGCATCCCGGAATCCATGTGGTGCCCGCCGCCCTGGCGATAGCAGAAGAGAAGGGTTTATCGGGTCGTGATTTTATTACGGCACTCGTACTGGGATACGACATCGGAACCCGTATCGGGATTGCCAGCAAACTCAGAATGTCCATGCATCCCCACGGGACATGGGGGACCGTCGGTGCAGCCGTTGCCGTTGGCAAATTATCAGGCTACGACCCTTCAGCCATGAAGCAAATCATCAATTTGAGTTCATCCCTCAGTCTGGCAACCAGCCGCAAAACCATGCTGGAGGGCGGAACGGTCCGAAACGTTTATGCCGGTGTCAGCGGATACATGGGGATCCTGGCTCACGATCTGGTGCAATCCGGATTCATCGGTGAGGCGGACGGACTCCAGACCGTTTACGGCTCGGTGGTTTCAGATAGTTTTGATCCTGGCGTAATGACCGAGGATCTGGGAACACGATTTGAAATCGCGCGCAATTATTTCAAGCGACACGCCTGTTGCCGTTACAATCACGGAACCCTGGATGCCCTTGAAGAGATCATATCCCGCAGGCCGGATCAAAAAATCATGCCGCAGGAGGTGGACCGGATAGAAGTCAAGACATATTCTCTGGCGGCGCAGCTCTGTGATCCAAGCCCGCAGAACATGCTGGCCGGTAAGTTTTCCATCCCGTTTGCTGTCGCTACGTCGATTGTTCATGGATCCACGGGGATTCATAGCTTTGCTCCTGAGGCCATCCAAAATCCAGTTGCCAGGGACTTGGCCCAGAAGGTCTCGGTGGTTGAAGATCCCGAGCTGACCGCCATGATGCCCGCTTACAGGCCTTCTAAAATGAAGCTGATTCTAAAAGATGGCTCAGTCCTGGAGGCCGAGACCCTCATGAACAAGGGTGACGCCGAAGATCCATACAGTTCCGATGACCTGCGGATAAAATATTATGAGTTAACCGATCTGGTCTGGAGCCGCAATATCGCAGATGCCGTCTACCAGGATACCATGAATTTACCAGAATTGAATACGATCACCCAATTGACCGGGCATATCCAGGGCACCGGTTCATAATTAAAAAATGAAGCACCGGCATTTGCTGGCGACAATCCATAGCCAAAAGAATGAATCTGTTTTTTGCCCGGTTCCGGTTCAGGGCTTTAACAAATCCCCAAAATCAAACTGAACAAGGATCTTGAATCGATGTCTGGTTACGAACTGATTGTAAAAAGCGAGCACAAGGGTCCCTGCCTTCCAAACCAGGAAAAGGATGCCATCGATTGCCTGGCGGAATATGCAGTTTCCACCCGGCTCGAGGATCTGCCTTGCGAGGTTTTAGATCATGCGCGCCATGTATTTCTGGATACCCTCGGCGTTATCATGGGAGGCTCGATTGAGCTCCAGGCCACTGCTATGGCCCACCGATTGGGACGTCAAGGCGGCGGGCCCTGCACGATCATCGGCCATGACCTTCAAGCGAGTAAATTGAATGCCACGCTGGTCAATGGGACTGCAGCCACCTGGCTGGATTTTGATTCCGGACACAGACCGCCGCCGGGAAAACCGCTGCTGCCTGCCGCCCACCCGCCGGTTCACCTCGTTCCGGCTGCCCTGGCGGCGGCGGAAGCGATGGGTGCATCGGGCGCTGAGTTTTTGACGGCCTTGGTCGTGGGTTATGATATCGGCGCTCGAATCGGTATGGCAAGCCGATTGAGAGCGGAAATTCATCCCCATGGCACCTACCATAATATCTCTGCGGCTTCAGCCGCGGCGCGCCTCGAAGGTGCAGACGTGAAACGCATGAAAGTCACGATCGCGCTGGCCGTTCATTTGCAAATCATGCCATCATTTGAAAACGCATTTCAGGGACGTACGGTGCGAAATGTTTATGCCGGTGTGGGTTCGATGGCCGGTATTCTTGCCGCACAACTGGCAAAGGCAAATTTTAGCCCGGAGCATGATGCTCTGGGCTCCATCTACGGCGGAATCATATCACCCTGGCTTGATCCCGAACGTGCTGTAAAGCGGCTGGGTCGGCAGTATGAAATCACACAAGGATTTATAAAGCCTTTCGCAGCGTGTCGATTTGCGCATCCTGCCGTGGAAGCAGCCGAAAAACTGATAAAGCAACATCCGGTGGATCCGGATGATATCGACGCCGTGGAGGTCATGACCTTCGACTGGGCGGCTGCTCTGGACGATCAAAAGCCGCAGACAGATCTGGGTGCAAAATTTTCCGTGCCCTGGGCAGTGGCCGCCATGTTGGTTCGGGGATCAGCCGGGGCCGATGAATTTCGAAGTTCCGCACTCAGAGACGAGCGACTGCGGGCAGTTGCCGCCCGGATACGCGTGAGGGAAGATCCCCGACACAGCGCCGCAACACCGCAAAAACGCCCGGCACGGGTAACTTTAAAAACCCGGCACGGCGAGGTATACACGGCGGAAGTGGAACGCAGCGGTGGTGGGCCGGATGCGCCTTTGTCCAAGGAAATGGTTCTGAATAAATTTCGCTCCCTTGCCGAGCCGGTCATCGGTCATGAACAGAGTGAAGCGGTGATTGACAAAGTAGGTGTACTTGGAGACATCGTAGATATTCGAGATCTCACGCGACTTTTGATTCCTCCGGTATCTTAACCGTAACCTTTGTAGCATTTAGCGGGAGTAAGATTGGATGATGCAGCCCAATAAACAGTCTGATGATTTTTTGAACGCCTTAACGGAGTTTGCCTTCTCGATAACCCTTGATCGGATCCCCACATCGGTGGTCAAAACAGGACGGCGAATACTGGTGGACACCACCGGTGTTATATTGGCAGCCATAAATGAACACCAGGTTCAGGCATTGGCAGACCAAATGGCGGATGCATCCATGGCGCCTTGCAGCTCGATTTTGGGAAGCCATCGGCGGACGGATGCGATGTGGGCGGCTCTGGTGCATGGCACTGCCGGCGTGTGGCACGAACTCGACGGGGGCCATCGTTTTAGCGGGGGTCATCCGGCAGTTTACGCCGTAGCCGCAGGATTGGCTGTTGCCGAAAGGCAGGCCGTTTCGGGTGGACAATTGCTCGAGGCCATCATTGCAGGCTATGAAGTGGCGGCCAGGGTCGGTCTGGCAACGACATTGCGGCCGGGAATGGATACCCATGGTTCCTGGCCGGCACTGGCTGCAGCGACGACTGCCGGCCTGCTGATGGGATATGACCGCAGCCAATTGAGGGAGACCCTTAACGTTTTCACCTCCCTGAACCTGGCTTCATCGAATCGGGCGGCTTACGAAGGCGCCACAGTTCGCAACGCTTATGCCGGCTTTGGCGCGGCCATGGGGGTGTTGGCGGCGGATTTGGTAAATGACGGTTTCACGGGGGAGCGTGACGGCATCAGTACGATTTTTGGGAATATTGCCGGGGTATTTCTGGATGCAGAAAAAGTCCTTGAAGACCTGGGAAAACGTTGGGAAATCGAACGGGGCTACTTCAGAGTTCATGCGTGTGCCCGTTGCATTCACCCGGCACTCGATGCGTTGATATCCATTTCGAAAGCGCATGATTTTTTACCTGAAGAAATCGAGCACTTGGATGTCAGCACGTATTCCCTGGCAGCGACGTTGAATGATGCTGCACCGCAAAATCCGTCGGCAGCGCGTTTTTCCATGCCCCACGCCATGGCGTCCTATCTGATATTGAGAGAAACCAGCGTGGCGAATTTCAGCCAAAAGGCATTGCAAAATGATAAAATTCGAGCGCTTGCGAGACGTATTGCGGTAAATGACGATCAGGGCATGACCCGACGGACACCCGCGCAACGACCGGCATCGGTCAGGGTGGTTTTACGAGACGGGAAAACCTTGGAGGCTTCCACGGTTTTGGCCTCAGGAGAATATGATCATGCTCCTCTCGGCGACGAAGAACTTAGCGAAAAATTCCTGTCTTTGGCTTCGGACCCGCTGGGTCAGCAAAAAACCACC
>JASFPE010000068.1:0-15665 GCA_050116155.1 Desulfobacterales bacterium
GGTTTCAACAATTGGAAAGTCAGGAGGCAATAAAAAAAAATGCATACCAGGATTCCACCCCCATCCTTAAGCGGACATTAGGTGCTTCACGGAGTTGCGCACGTTCAGTTAATTGCCTATCGCCGCCGATCTCGGTTTTGGCGCTTGGATAAACACTAATCTCTATCGCTCCGTTGCAGGTGCGGGTAGCAGAGGTTATATGACGAAGCGCGTTTTTCGCTAATTTTTTGCTAGTCCAGATTGATGAAAGTGTCTCGGATTCAAAATCATCACTCAGGGAAATATTCTGCCCCCATGCGCGGGCGGTGACAAAATAGAATCCGAGTACTATACCGCAGGAGATGATTCTTTTATAATTGACTTGCATGAAATCCTTTTACAATAAAATTCACAAATAACTCCTGTATCGTTCATCCGCTGGTTGTGCAAAAAAAATACCCAATTTAAACAAATATATTATAGCATGATTATCATCCGCGGAATTAAATGATTCCAAAAATTTTATTGGTTCATGCTAATATCAGCTTTCAGTCATTATTTTAGCTACTTGACATCGGGATAGGTGTATCTACATTTATCCAACGGAGATCGCTAGTCTGATTTCCAAAACTGATACAGTTTTACTTCTTTTTTCTCCAACTCGTCACCGAGATAATTGTCAGAACCACCAAAAGAACTGTGGCTACTGTAATAGCTGGAAATATCTGGTTTGCAGATTCGCTAAAAAAAGGATACCTTCGCAATACCCAGCGTTCCGAAATCGGCAACGATGTGATCGCCTGGTTCTGCAAGATAGATATCGGTGCAGACACCGGTGCTGACCAGATCACCGGCCTTTAACTGCTTTCCCTGTTCACACAGGGTATTGGCCAGCCAGGCTAGGGAGTTCAAGGGGTGGCCCAGAACCGCAGCTCCTGAGCCGCTGAGTTTCTCGGCGCCATTGACGCTGACACGGACCTCGTGGGAGGCAAGGTCGATATGGCGCCACGCCTCGATGGCCCCTCCCTGAACCCAACCGCCATTGCATCCGTTGTCCGAAATGAGGGAAGGCAGGGCTACCTCCGTCCAGCTGGTATAGCGGGTGTCCACGAGTTCGATGGACGGCAGGACTGCCGCTACTGCGTCTGCGACGAGCTCCCTGTCGTAGGGAGAATCCTCCCGGGGCATATCGCGTGCTAGTTGAAACGAAAATTCCGCTTCGATGAGCCGCATGGAAAAAGCCTGGGCGTTGACCCGGGCCGGGCTTTGATACACAAAGGGTGAGAGAAGCCTTCCGTAAAAGGGAGTGTCGGTGCCCAGTAGGTCTTGGGCAAGTTTATTGGTGCAGGCCACCTTGTATCCAACCGCATGACCGCCGTATTTTTTAAGCAGCCGGTCCACGACCCCTTCCTGTACTGCGTATCCCGAGGCAGGATTGTCCGGCCGAAAGGCTTCAGGGATCTGGGATTCCTGGCGAAGCGCAAAGCGGAGGCCCGCGATAAACTCGGCCGCTTTTGAAATCTGGTCCATAAGCTCTCCTTAAATGTAAAACCCAGCAGTTTCTTCCCCGCCTGCCGCGCCGAAGCCTCGGCGAAGGTGGGTCCGCTTTACTGACTTGTTATGTGTTCTTGCCGCTTTCAATTATATCAACCAATTTTATAAGTTTCTTTGCGATTGCTTCTGTATGAGACCTATTCCCAATTAATCCCATGTGTTGAGTTTCAACTTCCCAGAGAAAATCATATAATTCTTTTTGCGTTGATCGTGATATCAGTCTCTTGTAAACACCAGACACATATGAGTCGTACTCATCATTTGCTTCTGGAATATCTGACACACCAATTGGATCCCACTCTTTCAATAGAATCATTTTAATTGCGTTGTGATAACGCTTTGCTCTCAATTTAAAATCTGACATAAGGTGTTTTCTGTCTTTTTAATAAAGAAACTATATGGTCCCCGACCCGCTCCAGCGAGCTGTTAGTTGAACTCAGCCCGTAGTCGTTTCTGTAGCAATATTGTGAGCTCATCAAAGAAGCGGTTTCTGACCTTCTCAACTTGTAACGCTTCTTGGTAATCGATATGGCATCTATCCCGGGTCATACGATTCTTAGGTTCAACCTGCAGCGCATAGGAGTTGAGGTGTCTTTCCCAGAACCAATCAGCCGACCCGAATTGAAGGTAGTCCGGATCAACCGATGTGATTTCGCCCAGCTCATCGAACAGGTCCCTGCCAGCCGGGGAATCCTCAAGGCAGAGAGCCAGGTAGGCAATTCTGTATTCAATATTATCAATGCTTTCACCAAGGGGTAATGGTTCAGTATTGTGAGTATCTATCTGGCCAGCATATAGAAAGTGACCGTAGCAGCTTTGTAGCGTGAAGCAATAAGAAAGCCATGCAAATCCTTTGACTATCTCAACGATTGGAGGATCAATGCTTGAAAGATCCAGCTTTCGAAGCGAGGCCCGCCTTTCTTCATCATAGTCAGGATTCACGACAAACGCACGTGCTGCTGTGAAGGTCTCCATGCCAATGACTCCTTTCTTAGTTCCTGGTGTGCTCTTAACGTTGTGTTGAGGGACCGGGAGGTTTCTCGCGAAAGGTATAGTTAAAAGATACTGATTTATCCGAGTTTGGCCCCTCTTTCCGCTAATAGCTCACGAAGTATGGACCTGTGACAGCGAGTCTCGTCTTCGCAGTAGCAGCCCACCGATAAATTGGAGCCATGAGACAGCGCGGCAAGCAGATCGAGTATCCTGCTCTTTTCAGGATTGGCCATCTCGGAGCGATATTTCTTGACAAATGATGCCCACTCTTTTTCGGTTTTAGCGGCCTGTCCAAGTTTCATGAGTTCCGGCGTTGGTGCAACATTTGGGAGCCACACGTCATACCAATTTTGAGATGCGTATTCGCTCTTGGGCACGCCCCGTGGTGGTCGCCTCACCGTTCCGATACGCAGGCCTTCTCCTCTGTGTCTGCTGGTGCCGAGACGCACAATTCGGATTGTCATAGTAGCCTCCATTCTGAAAATCGCAGAGTTATTGCGATCAGGCTAATTGCATTGTTAGCTCCCCCTCAAAGCTTCTTTCAAAGCCGCTCTCGCGAGCAAACGGGTAGAATCAAGTGTTGGCAAAGGACAGTCATCTTGATCAACAAGAAGCGGTATCTCCGTACATCCAAGTACGACTGCATCGCATCCCCGATCCTTTAATTTTTGAATTACCTGGTTGAAATACAGCCTTGATTCATCCAGAAAAATTCCATTAACGAGTTCCTTGAAAATAATAGCATCGATCCTTTCGCGGTCATCTTTATCCGGAATCTGAGAGGCAATGCTGAATTTCTTCAGGACTTCAGGATATACCGGGCCTGTCATCAGATAGGTTGTGCCGGTGATTGCCAGATTCCTGAACCCTCGGGTTTTTGCTTCACCGGCGACAGCCTCTGCGATGTGCAGCCACGGAATAGGGGATTCTGCTGCGACAAACTCGTAAGCTTGATGAATCGTGTTATCCGGACAAACAGCAAACTCTGCTCCGATGTCTGATAATTTCCGGGCCGAGGAAAGCATTAATCCGGCAACTTCCTTCCAATTACCCGAACGAATATATACCATGTACTCTGCCAGAGGGTGGGTATGCATCGACACTTCAGGATGCATATGTTCGCCCATTTGGGCCGGTGATTCTGCACATAATGTCCGATAGCACAATGCGGCGCCTTCAGCGCTGCAGGCGACTATTCCAACATGTTTCGGCATGTTTTCTCCTCCCCTGGGACTAGCGTTGCAGTTCAGTCGCGTTGTCCTTTACGTCAATTGCAAGCGTTTGGTTATGTTTCAGTTCCAACTTTCTTTTGGCAATTAAAAAAGAAATGTAAAGAAAGATAATAATCATTATTAAACAACAAACAGATATTATAAAAGAAAGAAAAAGGAGGCTTTGAGTAAGAATCATATCCTTATTAGCTAAATGATAGATCTTATCCGTTTCACCGGTATCTAAGTATTTGTTGATTCTTGAAATTTGATTCATTTGCATATCATGCATACTTATGCCGTAAAAAACAGCAAACGAACCCACAAGTATTAATAGAATTAAACATGACCATTTTAAAAATTTCAACGCTGATACTTTCACATTTGATCGTTTTTTATCCATAGTTGATCTGCTATATAATTGTCAAAAACAAAACGATTCTGATAACTAGCGGGATACATGGTTTTCAAGCTAACACGGCATTAACGTAAAACCACATATTTTTTCCCGTCTGGCTCATGCGCTTTGTTATGCTGTAAATGTATTTGGTTATATTAAGAGCCGATCATTGGCCGTCCAACATAGTTTTAGCTAAATAATTAAAAATTGTGCCGTCTATCCTTTGTTAGATTCTTGGACCCTTAAGTTGAGAAAATAGGATAGTAGCATATGCAACTATCCTATTTGTTGTGGTTGCTAACTGCCCAAAGACAAGCCTATTTTAAAATAAGTGCTAAAGCATATAAGCCAATAAACCGGATTCCGCTGCCTGAATAGCAAGTTTTCGGTGAATTTCAGGTGGAATCCGCACCATAAATTTGCCGCTATAGTGCTTAGCGGCAATAGGACTGGGTACGGCTTCACCAGTATTCTGCATATCTTCGACAGTATCACAAGAAATTGAGGTAATAGCTCACAACGCTTGTTTCGTATTTATAGCGCCAGTTATTTCCAACAGGACCATGATTGAAAAGATAATATTTCGTCTTCCGGTCTCTTGTTCCAGAAGAATCAACCAAGGAATAGGTTACTTTTACTACAATGTCTTTAGATGTAGAGAAATCGAACAGGGGAGTGCTTGCCTGTACAGACTCGATATTCAGCTTGGCTGTCGTGACTGATTCAACCGCGTTCTGCAGTTCTTCCGCATCACCCGAGTCATAAGCCTCTCGTAACTTCGCTGCCTCGTCTGGAAAATAATCACACACCAGTTCTACTTCCAGCTTTCGCATCAAGGTGCTGTCATCTTTTTTGTCACCAAATGTCACAAGCCTTGCGATAATGAATCCTACCAGAACAACAAGTACCACAACAGCGTGCCACCCTTTCAATTTTATCTTGGCTTCAGGCATTCTTCACCTCCCGTATAATGTTTATCCCATCAAATTAGTGAGTAAGTGGTAAACTTTCCATATAAATATTTACTTTAAGGAATTATTTTGAATATTTAGGGTTAATAATAAAATTTTATTTGATAAATAGGGAAAAATCAAATTTTCTTTGCATGGCCAAACAATCCAAAAAGCTTTTGGATCAGGTTAGAGATCTGCCTCGAATGAAGCACTATTCGATCCACACCGAGAATAGATATTTTTAAGGAAGGAAAAGCAGCTCAAAGGTACTGGATCCCTGTAGCACATAGATGGCTTTGTGATAGGAATGTCTGTTGGCAGCATACACATCACCGGGCAGGTTTGACCACTGCTAGAAATGTATACCTTCATCGGCCAATATTTATTGAATGAATTGGTTAACTGATAAACTAATGATTATTTTTTAAGGTTTGGCACCGGCGCGGGCCATGCGGCGGACGACGAGGTGGTGAAACGGCCGGATAGTATTAAAATAAACCGGACCGGTCCAGTGCTTGTAATGGACGATGGTAATGACATGAAATCGTTTTAAGTTTTCTTTGAGAGGTTCAACGACGATTCCGAAATACGCCCGCAAATGTTTGTCTTCCGGTGTCTCGGCAATCCAGTATTCTTCGTCTTTGGCAGATCGCAGGATAAAAAAGGTGGCTTTTTCACCCGGAGTCATGGGTATGTCTTCAGGTAATAATCTGGGCAAATCATCGGGTCTGGCAGGCTGTTTCATGCCTAACAGCCGAACAAATACAGCCCGCACGCCATAGAGGAAGATAATCCACCAGGGATAATAGGACAGCATACCGGCAATGAACTGTCGCAGAGATACGCTGCCTTCCACAACCTTTACATCAATGTGGTCAGCGCCTTCCATGAGCGATATGATTTGCGGACAATTTTTTATGCTATTCATTACCGAGTAGATAGTCTTGAGTATCTGTAGCCTGCTTTATTTGCAGAATAGTTTCAGAGACAGCATTGGCCGGAAAAACTGCCAGGAACATGGTCATTATGAGCTGACATCGAATATTCATATATTGCTCATGAGCCCTGTCAGTATCCGACGACGAGCAAAACAGTTATTTGGGTTATTATGGATTATTAACCCGCTTCAGCAGGCTTTATCAAGTATTACATCTTCAATATCAATGCGCACAAGAGTAATCGAGCGATCTGGAGAACCATCTTTTCTTCTCGGGAAGACCTGCCGGCGTGTGGGAATCATAATGCCATCGTACATTTTCGATGGAGTTCCATTGCTCGAGACCACCGTGACAATGTATTGCACGATCTAGCAAGACACTGGTGTCATTGTTTGAGTTCATCCTGGAAAAGTTATCGTAACGCTGTCTTCATTATTATCGGATTTAAATTTCACCTGGAGTTCGATGCTGTCCTGACGAATGCCTAAAGCCAGGGGCGTCTCTCCCTTACCTTCTTCAATGTGTGTGATTTCTCTTATTGTTTCGATGACCTTATCACCGACTTGCGAACCTGGTGACGGTAGTTCAGATTGGCGATAGGTTGCTGTCACGCTGATTTTTCCATCCGAAGACTTGCTGATCGTGACTGCTTCAGCATTATCATTTACGCCGTGTAAGGCTGCTAAAGCCAACCATTTGGCTGCGGCTTCGTCTTTATCCTCATCGTTTTTTACCATTGACATCTCTTTAAGTGGATCGTTGGTGGCGTAGCAATCGCACAGCTCCTGGACCTTTAGGTGCAAGTTCCGTTTCTCTTTCATATGTAAAATCTCCTCTGTATCTGGAAGTTAGTCTTAGCAATTTAATTTCTAAATTATGCATTTCTTGGAGAATTGCAAGATTGCCGAACATCCGGCACATATTCATGAACTGCGTTTTTTACTGATTATGCTATATGTATGGAGAACCACTCTTCAGCCTTTTCAACAACTCGTTTCCCCCCCCTTGATGGGAGGGGACCAAGGGAAGGGTGATCAGTAATGCCGGTATCGTTGCTTGTTAGCATAGAGCAGCCGCAGAGGACTGCCCTACTTTTTCGTGGAGTAGATTCGGAGCTAGGCAATTGGATGGTGAAAAGTTCAAGAAACAACAACCGATAGGAAATTTCCTTGTTGATTTGGTCAGTTTTGAGAAACGAATTTCACCCTCCCCTAACCCCTCCCGTCAAGGGAGGGGAATAAAGTCCAATTAAAAATGGATCTCTCTTAATTTAGCTCTTATTTCCGTTAAGAAGGGTAGTTGAATTGCGGAGGTTATTGAAAAATCTGTTTAGTTCTTAATCGCCAGCAGTTCGACATCAAAGATAAGCATTTCGTCGGGGCCGATTTTATCTCCAGCACCCCGTTTGCCGTAAGCAAGCTTGGAGGGGATGAAAAGGCGAAATTTGCTGCCGACGTTCATCAACTGCAGGGCCTCTGTCCAGCCGGCGATCACCCCCGCAACCTGAAAGCTTGCCGGTTGATTACGCTCGTAGGAGCTGTCAAATTCCGTGCCGTCCAAAAGCGCACCGCGATAGTGAACCGTTACGGTGTCGCCGTGCGTTGGCTTGGAACCGTCACCTTTTTTCAGTACCATATATTGCAAACCGCTTTCGGTGGTAACCACACCTTTTATATTTTTATTTTCGGCCATGAAGGCGGCTTCGGCTTGCTGGTTCTTTTCGGAAATTTCGGCTCTTATCTTTGCCTGGCTTTCCTTGTACTGGCGGGAAAATTCCTGCTTGATTTGAATTGCTTCATTCGGATCAAGTAAAGATTTCTGGTCATTTAGACTGTCTTTGAGTCCCTGCATAAAAAGCTCGAGGTTGATATTTGTCGGTGAATTCTTAAGGCCACCGCCTACTTCCTGACCCAGCACATAACTGATTTTATCCGCAAACGTTTTCAGTTCGACATCCGACTCCTTTTTTTGGTCTGTCGCCAATGACAGGAACGGAAGCAAGACGACCAGTGAAATCAAGATGATCACAATTCGATTCATTTACCTCTCCCTTGAATTATTTAGAGGAATCCCATGCTCAGTCGATATGCCCAGTTTATCAAAAATAACATAAAAAACAAACCGATTATCCAGCCGGTCTGCCGAGGCTCAAAACGTAACATAGTTCCCCGAGCAATGATAATACCACCCAAAAGTCCTGCCGTATTCCAGATAAACACAAAAACGATGAGTACATACAGTAATCCCGCCAGCGGGTAGCCCAGCAGCGCATCGGACCACGCCCCGTTCGATATGGCCCAGAAGGCGCGTGTAAATCCACAGAACGGGCAGGGATAACCCGTAAAACGCAATAGCGTGCAAGGTATCATCGGTAAAAGTTTCAACGGGACCAGGTAGGAAATCAACAGTGGTATACCGGTTATCAGTGCCAGAGGCAGGTGCACACCGACCACGTCCCAATAAGATTGCGGTCGGATCCGGAAGACCCACCGGGCAGTGATGCTGTCATCGGTACCCAGGTCCACGCCAGGAGTATTCGCAGGTACTATCTCTTCGATGTTCATGGATATTTCAAAATATGGCGTATTTACGATTAAATTCTTGTGCCGCATATATTTTCTTTTAGTTATTCTGGATGAATGGGCTCATCCGGCGGCGGTGTCTCCTCCGGTGGTGGTGTTTCATCCAATGGCGGTGTCTCCTCGGGTGTCGGTATATCCGGAGGACTCTCCGATGCCCGCGCGCCGTTGAATACTGCGCGATACGCGACGGCCAGGATACATCCCTGAATCGGGATGGTGAAAATAACTCCAATACCGCAGGCGATGGCGCCAAGGCTGCCGATGATTGCCGCAACCACCGCAAACCCCAGAAATGGCCAGAAATTGGATTTGACCATGTTTATACTTTCCATAGAGGCAGGCCAGAAATCCATCTTTTTGTCCACGATCAAAAACATGCCGAACATTAAAAATGCCTGGGCAGCATAGACTAAAAAGATAGCCGCCAGTTGTCCGAGGCATGGGATGAAACCGATGATAACCGAAGCAATCATCAGCGCCAATCCCCACCCGATAACAAAAAGAAAGGAATTCAAAAAATAGTCGAATCCTCTGAATACCGTTCCGGCTGAAGGTTTGGGCTCCTTTTTATCCAGAAGCTCCAGTATGATAATCACCAAACCGGCAAACATCGGACCTGACAAAATTCCAAGGGTTACCCCGCTGAGCAACACCACAATCAACGATGCCAGCACCAGTGGCCCAAAATTGGCTTTATAAAGGTTAAAGCCTTGCTCAATCCAATCACCGAATTTGACCTGAACCTTTTCCATCTTGCTCCCCCTTTTTGTTTTAAGTTAGAAGGTATCCGGCGGCAGTATATTCAGTTAACTTACATTCGTCAAGTATACGGGTAAAGCCGCCGTAATCAAGGCGGTTAAAGCCGCCACAATCAAGGCGGGTAAATTCAAGCCTTCCCCTACAGCGCACGCTATGACCGTTGACTCAGATACCAAATTGCTGCTTCTATTGGCCTGCCAGCGCCTTCACTCCCATGGTGCCGATCAACTGGTTAATGTCAGTTGTCTTCAGATTCATGCCTCCTTCGGATATCGGCAATAGAATGATGCGCTTGCCCTGGATTGCCTCGGCGATTCTCAGTTTTACCAGCGCCTCACCGCCCGATCCCGTCATGGCATTATTCATTTCTTGAATTCCCTTGGCCGTGGCAATGCCCTCGGTCTTGATGGCCTCCGCAATGAGTTTTTGTTGTTCATAGTACACATCGGCTTCGATTTTTGCTTTGCGGTATTGGCCATCGGCATCGGCAATCAACTTGTTGACCTCACCCTTGGCTTCCTCAAGCTTGCGTTTGTATTCTTCCAAAGCAGCGTGTTGTGCGGACTTATTTTTTTCGACGCGCTGGTCGGCCACTTTTTTGTCTTCGATGGCTTTCTGGTATTCAGGATTAAACCGATAGTCCTTGGTGAGCACTTTCTCCACAACAATGCCCATGGGTCCCAAAATATTTTGAAGTATTTCTTTGGCCCTCTGGGATTGAAGCTCACGTCGATCGGCAACGTAGAATTCTTCGGTTTTTAATTCCCCGAAAACATCTCGAGGCTTGCTGCGGGCAATCGTTCTCACGACTTTGTCTCGGAGCATAATATTGTTACTGGCGACAAACTGCAAAATAAAGGGTGCCTGTTGCGGATCAATTCGATAGGCGATAATCACATCCAGGCTAATATCGTTGCCATCGATGGTCTTAAAAAGCAAATCATCCCTGGTGCGCCGGTCGCCCCGGGTATGTGCAAAGGTCATCTCCAGATTCTGGAGCTTGGTGTCAAATGTATGCCAATCATTGATGAATGGCAGAAAAAAATAGGTTGATCCGGGTGCGTAGACGCGATTTTCAACTCCCTTCTCTCCATAAATTGCAAACTTTACCGTTCGGACGCCGACTTCGGTTGAATCGGTTGTATGAGGTACGCATCCCATAATTGCGTAAAGCCAGGCCACCATGATTATGGCTAATCTAAGATGCTTCATTGTGCACCTCCTTTTCGCACGTCAAATAATTTCAGCGCATTGTCCAGATCCAGCGGATTTACCCCTGCCGGGCCGTCGCTGGGCAAGACTACCAGTTCGAGTCCTTTATACGCATCCGCCATTTTAAGGCCTACCATGCGCTCGGCGCCCAGGCCTCGTAAGGCGTCATTTTTGAGCCGCACCTTTTCTGCTTCGGCAAGCTGAATGAGCAGATCCCCTTCGGCTTTTTTCTTGCGGACATATAAATCTCTTTCAGCGATTTTGCGAGTCACATAGGCTTTACCTTTTTCCATCTCAACGGCGACAATGACTTTACCCTCCTGCTCAATTTTTTTAAGTTTGGCCTCTTCGATGGCCGCGCGTGCTTCGGCCTGGTTTTTGAAAACCAGCTGGTCTTTGAGTTTTTTTTCTTCGATATTTTTTTGGATCTCTTTGCTGTATATGAAATAGCGCACCAGGATGTGCTCTACTTTCAAGCCTTTTTGATCCAGTTCTTTATTGAGCATATTTTTGGCCGCCTCGGCTTTCTCAACCCGCATAGGGCTGTTATAGAACTCTTCCGTGGTCAATTCCCCCAGGGTCGCCTTGAGAACCGGCTCGGCTTTCGGAATGATCCCGTTATCTTCGTAAAGCGTTCCCGGGCCTATGGTAGTAAAGACTTTGTAGGCATCCACGATGCGGTATAGAATGGAGACATCGACATCCACAAAAAAACCGTCGGATGTCTGAATATGGGCCGCCTTCTCCTGTCGGGCAAATTTTGCCGCCGTCTTGGGATAGTTGGTCAATTCCAGGACCTGAACATCTTTGGGCAGGCGGTGCATTTGCTGGAATCCAAACGGTAAAATGAAATTTAAACCGGAGGGGTACACATCTTTTTGAACACCACGGTGCATGCCGATGCGAACCACCTTGATGCCGAATTCATTGGGTTCTACGTAAACAAAAAACAGATTGTAGGCGATCATCAGGATCACCACTAGCACGATGAAAAAGGTTAATTTCTTCGACCCGCCGAATTTGAAGCCCGGAAACTTAAATCTGGACTTCAGATCTTTAAACGGGCTCGGCCTTGCCTGTTTTATGTCTTCCATGGTTGAGACCTCCTTCGATAAAGTTTTGTTGATGAATTGTTATCATTTGCAGATCTTCTTCGACAATAAAAAACCCCATGAAATAAAAGACTATAAAAAGGATGATCGGACACAGCAATAGATCCAACAGCACCCCGAAGCTTAGCGATCGCATGAGCATATAAATGAGGTACACTCCGGCACCGGCGAACAGAAAGGGTAGTTTTCTTATCTTGTGGGCTTTGTCCAGATAAAGGTCGAATAAGAGAAAATACGCCAGCATAGAAATCAATGTTGCCGAGGCGGCTCCGAAACCGCCGGCAAATGGAACCAGGTAGATATTCAGTACGATATTGACACCGGCGATAATCACGGCAAGTTTTCTTAATACGTTTATCATTTCAGTGGCTTCGTATACGGCCTCTTGAGAGGTGACGGCGGCAAAATAAATCAACCCCGGAACCAATACCGTAAATATTTTGAAAGAGAGTAATTCCTCGCCATGAGTACGGTAGAAGGTGTGCAATACTTCTTCGAAATGCAGCAGGACGTAAAGTGCCAGAAGAGATTGAAGGTAGAACATGATCTTCGTCGTACGATGAAAGGTCGTTGCCGCGTTCTGATACTCCCCCTGCGCGGTCATCACCGTGTAGCGGCGCCGGAAAATTGGCTTGATACTGATCGGCACCAGCAAAAAAAAGCGAGCCAGAATCGAGGCCTCGGCATAAACCCCAAGTTCCCACGAAGAGACAAAGACGCCTAAAATCAAAAAATCAACATACAGGACAACATCCAACGCGTCGTCGGTAAACAGATATTGATACCCCTGGGATAAGGTTGAACGGACCGAGCGAAATCCTATCCAGATTTTCCAGATACCGGGCAGTGTGCGTTTCACGGCTGTCGCAATAGTCAGAAATATCTCGGCGCTTAAAAATGCCAGAAAAAGATACGAAGGCGGAACCCGGATAAGCAATAAAAGAAATATTGCCCCCAGAAATATGAGGCGTTTGGTGGTTTGCAGTTTGGCGACGAGATCATGCCGCCCGTGTCCGTGCAGCACCGAAAGCTTGAGGCGATTTAGACAGCGAAGGGGTAAAATGACTGCGATGATCAGGTACGCGGCCTTGCGTTCACCGATTCGGGTATGGGCGGCATCGTACCCTGCGGAGAGAAATAAGAGGCATGCCACCAAAAGGCTCAAGCAAAGGGCGGTTTGGCCTGACTTGGATAAAATTTCGAATTGATCTTGAGGATGTCGATCCGTTTTCGCGATTTGGTGTTCGGTAAACCGGGGAATTCCGAACTCCGAAATGTAGCTGATGATGAATAGGAGCGATAGAAGATAGGCATAGATGCCAAGCGCCTGCTGATCATAAAATCGCTCAACCAGCACCATAACCACCAGGTTGATCGTCAGTTCGACCGTGCCTTCGCCGACGGTTAGGAAATATTCCCTGATCTTTTTGATAAAGCCCGACCCGTCAGGCGAGAGTGTTTTTAGATCAAGCATGTAAGCTTTCTTCTATCACAGAGTCAATTCGAATTTCTGTTCATTGATGTGTTGCCCCCATTGATCGATTTTATGTTCTTCGCACAAGCGGAAATTGTGCTTCTCATAAATGCTGCGTGCAGTGTCCAGGCCTTCAAAAGTCCATAAATATACTTTGGGATAACGCCGATGCTTGCAGAATTCCACGGCCCGGGAGATGAGCTCTTTTCCAATACCCAGTCCCTGAAACACCGGCACCACGATAAACCAGCGCAGTCGGGCTCCCTCGGCTATGGCCTGGCGACCATCGATGGCCACCGAACCTGCAAACATATTGTTTCGCTTGGCCACCCACAGGCCATCCCGGGTTTCATTAAATTCCATGATAAAATTCGCCAGTTCCCTGCCCTCCTGAGTTTCAAAGGATACATCAAATCCCCAGTGCTGGTTATAGTAAACGGCGTGTACTTCGGTAATTTTGCCGATGACCCCCGGATAATAACCACAATATTCTGTTTCCTTCACCGTCAACCTCCTTGCCAGATGAACCCGTATGCCTTGCTTGCGTGTTTTTGAGAGCCAATTATGAGGAGCTCGCTGCTTGCTAAAAATGTAATTTAGGCATTTATAATTAACCAAGAGAAGAGCTACGGGGTTAATTATACCAGATTGAATCGCGCCTGTCATTTCTGTGCATGAGAGTATGTGAAATGCTGGCTGTTATTTTACCAAATTAGGGTGCTTTGGGAACCGGTAGTTGTCGTCGACGGAAGGTGTCCAGCCATTGACCGGCCCCCACCAGGGTGATGACGGCATCATCGATTGCCCCCAGTATCGGAATACTATCCGGGAAGAAATCAATGGGAGAAATCAGCCAGATAATTACTATGGCTGTTAGCAGGATTTTCCGGATCCATATGGCGATCTCATCAAATATTGAATCGATTTTGAAAATGCCAGCATAGGGAACCAGGAATAATCCTCTTTCATCACCGTGTAATTCCAGGATACGGTGTTCGCGGACCAAGCGATGCGAAATTGCCTGGGCAATTCCCCTGATGGCCAACGGCTTTAGCTCAAACTGTTTGGAATACTCTCGCTGAATAACAGCCAGCACACCGTCTTCTGTGACATAACCGTCATCGGCAGCCCGTTTGGATATGCGTAGACTACATTTTAATTCCAGACGGTCGTCGACGGTTTCCAGTCGTTTTAAAATATTTTGCTGTCCGACCAGATCTCCGTATCTGCTGTATTGAACGCCGATTCCGGCCAGCAGAGCCAGAAAGCCAAGGCCGAATGTTAGCGATGGGCTGGGATCGTGGGAAAGAGTTTGCATCGACGGAATGAGAAAGGCGACGAAAATCAGGGCGAATCTGCGATTGGCTTTTTGTTGGGTAAAGGCTATGGATGTGAACAGAATCAGAATCAAAATTGCCGGGTTTCGAAAGACATCCTGAATCCAGTCCGGGACGATGCTGCCCACACCGACTGCATCGGTTAACCCCAGCACGTAATCCTTGAGTTTTCCTAAAAAGCCATAAGAGGCGTCAGGGGAGGCCGGGAGGCCGGCAATTCTGCCGATTAACAGGGCAACCGGTACGATCAGCAAACCGTGCAAAATCAAATTTATGCCTTGGGGACGCCCCAACAGGTAGCTTTCCCAACAGAAACCGGCCACAATGAGAAATGCCAAAATCCCAACGAAAAGACCCTGGTTGTAAGCAAATTGCTTATCACCGAACCAGGGGTCCTGGCCCATCAGCGCGATCGCCGCTAGATAGCACAGCGCCACAAAAATCCATTTCGGATCTCGAATTCCGATAACCCCTGCCCTCAAGGATATTTTAGGGCCGGATATTTTTTTGGTTTCTCCCGGGTTGGTTGACTGAGAGTTCATGATGGTTTCTAATTGTTAAGTTCTTCTTTAAGCGTTCTGACAGCCTGCTCAAGTTTTTTGCGCCGCACATTTGTGCCTTGAACCACCTGTTGCCCTTCAAACCAGTACCACCGATCGATGATATGGGTATAGATGTCAATTTTTAGTTTTTTGGCTTCTTTCGAGTCGGCCAGTTCGGCCCTGTCACAGATATTCAAGGCACTGTCTCGATAGACGACATCCGGATGCTTATCTTCCTGATAACCGCCGAGTCTCCACATCAGAACAAACAATTTGGCCTGTTCCAGACGCAATTTTTGATAAAGTTCATTAAAAACACTTTCCTTTTTTTGGGCTTCCGGATGTTTCCGTTGGGCATTGAGTGAGTTGCATGCATTTTCTATCTGCCGGATAATCGATTCGGCTTCCTGTCGATAGGCTTGTTTCATTTCAGTAGTGAATGAGCGGATGCGGTTGGTTGCCGTAAGAAAGGCCTGGGCATAATAATAATTGGCAAACGGATCTTCGGGAAGAATCTGCAAGTATGCCTGAGTTGCTGTTTTTAATGTATGGACCCTGCCTGCCGCCGAGAGCAATTCCCAGTACCGATAATGTATCTTTTCCCAGCGTTCCCAGTTTT
>JASFPE010000069.1:0-15608 GCA_050116155.1 Desulfobacterales bacterium
AAAGCAAATATCTTCTTCCTGAGCATCCCGTAAATCAGCCTCGTGGGCGGGTAATTCATGGGGCTGCTCCAGGCTGACCACCCCAACCTGTTCGGCCCCCAGTCTGCGTGCCGTCATGGCCACGTCAATGGCGACGTTGCCGCCTCCGATGACGATCACACGCCCGGCCATCTTTTCTGTTTGCCCCCTCCGAACAGCTTTTAGAAAATGTAGTCCTGGAATAACCTGTTTGCAATGACTTCCCGGAACCTCAAGCACACGACTTTGATGGGCCCCGGCAGCAAAAAATACCGCCTGAAATTCGCCTAATAGTGCCTCCAGTCGCTTTGCATCCACGTAAACGTTACACTGAATGTCGATGCCAAGTTCCAGGATACGTGCCAGATCATGATCCAGAACGGGGCCGGGAAGCCGATGCTCGGGAATGGTCAAACTCAGCATTCCCCCTATCTGGTTTTCGGCTTCAAACAGCGTTACCGGATGTCCCAATCGGTAAAGGTGATATGCAGCTGCCAGACCGGCAGGTCCTGAACCCACCACGGCAACCGCCTGTTTTTTACCCCTATCGGTTAGGATGATGGGCCTGGCATCTCCCAGGTCAGCAGCACTTCTTTCCAGCGCCCGGATGTTGACGATCCCATCGAATTCCTCGCGGTTACAATCGCTTTGACAGGGATGGTAGCAAAGACGACCGCAAACTCCCGGCAGTGGATTTTCCTGCAAAAATATGCCAAGCGCTTCGTCAAACTGACCTCTGGAAGCATGGTATAATGCCAGGGCAATATGATTTCCCACGGGACATGCCACCCGGCAAGGAGATATTTTCTCCTGAAAAAAAGGCCGCCGGCTGTCCCATTCTCCGGTCTTAAAGGCCTCGGTACTTAAACGGGATACGGGAACGATGTGCTCTGGATGAATACATTTGGGTTGTTTCACATCACCACCTTGTTTCAACAGGTTTCAAGCCGTTGGTAGGCCCGGCGGGCGGCTTCCAGATTGGCATCTTTTTTTGCCGGAACCATTTCCTGGATGGCTGCCAGTAAAACCTCTAAGGACGGTTTTCCCGATATACGGCAATAGGCTCCCAATATTGCCGTATTAATGGTTCTGCCCAAACCCAGCTCCTCTGCTATGCTGCGAGCATCGACCAGGCCTACGGTAAATGGTTGTAAAAATTTATATGCAGATGGCGGATGATTCGTGTTGATGATAATTTTCCCGCCGGTGGTTAACAACGCGTTAACCTCCTGCGCATCGATCAGGGTGTCGTCTAAATAAACCATTTCATTGGGATGTTTGATGCCGCACTTCAGGAGGATCTTATCTTTGTCAACACGCAGGAAACTTACCACGGGCGCTCCCCGGCGCTCTCCACCGAAAACGGAAAAACACTGAGGATAAAGGTCTGCTTTAAAAAACGCAAACCCCAGCATTTGGGAAGCCATCACCACTCCTTGTCCCCCACGACCATAAAACTTAATTTCGTCCATCAATGGTCCTCATTATTATTTTAAAATAAATTCGTATGGCAGGCTTAAAACCATCTAGGTTATAATGCTTTTAAGGATTTTCTTGTACTGAATATAATAGCCGACCCGCGAGATAAACTTCATTGATCTGGATACGCCTTCCTATATGCCTGAACAATACCAAATCAGCTCTCTGCCCCGGTTCCAATTTTCCACTGATACTGTTAAAAAGTTTGGCAGGATTCACTGTTACCATGTTGATGGCTGAGGCCAACGTGATTCCAGCAGACCGGGCGCAATTGATTACGGCTTTATCCATGGTAAGGGTTGAACCTGTTAGATAAGGAGTGTCTGGAAGCCTAAGGACACCATCATCGCCCGCCTCTATATCACACTCTCCCATCGTGTAACGACCCGGCGGACTTGCTGCCGCTGCCGTGGCGTCAGAAATTAAAATAACCCTTGATTTTCCCTTGGCCCTCACTAAATTTTTTATGAAATAGTCCGGAAGATGATGGCCATCACAGATTATACTGGCCATCAATCTGTCATGAGCCATTTGTTTTTGCACGTAGTTTGCGTGGCGGGGAAGCATATTATGGGCACCGTTTCCGAGATGCGTCGAAAGGATGGCGCCGGCATTGACGGCAGCTTCAATAATATCCGGTGCCGGAGCACAATGGCCAAGACCCACTACCAAGCCAAGTTCAGTGGCCTTTTGAATAAATCTTATTCCCCCAGGTCGCTCGGGTGCCACCGTCACCATGCAAAGGAGTCCATGGGATAACTCATAGAGGCGATGAAATTCATCCCAGTCGGGATCTGAAACATGCAATCTGGGATGAGCCCCACGAGGACCATCTTCGGGATTGATGTACGGGCCCTCCAAATGAATACCCAAGACCATTGATCTTACCAAACTGTATCTTTCACAGGCCTCACGGATTTCTTGGATGCTATTAAAAATCTGCCCGTAACTTCCGGTAATCAGTGTCGGACAAAATCGTGTGACGCCTGTCTGTAAAATTGATTCACATGCCAATACAAGATCATCTGCACGAAAATTTGGATGGTTGAAGTCGATGCCGGCAAATCCGTTTACCTGAATGTCGATAAAGCCCGGGGTAATAATTTTCTCATCTTTTTCTGAACAGATTTCCCTTTGGTTCGTATCAGGCCTTTGAATGCTGTCGATATATTCACCAGAAAATCGGACTTCCACGAATGAAACGCCGGGATGTTTCCCTTTGATAACAGTCACTTTATCCATGAATCACTGGGTGCGTAATGGTGCCGGTTTTAGCGATTTTTTTATTCTTGACAAAGGATGCATATCCAATTTATCGTGCATGCATCCGGAATGGTCTTGTATCGAGAAACCAAGACCTTGCCGGTTTCGGACTTTCAGGAGCTGATGTTTTTCGAAAACCTTATTAAAAAGAAAGGGGGGTTGCAATGAAAAAATTAGGAATCCTTTTTGTCATCCTGGCGGTGGTTTGTTCTGCAGCTGTTGTGCATGCCGATTGGAAGCCCAAGAGGCCCATCACGTTGATCGTACCGTGGGCGGCTGGCGGAGCAACCGATCAAACCTGTCGAACTCTGGCAGGTGAGATGGAAAAAGTTTTGGGACAAAAAATTCCGGTAATCAACCAGCCGGGGGGATCTGGCTCCATCGGTATGAAAAATGCTTTTGAAGCCAAACATGACGGCTACACCTGGGCGGGCAACGCAGATGGCAGTGTGATTACCTACCAAGTTCTGGACCTGCTGCCCAATATTTCGCATAAGGACTGGATTCACTACTACGCCATTCTGACGGCTCCGGTGATTTGCGTGCCGGCGGACTCCAAAATCAAGACGATCGATGATCTTATTGTGGAATTTAAAGCCAGGCCCGGTGAAGTGAAAGTTGCCTCAGCCGGTGTCGGCGCCGGGGGACATCTGGCCGCCGAGACGTTTCGCAAGGCAACCGGTATCGAATACCGCCATGTTCCTTACAAGGGCGGCTATCCAGCAGTGGTTTCCACGGTAAAGAAAGAAACTGAAGTCGTCATGCAGCTTTCCATGGAAGTTGCGGATATGCTTCGCGCCAAGAAACTGAGAGCATTGGCAAATATGTCCACCCAAACGCTCAACATTTCGGGCTACGGCGAAGTCCCTTCGGTGATGAATTTCATACCAAATCACGCACCTCTTCAGTATCTATTCGGGCTTTACGTACCCAAAGGTGTGCCGAAAGAAGTAGTGGAAGCCGTAAACAAAGCCTTCGACGCTGCCGCGCAATCCGACTCAATCAAACGGCTCGCTAGCGAAAAAGCCTGTGCACCTGTTAACTACAAGGGTGAAGAAGCGTTAAAGTTGTCCGAACAAACGGGCAACAACGTTAATTGCATTCTAAAAGCGATCGGGGTCGGGAAACAGGATCCCGAGAAGTTTGGATTCAAATGTGAATAAAAACGTTGAGTGATTGATTGCCATGAAGGGAAAAGGAATGCCGAAAGCCGACTTTATCATGGGCCTGATCCTGATGGCCTGTGCTCTGGCTGCGGTTGTTGAATCGGTTAAATTGCCTACATTTGAAAAAGACTGGGGCGGCTTTTATGCCGCTCCCGGCTTTGTCCCTCTCATCCTGGGGATTACCATCTTCGGCATGAGCCTGGCGCTTTTCATTCGAGCCATACGAGGACAGGGCTACAAGATTATTCCGGGTAAAGATGAATTTCGTAGCTTCATACGATCGAAACCGGTTCACCGTTGGTGCCTGGCAATGTTATACGCCTTCGGCTTTTTCTTTCTACTCGGCCATATCTATTTTTATCTCGCCGCCTTTCTCGTTCTGTTTGCCTTCATGTTCACCTTCAGTGAACAAAAGACTTGGCAGGTGTTGATTATCTCGTTGGTTGCTTCAGGTATGATATACCTCGTCTTTACCAAGATTTTTCTGGTTCCGTTGCCGTAGAGGAGGTGTCAGTGGGCATTGTAGATCTGGTCAATGCACTGTTGGGGTTGATGACGCCCGAGATCCTTATCTCTGTGTTGTGGGCTACCTTTTTGGGTATTATTGTGGGAATGCTTCCCGGGCTGACCGCCACGATGGGAATTGCCCTGCTCACCGGCCTAACCTTTCAGTGGGAATCTGCCAATGCGATCGTCATTCTCATTGCCATGTACGTGGGAGCTATTTATGGCGGCAGCCGATCCGCTATTCTGGTTAACATACCGGGTACGCCTGCAAATGCCGCTGCATGCTTGGACGGGCATCCGCTGGCACTCCAGGGGAAGGCAGGTGAGGCCATTGGGATCGCAACGACATCATCATTTTTGGGATCCACTATTGCCCTGTTTTTCATGGCCTTTTTTACACCCTATCTTGGCCAGATTGCCCTGCGTTTCCAGTCCTTTGAATTCTTCTGGCTCACGCTTTTTGGTGTTCTGATCTGCGGCAACCTGACTGCACCGGAAGATCCCCTCAAGGGCTGGATCGCCGGGTTTATCGGTCTTTTCCTCGCCATGGTCGGCATGGATGCCATTCAGGCGTTTCCTCGTTTTGCCTATGGACAGGTAGACCTTTATGGCGGACTTTCCATGATTCCGGCTCTGGTGGGTGTATATGGCATGACCGAAGTCATCTACACCACCGTAGAGGCTCAGCGCCGGGGAAGAATCATGCAGGTCCGGCGGGTGCTACCTCGCATTCGGGAATTGATCCGAAATTGGAAAAACATTATCAGATCCGGACTCATTGGCACTTTTGTGGGCACGATTCCAGGGGTCGGCGAAAACATCGCTTCATTTGTAGCTTACGATTTTGCCCGTCGGGCCAGCAAGACACCCGAAAAATTCGGTAAAGGTGCCGTGGAAGGTCTGGCGGCGGCCGAGACCGGAGATAATGCCTGCGTGGGAGGTGCGATTATCCCGGTACTTGTATTGGCAGTTCCCGGCAGCCCTCCGGCCGCCGTTTTGCTGGCGGCAATGTGGCTACATGGCATGCGACCAGGGCCGTTGCTGATTATTGAAGCCCCCCATTACATTTTCGAAGTATCGGCTATGTTTCTGCTGGCCAGTGTTGCGATGCTGATCCTGGGTCTTTCGATGGTAAGGATCATTGTCAAGATTCTTCGTGTCCCGACGGCTATCCTCATGCCGATCATCCTGGTACTATGCGCTGTGGGCTCCTTTGCCATCAACGGAAGAGTATTTGATATCTTGGTGATGTTATTATTCGGGATCATTGGATATCCGCTCAGGAAAATGCAGTATCCAGATGCCCCATTAATTTTGGGACTCATCCTGGGGCCTATGCTGGACGAAAATCTTCGCAGAGGGCTGATTCTCTTCGAAGGATCTCTAATACCTTTTTTCAGCCGTCCGATTTGTATTATCCTTATTATCTTTATCTTAATGACCCTTTTCAGCCGAAGCACTATTCTACAGCGAACAATGAAGATCTTGAAGCAGTCGATAACAGCAATGCTTCGAAAGAAGATCACATGAAAATTGCTATTTGCAATGAGTTATTTGAAGGATGGCCTTTTGAGGAAGTCTTCGAGTATCTAGCGCAACTCGGATACGATGCCGTAGAATTGGCCCCATTTACGCTAGCCGAAACGGCATCTGACATTTCCCCATCGGAGAGAAAAAGAATCGTTGATGCCGCCAAATCCTCAGGCCTCGAGATCGCAGGTCTTCACTGGCTTTTAGTAAAGCCTGAGGGGTTGTATATCAATCATCCTGATAAAGAGATCCGCAAAAAAACCCAAGAGTATCTCAAAGAAGTCATTGATCTGTGTGGAGATTTAGGGGGAAGGATTCTTGTGCATGGTTCTCCCAAACAGCGCAACATTCAAACAGGATGGGATTCGGCAGAGACCTGGAAGCACGCCCGCGAGACGTTTGAGATTTGTGCAGAAGCGGCCGGGAAACAGGGCGTCTATTATTGCCTCGAAGCCCTGACCACCGCAGACACGAATTTCATCAACACGATTGACCAAGCTTTTCAAATGGTAAACGAGGTCGACCATCCAAATTTTCAGACCATGTTTGATTGCAGAAGCATTTCAGCTAGCGCAGGGTCTGATCTTTCCCGAGTTCTTGAAAAGGCTCTTCAAACCGGTAATATAAAGCATGTTCACATCAATGATCCTAACGGACGCGGACCTGGTTTCGGAGATCTGCAGTTTGGCTCCCTTCTCAAGGTTTTGCGCGATGGCAATTACGCCGGTTATATTTCAGTTGAAGTTTTCGATTTCAAGCCCGATCCGCAGACCGTCGCCAGCCGAAGCCTGGGCTATTTGCATGGTATTTTTGAAACACTTGGAATTCAAGATGCATACGCTACTTATTCTTAACCCCGGTCATTTTCACGCAGCTCTAGTGTTACGTGAAGCCCATCCACGCCTGTCCGATAATATTTACGTGTACTCGCAAACCGGACCGGATCTGGACCGCTTTTTGGAAATTGTCGACGCTTTTAATACCAGGCCGACCAATCCAACTCACTGGAAAATCCACCTGTATACGGAAGCAGATTATCTTGACAAACTGATCGAGGAGAAAAAGGGTGATATTGTCATCCTGGCCGGCATGAATAACACCAAAATGAAAAATATCGAAATCCTGAATAGAGAAGGATTTGCGATTCTAGCCGATAAACCGTGGGTGACTTCTGAAGAAGCGCTTCCATTTTTACGGTCGGCGATGGCTGCCGATCGGCCTCTAACGATGGATATTATGACCGAACGTTATGAGATTACTATGAGGCTTCAGAAAGAACTTTTATCTTCAGAAGAAGTATTTGGACAGATCCGTGTTGATGATGACGGAAGCCCTTCCGTTTTTAAGGAAAGCGTTCACCATCTCTATAAAATTGTTAATGACAAACCGCTAGTGCGTCCGATCTGGTATTTTGATGTCATTGTTCAAGGAGAGGGCCTGGTTGATACCACCGTACACCTTGTGGATATGACCCACTGGATGCTATTTCCAGCCAAACCGATCGAATATAGCAAAGATATTAAACTCATGGATGCGCGTCGTTGGCCAACAAAGGTTCCGCTAGAGAAGTTCAGCAAAATTACAGGAGCAGCAGATTTTCCCGACCCTGTTCAAGATGATGTGAAAGGTGATATTCTTGACTATTACTGTAACGGCGAAGTATTCTACCGTGTCATGGGAATACCGGTGCATCTACGGGAAATATGGAATTTGGAGATTCCTGAAGGCGGGGGTGATACTCATCGATCCATTGTTAAAGGCACGCGTACAGATCTAATCATTCGCCAGTTACCGGCAAGGGGATTTAAAACCGAACTCCTGCTTGTACCGCACGGGGACAGAGAACAAATGGGCCAAGCTGTCAGAGCATATTTGCAGAAATTGTCTAATAAGTACCCCGGCCTCGGGATGACTCAAGAAGAAAATGCCCTCTTAATAGATATTCCGGATAGGTTGAGAACCACCCATGAGCAACATTTCTGCAAAGTGCGCGATGCGTTTCTGGAAAAACTGGATGAGGGCATTATTCCGGCAGGAGACCGTACCAATATTATTACCAAGTACACCTTGTTGGCGGAAGCCAGAAAAATGGCGCTTTCTTCTCCTTTCGAGATGCTGCGTCATGACTTGTAATGCTCGAGGAGGTCCCCATGGCAAAAAAAGGCGGATATGGTTTCGGCATTGTCGGCTGTGGCATGATCGCAGGTTTTCATGCTCAGGCAATTGAAAGCATGCAAGGAGGTCACCTGGCATGTGTGTTTTCGCGCAAGAAGGCCAACGCGGATCGACTCGCAAAAACCTATAATTGCGCATCCTATCAGGATTATAAAGCTTTTTTGGCTCATCCTGGATTGGATATTGTCGCGATTGCTACACCCAGCGGTGCTCATCTGGAACCCTGTGTCCAGGCTGCCAAAGCCGGCAAGCACATCATCTGTGAGAAACCGTTGGAGGTGAATCTCGAACGGATTGATCGTATGATTCAAGTATGTGACCAACATAACATCATGTTGGCCGGCATTTTCCCCCGGCGTTTTAATGAAGCCACCATAGAGTTCAAGAAAGCGGTTGATGCCGGACGCTTGGGTAAAATCACTTTGGCAGATGCCTACATCAAGTGGTATCGAACCCAAGAGTATTATGATAATGGCGATTGGCGTGGAACCTGGAAACTCGACGGTGGTGGTGCCTTGATGAATCAGTCTATTCACACCATCGATTTGATATATTACTTAAATGGAGATGTAGAATGGGTTTGCGCCTTTGCTGACCGATCGATCCATAAGCGCATTGAAACAGAGGATAATGCTGTCGCCATTCTTAAATTTAAAAACGGGTCCTTGGGTGTCATCGAGGGATCTACTTCCTGCTTTTCGCCCCTCGGTCACCCCGCGGAAGTTCACATGTGCGGTTCGGATGGGTCTATTTTTATGCGGGATGACTCCTTTACCGTGTGGGATTTTAAAAAGAAATTGCTTTCGGATAAGAGAATTATGAAGAGGTTTCGAGCGAAAGCAGGAGAAAAAGGTGCCGGTGCGGCCGACCCAGCAGCTATCAGTTTTATCGGACACCAGAAGAATTTTGAAGACGCTGTTCGTGCCCTTAGGGCCGGAAAAAGACCCTTGATAGATGGAGGGGAAGCGCGCAAATCCATCGAAATTATTCTATCTATTTACCGCTCCGCTTTGACGGGTGGAAAACCCGTAAAGCTGCCTCTCAAAAGAACACCTGTTAGAAAAAGCTTCTGCTGAATCGAACGGGAAATGAAAATTTGCGACCTCCAATTGTTCCAATTGCCAGCGAAGCGAACCAACTTGATGTTCATCATTAGAGATAAGCAAATTGATGCGGTAAATAAGCAGATCAAGTTTGCCCCAATTGTAGACACCTAAAGCCCTGGACTGAAAAGCAACGTCATGAACTCGCGAGAAAGAATTTTGACTGCTCTGGATCATCGTGAACCCGATCGTATCCCTTTCGATTTGGGCAGTATCCAAGTTACAGGTATCCATGTTATTGCCTACCGCAATCTACGTCAGGCACTGGGAATGCCGGAAGTGGAAATTCAATTGTGTGATACCATTCAACAGCTGGCATCGATTGACGACGATATGACGGAAAGGCTAAAAATCGACGTCCGGGGGCTTTACCCGCTGAACAGTCACAACTGGAAGGTTGTTGAGGAAGATGCTGGCAATTACTGGGCCTACCACGATGAATGGGGAATTACCCATCACCGGCCAAAAAAAAATGGCCTCTACTTCAGCGCCGTGGAAGTTCCGCTATCCCAATCTGACCTGACCATTCAGGATATCGAAAGCAAACCATGGCCGGATGTGGGCAATCCGGAACGTGCGGATGGTCTGCGAGCGCTAGCTCAACAATATCGGGCATCCGGATATGCCGTAGTTCTGAAGGATGCGTTCGCTGGAATTTTCGAGTTTGCCCAGCGCATCGTAGGGATGGAAAATCTTCTCATAATGATGGCAACAGACGAAAAATTAGCCTGTACCCTGTTCGACAAGCTACTGGCACTGAAGCTGGACTACTGGGAAATGGTACTGCCCGCACTGGGTGATTTAGTAGATGTTATAACTTATGCCGATGATTATGGCACACAGACGTCACAAATTATTTCACCCGACATGTTTCGAAGGTTAATCAAGCCCCGCGTGAATACGTTGTTTGAAACGTATATAAAGCTGGCACCGCATGCCAAACGCTTCTTCCATTCAGACGGCAATGTGCGTCCCCTAATACCCGATTTTATCGAAATGGGCGTCGACATTCTTAATCCTGTTCACATTCGTGCTAAAGGTATGGAACCGTCTTCACTCAAACGCGATTTTGGCCAGGACCTGGTATTCTGGGGTGGAGGGGTCGATACCCAAGGAGTGCTGCCAAACGGGACATTTCAGGAAGTTAAAGATGATGTTAAACGCAATATAGATGCCTTGGCGCCCGACGGCGGCTATGTGTTTAACACCATTCATAACATCCAGGCGGACGTTCCCCCTGCCAACATTATTGCCATGTGGGAAGCGCTTCAAGATTACGGCGTGTACTAACTTGGATCTGATCGCATCAATTCATCCGCTTGACGGTAAGAATCCATGTTTCCAATATCCAGTCGACCGCCGGCATTCACCTTGAACGCATAGACACGTTCTTTTTGGCACAGGTAATCTATAAAATGACCGGGAGCATCCCGATGTTGCGAAAGCCGCATAAATTCATCCAGCCGTTCACCCGCGGATGGTTGTAAAAAATAGATCGGTGGACAGCACCAGGTTGAGGGCGGATCTTGCGGTTTTTCGTGCAGCCGCAACACACGGTCGTCGGCTACCAGGGTCAGCACACCCGTTTTTTGCAGTCTGGTTTTATCCATTTCGGGCAACGCAATAATGAAATGATCCTGACTTTTGATGAACCTCTGCCAGAGCGGTTCTATCTCAAACCGGAAAATATTGTCACCGCCCGAAACCAGCATCTTCGAAGTTCCGGCGATTTCACGAAGACCAAATTGAAGATCGCCGCAGGCACCCAACCGGTTTCCATTTGTGGTGGCTCCATCATTGTGGATCTGCAGCGCAATACCATGAGGCGCCAGGGCAGGCAGCCAGGTTTTCCGCCAGTTGTCGAAGTGGTCATGGAAACAGGCATTGGAGATGACATGAATGGCGCGAAGATCCTTAAATCTGAGCATCTGGTCCATCAGATAATCAATCACCGGGCGGTCTGCGATGGGAAGAAGGGGTTTGGGGAAATCCCTGGTCAGTGGATACATGCGGACGGCAAACCCCGCACAAAGAAGGATAGCAATCATAAAAAATCGGCTCCATCCGCAGTCTCGGCCAGATAAACGGCAGCCTGCTCAGCCACTTCCGGATGTTGCTTGCGATATGCTTCCTGGATATCCTCAGCCGCTATGGCTGCATGGGTCGGCTTTACAAAACCGATGACACATCCGCCGAATCCACCACCGCTATACCGCGAACCATAAACCCCGTCGGCGGCACTGACGATCTGCTGCAGGTCATGGATAGCCGGGCTGCCGCATTCATACTGTTCAATAGAGCTCTGACACGATGCCAGCATGAGCTGTCCGAATTTTTCGATGGCGCCCTTCTGCCAGGCGTCCAGCCCCTGGTGCACCCGCTGCACCTCGCTAAAATAGTGTCTGGCACGTCGCGCGAGGTGGGGGGCAAGCTGATGGCCATGACGCTCAAACATGTCTTGCGAAACATCCGACAAAGTTTGAACCGGATCAAGGCCTTCCAGTCGGGCCACGTGGTTGGCAGCTTCCCGGCATTCCTGAACACGGGAATTGTAACCGGTGGTTGTGAGTTCACGGGAATAGCCGGAATAAGCGACCAGGATGCGATAATGTCGCTCTCCCAGGGCATCGGGCAACTCCTGTACCGTCTCTGCCTTGGTATCGATATGCAACAGATGGCTGCGTCGGCCGAACACGATGCTGGTTTGGTCCAATATGCCGTTGTTTAGACCAATGTATTTGTTTTCGGCTCTCCGGGTTAAGCGCACATAGTCCCATGGCTGCAATTGAATGTGGTTGGCCCGGGCAAAAGCGAGCAGATAAGCCAGCAGCACCGACGCCGAAGAGCTGAGGCCACATCCGGGAAGCATCCCGTCAAGCAGTCCGATGACACCATGCTCCAGGGCATAATCCTCCTTTAAGGCCATGGCCGCCGCTCTGGCGTAAACACCCCAGAAGCTTCCGGTTGCCTCTGGTATCCGGTCAAGCACGAATTCCACCCGGCCCGGGTAGTTTCTGCTGCGCAACTTAACGACGCGATCGTTGGTGGCGACAAATGCCATAAGTGTATAGGCATTGATCGTCATACCGAGCACCGGTCCTCCCTGGTGATCGATATGGGCACCCAGGGGACAGATCCGATAGGGGGAAGCTATCACCTGAATATCATCGGATGCGATATCATTTTCATGTGAAAATCTTTCGATGATTCGTTGCTTCTCGCGGGACAGATTGGGAAATTCCATATTCGCACACCTCTGCTGGGCCTATTTTATGAACCCGGTCGAATTCGTTGTCAACTATTTTAAGAAATCTTCTCTTATCGGATGAAACGTGTCGACCAGACGGACATGTTCACTAAGTAATTGCACGGAATGGGGCTTATGCGGCGGGACAGTGAAAATATCGCCGGGGCCCAGGTGCGTCTGTTTGTCGTCCAAAAAAAATAGGATTTCACCCGAAACGACATAAGAGACCTGTTCATGGGGATGAGAATGGGGCGGATCGGGTTCTTCGGTTGGTCCATCGTTAAAGTCGACCACCACGATCATTAGTTTGTCGCCGTACGCCAGATAACGAGTGCGATTTTCAGCGATGATCTCCGGAGTGACATCTGCCTGCTTAACGGTACCCATGGCAACCTCCTCATGCGCATATTTGAATATTTCACGAAAATCATGGTCATAAAAGATCAGTAGCAACTAAAAACAGGAATAATTTGACATTTCGGATGGAATTAATTTAATGAGTGTAACGAAAAGAACTTGTTTTATTCAGCCAGTCAATAAAATTCCTTTTCTTCTCTCGTATCACAAGGCAGGTGGTAATTAAAGCAGTTTTGACCTTATTAATGTATTTGTGGGAGACGACATCATGCACGAAAAAATGTTTGAATTACTCAACAGTTCTGAGCTTCTGCCGCCGCTGCATACATCGGAATCCGAGCAACTGGCTGGTGCACTTTTAAATGACCTGATGCAGATGTCAGTATATCCACATTCGATTAATGTGGCATCCAAATCCGTTTTTTTTCTTGGACGACGTGATGGAGACAAAAAACTGGGGATTGTGAGCCGTTCGGCGGACATCCCGGCCCGGTTTGAAGGTCAAACCCGCGCGGCTTCCATCGAAGAAGATAAAGTGCACCTTCTTATCGGCCCGCTTTCTGCGAACAACGCGAGCCACCTGCGGGAAATTTTGCCGTTTTTGAGTGCAAAAACCGTTGGTTTGAACAAATCGGCTGGCTGTGGGGACCGTCTCGGATTGGGAACACCGGGCCACATACGCGCCATCCGCAAAACCGGCATCGTGCCGATTTTTGCCCAGCAGTCCGTTCGCGAAAATGAGCGGACCGGCCGCACGCCCCAGCAAGTAATGGATGATGCCATGTGGGGGGTTTTCCAGGAAAACTGGCGCGGGGGATTTGGCGCAGATGCCGACCACCTGAAGACAACCTACGATATCGATGCCTTTGCTGCGGCCGATTATACCTTTTTCACCATCGATCCGGGTGAATTTGTGGATGCCAGCGCCGAGAGCGCACCGCCTGCACAGATAAGAGAAAAAGTGGAAATATTGCCATGGGACATCCTGGAAGGCACCCCGGCCGACATGCTGCGCGCCCTGGTCGATAAAACGCTTGACCTGGAAAACTTCGATCTGCGCCTGGAGGAAGATAAGGTTTGGCGAGCAGCGGCGAAATACGGAAATGTCATTGCCCATACGGTCAGCATGTACCGGCATCTCAACGAGGTCATGCACAATCGGCCGTTCGAGTTTGAAGTCAGTGTGGATGAAACCGATACGGTTACCACCCTGGCTGAACATGTTTACATCGCCGCCGAACTGAAGCGACTGGGGGTTGCCTGGGTAAGCCTGGCGCCGCGTTATGTCGGGCATTTCGAAAAAGGCGTGGATTTTATCGGAGATTTGGACAAATTTGAAGAATCATTTAAACAGCATGTGGCCGTTGCTCGCTATTACGGCCCTTACAAGCTGAGCCTTCACTCCGGATCCGACAAGTTCAGCGTTTACCCGATCGCTGCCAGGCTCGCAGGCGATCTGATTCATCTAAAAACCGCCGGTACCAGTTATCTGGAAGCACTCAGAACCATTGCGTATTATAATCCCGCTCTTTTCAGGCAAATTCTGCATTTCGCCATCGAACGCTATCCGGAAGACCGAGCAAGCTACCATGTATCTGCCGAAATATCCGCCGTGCCGGAAATCAACACACAACCGGATGACAGACTCGGTGATCTGTTGGACGATTTTCATGCACGCGAGATTCTTCACGTCACTTACGGCTCTGTCCTGAATCACCCCCGACTGAAGCAGCCTTTTTTTGAAACACTTCAAAAACACGAACATGCTTATACCGAATTTATCGAGAAACATTTCGACAGGCATTTTCGGCTTTTCGAGGCAAGAACCGATGATTAATATAAAAAACTTAAAGAGGGGAGATGCTTTATGTCTTATTTAAACGATATTTTCGGCCTTGATGGCAGGACCGCGGTTGTCGCCGGCGGTGCCGGCGTAATCGGTACGGTGATGTCGGGGGCACTGCTGAACGCCGGTGCCAACGTCGTCATCTGGAGCCGAACGCAGGCATCCGTTGATCAGGCCCTTAAAAAGTTGGCAACCTCCAGCGAGTTATCGGATCGCATTGTGGGGAAAAGAGTTGATACCACTTCGGAATCCGAAGTCGCCGAGGCTTTGGCATCGGCAAGCACGCCCTTTGATTCCCCTGAGATATTGATCAATGCGGTGGGGGGCAATATCGGCAAGGCACCGCTTATCGAAACGCAAATGGATCAATTCGAAGAAATCATGCGTTTGAACCTGATTGCCGGTTTAATGGTGCCGACCAAGGTCTTTGGCGCCTACTGGATCGAAAATAAAATCAAAGGTGCGATTATTAATCTGACATCGATGGCGTCTTATAATCCGCTGTCGGGCGTCTGGGCCTATGATGCGGCCAAAGCCGCTGTGTTGAATCTGACCCAGGGAATGGCCAATGAATTTGCGCCTTACGGTATTCGGGTAAATGCGATTGCCCCTGGATTTTTTCTCGGCAAACAGAATCGGGCGTTGCTGATCGATGAAAAAACCGGCGAGTACACCGAGCGGGGTAAGGCCGTCATCAATCACACACCGTACGGTCGCTTCGGAGAGCCGGAAGAGTTGATCGGCGCCACCCTGTTTCTGGCCAGCAAAAGGGCATCGGGATTTGTAACCGGCGTATCTATTCCGGTGGATGGGGGATACCTGGCATTCAATATCTGAGATGCGAAAGCAGTAAAAATTGAATAGGAGCAAAAAATGAAACCTTTTTTATCGCAAGACTTCTTGCTGCAAACGGAAAC
>JASFPE010000070.1:0-15575 GCA_050116155.1 Desulfobacterales bacterium
GGACCGGTTCATTATCTGGAAGGCCTCATTCTGGCGGCCGGATTTTCGGGCCACGGTTTTGCGATCGGGCCGGGGGTTGGTTCGCTGCTCGCTGATTATGTTAATACCGGCCAAATGTCGGAAATGTTAACGCCATTTAGCATCGCGCGTTTTACTAAACCAACTGAGGAGAAACAAGTATGACAGAAGCTCTGCGTCTGACCTCCCACCCGGTCCTGAATGTATCGCTTGAAAATCGGAGAACAGTCACCATAACCGTTGACGGAAAATCGTTGGATGTTATTGAAGGCGAGATGTTGGCTGCTGCGTTGTGGGCCAACGGTTTCATTTTATTGGGGCATAACCCCAATACCGGCTGCCCTCGCGGCATATACTGCGGCATTGGTCATTGTTATGAATGCCGGGTGACCGTAGATGGTATCGAAGATGTGCGATCCTGCCTGACCCCTGTGCGGGAGGGAATGTGCATCTTCCTTCAAAAATCAGAATATAAGACCAGAAATAACCATGGCGATTGAAAAAGTAGATCTTGTTGTCGTTGGTGCGGGACCGGCTGGACTGGCCGCGGCGGCAGAGGTGGCACGCCGCCATGGGAATGTGATCGTTTTAGATGAATCATCGATTCCCGGGGGTCGCCTGCCGAGCCAAATTCATCCGGAGCCTGGACAAACCCGTGGGGGTCAAAAGAAATGGTCAAATGGCTCGGCTAAGGCTGCACAATTGGCGCAAGAGGCGAGAGAAGTCGGTGCTAAAATTCTATGCGGTGCTTCGGTTTGGGGAATCTTCCCTGAATGGCATGTCGCGGTGGCGCCCGCTTACCCCGGCGCTGCCCACAATGGTTTTCCGATGGGATGTGATGCCCGCGCAGTAATGATTGCCACCGGAGCCACGCAGAATCCGCTAATATTACCGGGTTGGATGCTGCCCGGCGTCATAACTGCCGGGGCTGCCCAAGCGATGATCAATGTTCACCGGATTTTGCCCGGGAAGAGAGCAGTGATTATTGGAATTGATCCTTTAAGTCTTTCGGTAGCTCAAATGATCGGTGCCGTAGGCGCCGAAGTTTTGGGTGTATTTCTGCCGCCGGCAAATGGCCTTCAATTCGGGCCATCATCGACCCAAAGCGCTATTAGAAAACTGTCCCAATTTTCCAAATACTCGCCCAGTGCAGGATTGGCTGTGCTGGCAAAATTGAGCAAATACACAAGCAGCCTGGCGGCTAGATGTTTTCCGCCTGGGGGCATAAAAGTTGCGGATTTTCCGCTCATGTTGCGTCAAGCGGCTTTGTCCGTTGACGGTTCGGAACAGGTCGAAAAAGTAACTATCGTAACGCTTCAATCGAATGGTAATTTGAAAACCGGCACTGAAAGACAACTTTTGACAGATGTCGTTATTACATCGGCCGGCATTTCCCCGCTGGTGGAACTCGCCCAGGTAGCCGGATGCCCAATTTCCTGCATCGCGGATCTGGGTGGTTGGGTGCCGTTACACAACGATCGCTTTGAGACTCCTTTGAAAGGTTTATTTGTGACTGGAAGTATCACCGGTGTGGAAGGGGCAGCAGTTGCCGAAGCACAGGGTCGCGTTGCCGGAGTGTCTGCTGCGGCATACCTGGAGTTAGCAGGAACATCGGACGTAGAACCTGATTTAAAGGTTCAAAAAGCGGCTGTCAGCCGGGCACAAAAAGAGGCGATTCCATTTTACCCTGAAATCGAAGCCGGCCGGAGAAGAATGGCCTCGCTTTGGCTGGAGAGGAACCGATTTAGAAGCAGAGATTTAGAAGCATGTCGACACGAGCAATACAATTTTTGAAGCAGAAAAAAATTGCCTTTGACGTAGTCAAATACGAGCATGCAGAAAAAGGTGCCGAGTTTGCTGCCAGGGCCACCGGCTATCCCCTGGCCCAAACCGTGAAAACACTGGTGGTCGATCTGGGAGAAAAGGGCTATACCCTGGTGCTGTTGACGGGCGATAAACAATTATCCATGAAGCGGCTGGCCAGGGTCTGCGGGGTTAAACGAGCGGCTATGGCAGACACCAAAACAGCGGAACGGCTCACCGGTTATCTTATCGGCGGCATCAGTCCGTTTGGAACCAGGCAAAGATTGCCGGTAATCATGGATGAAAGTATCTTGGATTCTGATGAAATTCTAATCAATGCCGGTCAGAGAGGCAGGATGCTGCGACTGGCCCCGGCAGACTTAAAGACAAGTCTTGCCTGCACCGTTGCCGAAGTGGCTCAATGCTGAGCAATACGAAGGATTTATAACTGTCCGGTTTCGGCAAATCTGGAAAGCACCAGCCAGGCTTTGGCATCAAACTTCAAATTCGCATCTTCACACAGGCCGGAGGCCTCCGATGGTGATACGAGCATGACTTCGATGAGTTCGGAGTCGGCGTTTTCTTCAACCGATGGCGTTCCATCGCATTCGACATGCACCATGGCGACGGACTCATCGGTCATGCCGGCAGAGGAATATATCGGCTGGCTTATTTTAATAAAGCGGGTGATGTTCAATCCAGCTTCTTCTAGCAGTTCTCTGCGGGCGGCTTCTTGAACCGTCTCACCTGTATTTACGAGTCCTGCCGGAAAACCATATTCGAAATCCCCTATTGGTACGCGATATTCTTTGGTTATCACAACCTTTTTCTGATCTTTGTGGAAGGGTACGATGATAACGGCATCCGGTTTTTGAAAATTTCCGGTTATACACTTGGGTTGGTTTTCCCGGGTCGCGAGTTGCCAGGATTTTTCAGCTCTTTTTTTGTCAGTATAGGTGACATCGAACAGATTGAGCCATTTTTGATGGGTAAGTTTTTGGGCCTTTTTGATTTTCATCATCACTTGTCGATATGAGAAGTTTGTTACACGATTTTCTTTAATAAAAGCCTCCAGTCTTCATCTACCAGGCTCTGGATTTTGTTGATATCTTCGTCAATCAAATGCTTAAATCTTCCCTGTATCTCCAGGTAATCTCTGACTTTGCGATTGCCTTCATAGTTCAGCGCATAATTGATGCCGTCTTCGACTTCATATAATGGGAAAATATTGGTTTGAACCGCCAACCGGGCAACTTTCACGGACAGTTCAGAGGGAACCCGCCATCCAGGGGGACAGGTGGCCAGAACATGCAAGAATCTGGACCCGCCCCGTAACTCTTTTGCTTTCTGAAATTTCCGGACCAAATCCTCCGGAAAGGCGATACTGGCGGTGGCCGCATAAGGAATGCGATGGGCAGCCAGGGTTTCGATGATATTTTTTTTGCGCGTTTTCTTCCACGCTTGGCCGGGAGTGGTGGTGGTCTGTGTACCAAAAGGTGTGGCTGAGCTGCGTTGCACCCCAGTATTCATATAGGCTTCATTGTCATAACATACGAAGATGCAGTCTTCGTTGCGCTCTACGGCACCACTAAGGGATTGAAAACCGATGTCAAAGGTTCCGCCATCACCTGCCCATGATAACACCGTAGTTTCGGTATCCCCCTGCATATCCAGTGCCGCCCGTATGCCGCTGGCAGCAGCACCCGCGGTGGCGAAGGCGGTATGTAAGATGGGCACATCCAGAGAGGAATTGGGATAAGGACCGGCCAGAATACCCCAGCAGCAAGCCGGAATCACCACGATGGTTTTATCACCCAACGCCTTCAACGCCAATTTCATGGCTATGGTGGCACCACAACCGGGGCATCCAAGGTGTCCCGGGTTTAAATATTCTTCGCGAGGTATGGTTAATTGCTCCATGATTCCACAAGCTCCTGATTGAGTCCGATCCAGATACTTTCGCTTTTCGGGGCCTTGTATTTTTTTGTTTGCCGGTAAATTTCTTCAATGGTTTCGGGAGTGACATCCCGGCCTCCGAGGCCTGCCACATACCCGAACACCAATGGATGCCGACTGGCATTACACAGGGCGGATTTGATTTCCTGTGCAAAGATGCCGCTGGCGCCAAAGGAAAAATTACGGTCAATCACGGCGACCTTTTGGGCCTTTGCAAGATGGCGGCGAATCAGTTTTGTGGGAAACGGCCGAAACATTTTAAGCTTGAGCAAGCCCACCTTTTCGCCTTTGGCGCGAAGATCATTGATCACGTGGCGGCAGGTACTGGCGGTTGTTCCGGCTGTGATCAAAATAATTTCGGCGTCCCTGCATCTCATCGCTTCAAGCGCTCCGTGCTTGCGGCCAAAGATCGTTGCAAATTCAGCTTCCATCTGGTCAAAGCGGTCTAAAACCCGATCCATGGCAAACTGAATATTGTGGCGCATCTCCATATAGAAGCCGGGGGCGGCCATCTGATTGACGGCATAAGGGTTGGCCGTATCCAGTTTAATGCGTGGAGACAGCGGCGGAAGAAAGCGGTCTACCTCTTTCTGATCGGGTACGTCGACGGGTTCATAGGTGTGGGATAGAAAAAACGCATCCAAAACCACCATGACCGGCAGATTGACGGATTCCGCCAGACGAAATGCCAGCAGGGTGGTATCCAACACCTCCTGGCCGTCTTCACAGTATAGCTGAATCCAACCGGTATCGCGTTGTGAGAGGCTGTCGGTCTGATCGAGCCAGATGTTCCAGCCCGGTCCCAGGGCACGATTGACTTCCGCCATTACGATCGGTAGACGCGCTGCCGACGCCCAGTGCAACAATTCATGCATATATGCCAGGCCATGGGAGGAGGTCGCCGTAAACGCACGTGATCCGCTGCTGGCCGCACCGATTACCGCAGCCATGGCCGAGTGTTCGCTTTCCACACACAAAAAACGCGCATCCATCGTTCCGTTGGAGCAATATTCTGATATGGCCTCCACGATGTGGGTTTGCGGTGTTATGGGATAGGCGGATATGACCTGTACGTTTGCTAATCGAACCGCCTCGGAGACGGCGTGGCTTCCTTCTAAGACCTGTTTCATTTTTTTTCTTCCTCCAGCGTCATGGCATTGCGGGGGCACTCGGTCACGCAGATTCCGCAACCTTTGCAGTAATCCAGGTTGACAAATCGTTGTGCTTTTTCTGCGACAATCGCCACTTCCGGACAAAAGACCCGGCAATAGTCACATGCATTGCAAATGCCGCAGTTAAAGCAGCGTGTCGCTTCGCTATTTGCTTCGCTTCGGGATAAGGTGGATTCGATTTCAGAAAATGACCGAGGACTTTCATCCGTAGAACGTATCGAGGGGGTTACCCGGGTGGCGGGCTGGAAATAATCGATGTTGATCTCACCAAATGATACAATGTGTGCGGATCTGCTGTTGTGGTTTTCATCCAGATAGGATGCCATCGAGAGCGCCGGACCGGCTCCCACCTGGCAGTTGAACAGGCTCGCTTCAATTGCCTTCCATCCTTTTTTAAAGTAAGTATCCAATGCGATGGCTGCCTGTTTTCCGGAAGCAATCGCATCGGTCACACTTTTGGCTTCATTGGTCAAATCACCACCAAAGGCCAGCGGAAATTCTTGCCCAATGATGTGGCAATGGCTCAATTTCAGTTGATGGCTATCTTGGGTTGGCGGTGTGTTCCAGTGTGCTTCGGGTCCGGCGCCGATGGCAATGAAAATATGGTCTACGGTTAATGTTTCTGCTTTTTCACCGTCCGGAATCACCCTGGCGCGGCCTTTGATCTCCTTGGCAGCCACCTTCATTTTCTGCAAAGTTACAACGTAACCGGAATTGGATTGCGATGAGCTGGATTTCATTTCCTCGAACCGTATGGGTGAGACCAGCTCTTTGAGCTGGATGCCTTCTGTCAACGCCATTTCGATTTCCGGCGCAAAGGCCGGCATATCCTGTCTGCGTCTGCGATAGACAATGATGGGTTTTGCCCCCAGGCGTAATAATGAACGCGCAACGTCGATGGCGGTGTTGCCGCCACCGACAACGGCAACGGTGCCCCGGATGGGAATCATTTTCCCCTGGCGAATTTGCCGCAAGAATTGCAGCCCATCATGTGCCAGCTCCTCGCCCAGTATTTTCAACTGGATCGGCCGGCCATAGCCGCAGCCGATAAAAAGGGCATCATACGTCGCCCGGATCTTTCCCAGGAATTTTTCGGTTACCGGGGTTTCGCAGTGGATGCTAACACCTTGATGCTCAATGCGTTTGATTTCCTTGCTCAACATATCGTCCGGCAGGCGATACGCCGGAATGCCCCAGCGAAGCAGCCCACCCGGCGCTGACTGGGCCTCGAAGACATCGCAGGCATATCCCAGCCCAGACAGGAAATAGGCGGCCGCCAATCCTGCCGGGCCGGCTCCGGCAATCGCGATGTTTTTGTTTTTTTGGGCAACCTTATTCGCGGTAAAAGTTTTATTTTTGGAGATGGCATGGTCGCCGAGAAAACGCTCCAGGCTGTGGACCGCGATAGGCTCGTCCAATTCGGCCCGATTACAGGCCGTTTCACAGGGGTGAAAACAAACGCGTCCGCAGATAGATGGAAATGGATTTTCTTCCAGGATCGTCTCCCAGGCTTTGGTGAGCAATCCCTGGGCGGTCAGCATCTCTATTCGCGGGATATCTTGACCCACCGGACATGCCGCGCTGCATGGGGCTGTTTTTTCTGCATACGACGGTCGGAAATATCGCCAGGAACCGGTTTTGTTGCTTGCGGTGGTGGCATTGGAGCGCGGAAAATATAACGGCATTTCTTCAGAATGTTTTTGTCGTTTCATCAATTATTCCTCTATAAATCAAGGATGCCTGAACGTTTGGTTGTAGGCGTGATCCATTTTTCGGCATGACTACCGGAGTTTCCCGTTCGAGGGGAATCGTTATTTGTTAATGGTTATCCGTTATTCGGTTATTGATGGTTGAATAACGTAAAATAATTTATGTTCATTTTTTTCTAATAACAAATAACATCTAACCTCAAAGCCCAGAGGGCTGAGGATCAGTTCACCAGCCCGTAACGCTGAACCTGCTTATATGCCGTTTGCGCGGCTTTTACATTTTCCGATGGGTTGTTGGGGATATCCATTTGAATGGCCTCAGAAATCATGTCCATGGGGGGTGCCCCCATCACACCGGCCAGGGCGCCAAGCATCGCTGTATTGATAATTGGCTGGGTGCGGGTGCCCAGATGATGTTCTAACGCAATCCGGGTCGCATCAACATAGGCAAGCCGATAGCCGGAAAACTGTTTTAGATTTTCCGGAGGTGCCACCGCGTTGAGGACAATCCATCCCTCCGGCTTGAGGCCTTTTGTGACATCCACATTCTCCAGCAAATTTGCGTCCTGAACGATGATATGATCCGGAGTATAGACATTGCTGCGAATCAGAATTTTCTTTTTATCCAGCCGCAAATAGGCTTCTACCGGGGCGCCGCGTCTTTCCACACCAAACAATGGGAAGCTCTGAACATAATATCCGGCGCTAAAATATGCTTTTGCCAACAAAATCGATGCCACCACGGTCCCCTGACCACCGCGGCCATGAAAACGAATTTCCAGCATAGTTTTTTCACTCTCGCTTTTTAATTGATCAAAATAGTATTATAAAATCCCCGGGGTGTCAAAGGGATAGGGGAGCAAGATAACACCTAAGGTATCTTAGGTGCATCATGGTTTTCAATAAAGTACAAGGTCGCACCTATGGGTGCAAAGGAAAGAAAAAGAATGTTGAACCCGGGAATTAAAAAAAGAATTCCAAAACCCAAATGAAACAATAAGGCGCTCAACATCAGGTTGAATCGCTTTTTGAATTCGACCATCCGTCGGGCCGGGGTCAAATCGGTATTATCCCATGCTAAAAACACCATCGCCAGCCCCGTAGCGATAATTGTTACAACGGGTCCAAACGGGGTCAACCAGCCGGCTAATGTCAGAAAAAGCGTAATTAGCACAGGAATGGTTGCTCTGGGGATTTCCTGCCTGATGAGATATATAAAATGTTGCAACCAGGACAAATTTTGAGTTTCCTTGATTTCGCCGGTAACAATTTTTTCAGTAATTCTGGACATTTGATCCATAATGAGCACACTGAACAGGATCTGGGAGACAAGATAGGATACAACCGCGGATAATCCCACCAGGACCAGAGAAAGAAGCCACGAAAACACATGCCATAACCACAGAATCCATCGGCTTTCGGGTTTTGCCCATATGAGGCTTAAGATTTCCTGATGGTATACCAGGATCAGGCTCGCGGCAAAGATGGTTAGAATTATGATAGCTGCAATGCGAATCAGACCTAACACCAATAGTCTCGGTGTTTTCAATCCCATTGCCAGACCACGCAAATTATAGCGCATTCCTTTAAATAGGCTCATTTTTATACTTCTTAATTAATTTCAAATAGTTATACAATTATTTAAAACAAATGATATTGCTTGGAATCCGTTTTTATCACCGACTATCGTTTTTCGCAATTCAATTTTTAATTTAGGGGCTTCGCCCCAATTGGAATGGTGGAATGATGGAATATTGGAAAAATGGGTTTTGGGATAATGTGATATTGGTTAAATGGTCCGAAGGTGGAACGAACATAAAGTTTAAAATGGATAATTTCATTCGAAAACCCACCATTCCATCGTTCCACTATTCCATTATTCCATGATTGAGGAAAAAATCATGCCTAAAAATATACCCTGTATCTTCAATTAGTTGTAAAAATTTCGTGATGTTGGAATTATTTTCTTTGTTTATCACCTTGAGAGGCTCAAGTTTCCCTGTGCTTGTGCCGATACTATCATAGCAAGTCCATGTTCGCTAATTCTTGAGGTATTGAATGCTAATCAAAAAAAAAGATTATATCGAAGAAGATATCCAAAAGCTCACGGATCTTCTTTCTCAAGATTTTAGCCTCCATCAAAAGTTCCTGATCGAAAGAGAACTGCGCATTTTGCAGTCACCCCTGACCGGTCAGCCGAACTCCACGCATTTTCTCGAGTTTTATTATAAGGATAATCGTGACTGGGCGTTGATACACGATTTGAGAATTGAAAATAATGGTTATTCCGCCCACTTTGATCATATCCTGATCAACCGTGCGTTTAAATTTTTTGTGCTCGAGTCTAAAAATTTTACCTATGGTATTAAAATCACCGAAGACGGTGAATTTCTCATTTACGACGGTAATCGATACCAGCTGATTGAGTCTCCGCTTGATGAAAACCGGAAGCAGGTCGAGGTTTTGGACTCGGTTCTGCGTGAAAATGAGATTATTCCGAAAAAAATGGGTGTAGTGGTCAAACCCAAAATTAAGTCTTATATGTTACTCTCCCCTCAATCCGTGGTTGAAAGGCCATCCAAGTCGGTTTTTGATACAAGTATGGTGATCACGGGCGATTTGTTGATTAAAGCGTTAAAGAAGCAGACCAAAAAGGCCAAACGAATCCTTAACAGATTTGTCGGCGCTTCCAAGGAAATTAAAAAAGATCCGCTCTTATGGATAGCGTGTCAATTGTCATCGCTGCACAAACCCATCAAGGAAGATTATGGGCAAAAATTCGGTGTTGCCAACACCCCGTCCCCCCCTTCTGTAAATACTTGTAATTTGGATTCCAACCCAACTAACGATTATTGCATCTGAAAACATTCGAACGGAATATCCTTCATCTCTTGACAATTTCAGAATAAAAACTAATATATAAAAGATTGTTAAAGGAGCCATATATGCCGATTTATGAATACCAGTGTAAAGCCTGCTGTCATTGCTTTGAGAGTCTTATGTTGCGCGCCAGTGATCCTGCTCCAAAATGTCCGGAATGCGAATGTGCAGATGTTGAAAAGCTGATGTCTGCCAGTTGTGTGAGAGCGGGTGGGATTCCCAGTGGTTCGGGAGGTTTTCAGGCGCCGGCGTGCAAGCCTTCCGGGTGAGGTATATAAGGAGGCCTTCTAGTTTAGAAGGCAAAAGAAAAGTGGTTTCAAAACCCCATCTTTAACCAATCCATTTACCCCCTTTAAGTGAACATTTCTTGAGCCCGAGTCACTTATTAAGACTAGGTCTCTGCTATCGGCTGCAATGGAACAACGCTGCCCATCAACCTGTTCAATATCATCCGTCTGACGCGATTCAATCAAAACTGAATTTTATCATAGTAATACAGACAAAAAATGTAATACATTATATGTCGTAATTTACATAATATTATGTAATTTTTTCCATTGATAGAATTCAACTAAATAAATAAATATATGTAATTATAGTATTTATTAATAGAAAAGAGAATGGCACCAAATTTGCTGTATGGGAATAAATATAATACAAAGCACTATAAATGATATTAAATAAAATACTTTGTAAAACAATGATGATTTATTATCATATTTTAAAGCTAAAATTTTGGAAGTTTTTTCTAGGAGCTAAATATGCAACTCTTATCAAGGTCCTCCAAAGTAGGTATTTCTTTTAGCCTACGCAATAAATTTTTGATCTGCATTATTCTTTTGGAATGCCTGATAATGATTGGCACCATCTTAGTTGTTGAACGGCAGATGAGGGAATCAATTCTGAACGAATTTTTAAAACTGGGTATTGCCATCAGTAGAAATTTATCTGCGGTCAATGCGAATTTTGTCACTACTTATAACTATGTGGGTATTGAACAAAATGTTGCCAAAGCGGTCAGTGATAACGGTTTAGCATACGCCCTGATTCAATTATTTGATGGAGAAGTCGCAGCTTACAGCGGAATAAATGCTATTAAAAAAGATGTTATACAGAATAATGTTGAAAGTCACGCTATCGAAAATGATGACAAGTTGATCCGGTATTTATCGTTTAAGAATTCCGATGGAAAAATCTGTGAACTTGCCTCTCCCATTATAATTGGTGACAAGCAATGGGCTACTGTGCGGGTGGGTTTATCACTTGAAAATATTCAATCCACCATCAAGAGTACACGTAAGGTACTATTCATTTTAGGGATTGTTGCCCTTGCAGTCGGATGTTTGGGTTCAGTTTTATTTGCCAGTCGTATTACACATCCAGTGGCTAGTCTGGTAAACGACGTTGAAGCAATTTCAAAGGGCGATTATGAACAGGAAATTAATATAAGTACCCGTGATGAGATTGGATATTTTGCACAACGATTTAGCTCAATGAAGGAATCTTTAAGGGAAAATATTCAGTTGCTAAAAGATTCCAACATCGAGTTATCAACAACAAATCAGCGCCTTCAGAGCTTGTTCCAGGCAAGCCAGGTCATGCACTCCTTTGAAAATCATGATAGACTCTATGATTTGATTCTCGAAAATGCGCTGATGGCAACGGAAGCTTATGGAGCCTCTCTTATATTGGTAGAACCCGAATCTGCCCCCCAGGTGGCTGCCAGTATTGTCAAAAAAACAAGAAACGATAACCAGAGACAGGAATACGAGAAGCTCTTAGTAGAACAACCTTTTTTATGTAAAGCCCATTCCATCGATGCGAGTCTCGGATCTTTTGTATTCAATTTAGAATATTTAGAAAATACACCTTTTTTTCGGACTTGCGTAAACTCTCACGCTGATCTGGAAATCCTTTCCTTACCTCTTGGCTCTTCCCAAAATATAATCGGGTATATCAATTTGATTAGAGATAAAAAAAGCAATTTCAACGCTTCAGAAATACAGACACTCGTCGTATTGGCAAGCCAGACAACCACATCAATTGAAAATAATCATCTTTTTGTTGAACTAGAGCGCGCCTACTTTAGTTCGATTAAATCTCTCGTTAAGACGTTGGAATTCAAAGATGAATACACGCATGGGCATGCCGAGAGGGTTGCCGGAATCTGCAAAAAAATAAGTGAACAAATGGACATGGATCAAGATTCGATGAAAGTAATTTACAATGCAGCTCTTCTACATGATATCGGTAAGATTGGCGTGTTAGATATCATTCTTAATAAAAGGTCAAAGTTAAACAGCGAAGAATACCAAATGATCAAGAAGCACCCTCGATTTGGGGAAGAAATCTTAAGACCCATTTTTAGTCTGAAAAAAGAAAGGAATATCGTCCGTCACCATCACGAAAGAGAAGATGGCAGAGGTTATCCCGACGGCATTGATGGTAGCGAACTTTCACTATCAGAAAAAATTATTATTGTCGCCGATGCCTTTGACGCGATGAATTCAAAACGAAGCTATCGAGATGCGTTTAATTTTGGCACCATACAAGAAGAATTGAAAAGAAACAAAGATAGACAATTTGATGGTTGTGTTGTCGACGTGTTTCTCGAAATCTATGAACAAGAATTATTTGGCAGTGAAAAAGATCAGCGTGTAATTTCGTTTCCGGCTTTTTCAACAAGCCAAAATTTTTACAATAGAATGGAGGAACTATGATGAATCGCTTCAAACAATTCCCATGTCTCTGGATGCGGAGTGCTTTGCTGATAACAGTTATGCTGTTCAGCAATGTGACTTCCATAATTGCCGAAACGAATGCCCCCCGTTATGGAGGTAAATACAACGTCTCGCTTGCCAGTGAACCCGAAACCCTGGATCCCGCTTTTATAACAGACATCTATGCCGTTACCGTCGCCAACAATTTGTTTGATGGACTGGTAGAATTTGATAAGGATCTCAATATCGTTCCGGCGATTGCTGAATTGTGGAAGATTTCAAGGGACCATCGGACCTATACCTTCCAACTCCGACAAGATGTTAAATTTCACAATGGGCGCAACGTTACCGCAGATGATTTTGTATTCTCCATATCCCGTATTCTTCATCCTGATACTCACTCTCCAGTGGCATCTCTATTTATAAATATCCAAGGAGCCAAGGCTTTTCATGAAGGAAAGGATACAACAATTACGGGATTGCAGGTTTTGGATAGATATAGACTGCAGATACAGTTAGATCGTCCTTTTGCACCGTTTTTATCTATTTTGGCAATGGCCAATGCCAAAGTGATTCCTAAAGAGAACGTTGGAGTTGATTTTTCTAGACATCCCGTTGGAACCGGTCCCTTCAAATTCAGCAGTTGGAAGGCTGGAAAGGAGATTCGTCTTACAGCCCATGAAAACTATCACTTAGGGCGTCCCTATTTGGATTCGCTATATTTTCAGATTTATCCCAACATCGAATGGGAAAAGGTTTTCGCAGATTTTGAAAGAGGGTTTTTAGAACAATCTATTATTCCAAGCAACAAATACAATTTGATTACCTCTGATTCTCAATATCTGACACGCTATAATTTAGTTAGCAAACCGACACTTAATCTTGTTTATATCGGCATCAACTGTCGTAGAAAGCCTTTAAATGATGTCAGGATTCGTCAAGCTCTGTCCCTTGCTGTCGATGTTAAGACGATTGTTAGTGAAATTACTAAACGAGGAAGTATTCCTGCAAAGGGCATATTACCACCTGGAATTGCAGGATTTGATCCGCAATTTAAAGGTTATGGTTACAACCCCGTTAAGGCGCGAAAACTACTTGCGGAGGCCGGATATCCGGACGGCAATGGGATCCCTGCGCTTGAGATCTGGACAGTATCTAAATCTGAAAGCGTGCAAAAAGAGCTGGCTGCTTATCAGAAATACTGGGCTGAGATTGGTATAACCGTTGTTCCAAAAGTGGCAGATAATTGGAAGCATTTTATTAAATTGATAAACGAAAAACAGGTTCCGCTCTATTATGCTGCTTGGTATGCCGATTTTCCGGATCCAGACAATTTTCTTTATACCCTCTGTCATTCCAAAAGCCGGACCAACCGAATGGGATACCAGAATATGGAGATTGACCGAATGCTGGAATCGGCCAGACAAGAGGTGGATTATATGAAGCGAATTCAAACTTATCGTGAAGTTGAAAGTCGCGTAATGGAAGAGGCACCTTTAATTGCCCAACATGTAAACAGCTTCAACTATCTATTTCAACCATGGGTGAAAGACGTTGAGGTTAGCTATCTCGGTGCAGCCTACATTCCATTCCGGAAGATTTGGATCGATTACCGTAAAGTTGAGAAGTGAAAAGGATAATTATGAAAAAAGAAATGATTTATAGTTTACGGATGAGTAAAACAGTTCGCAATGCACTAAAAAAGGCCGCGCAGAAAGAGAGCCGAACGGTAGCATCACTACTCGATAAAATTATTAAGGACTACTTGGATAAGGAAGGTCTTTTAGCTTACTCGGATTCGATTATGGAGCGGAGATGGTTTACGCGCAAGGAAATTTACAAGACCGCCAATATTTATTTTGAAAAAGAGTCGGAGAAAAAAGAATTTGCCATCGTAGTTTTAAACGTTTCACTTGGAGGGGTGTTAATTGGTTATCCCAAATCATCTGAGATACAGTTCTCTGTAGATGATCTGCCCGAATTTGAGCTTTGCTTAGATTTAAAAAGCGTGGATAGACCGCTATGTTTTAACTGTGAGGCTAGGCGATTGATTGATAAAGGCTATGGGATTCAAATTGGCGCAAACTTTCTCAATCCAAATGAAAATGATTTGCATACGCTCAGGGCATATCTCAATTGAGTAAAATAGCTTAGCGGCTGAGTTGAAATTTGTAATACGGATCAGCTGAGGGAAATCAAAACATTAATTGGTTTTAATTACAGGAGAAAAGATCATGAGGTGCTTAAAAATAATATTAACAATGGCATGCGTCAGTGCTCTGTGCTTTGGATTCAATGCGTCCTATGCAGATGCTAAAGATTCAGAGAGCCACTCGCAAATGATCGTAACTTTTTACGAGAATGTTTCGTGGGAAGAAATTAAGCAGTATTCCGAGGAATGGAGCCCATACGGAGTGTCGATTATTATGGAGCTCCCGATGTTCAATTGTCTTGTTTTAAAAACGCCGAGTGAAATTAAGGCGTCTGATCTGTCCGACGATCCTAGGGTCGAGAAGGTCGAAGATGATCAAGCAGTTAAGTTGCAAAATAGTGTTAAAGGTCAGTATGCAAGCTTTATCGAACCGGTGCCTAAACCACCTTCAGACCATTATCCTTGGGGTATCTTAAAGCTCTATGATCAATATTATGATCCCTGGTCACTTACAAGTGTATATGAGAGAGAAGATTTACCCGATCCAGTTGAGCAGGCACTTTGCCAGTTAAAGCGCAGAAAAATACGGATTGCCATCTTTGATACCGGTATTCAATTTTTTCGCAAAGACCTTTATAAAGTGGTCAAAGGAGGAATTGACCTGGTTAACAATAATACAACCAATAAACAGAAAAATAGACATAAGCTAAGTGTTCCTTTTGATGATAATGGGCATGGCACTTATGTAGCAGGAATAGTTTGTGCTGCTTTAGACCAGAAGGGAAAGTGGGGTCGCAATGCCAATATAGAGCTTTACGCAGTAAAAATTCTGGATGAAAGCGCTATGGGAGAACTGTCCAATATAATCATGGGATTTCAATGGGCAATTGACAACGAAATCGATATCGTCAATATGAGTATTGGTTATAAGGAAGACAGTTTAGCGATTCGTAGGGCAGTTCGGGTGGCCCATGAATTTGGTCTCACCATGGTAGCCTCGACTGGTAATCACTCAAATTGGGATGACACAATTATTCTTGCCGCCGATGGCGGAGCCGCCGACGGCGGAGCTGCTGACGGCGGAGCTGCCGATGGCGGAGCTGCCGATGGCGGAGCTGCTGACGGCGGAGCTGCCGATGGGGGTGCTGCCGATGGGGGTGCTGCC
>JASFPE010000071.1:0-15563 GCA_050116155.1 Desulfobacterales bacterium
GATAAAGGTATTGCCTGTAAAACGCTGATTGCCCATGGACCGGTTGTAGAAAAGATAATTGAGGCCGCAAACACTGAAGAAGTCGACCTCATCGCGATGACGAGTCATGGATGGGGGGGGCTTGCCCGCATTTTTTACGGCAGTGTTGCCGCTGGTATTTTAAACCGGGTAGATCGTCCGCTGTTTATCGTTCGGTCACGGTGGGCTGAATAAATAAAGTTCTGTCAAATGAAAAAGAAAAGACCCGCCCAACAAAATGACATCACAGGGATAATTCTTGCAAATCAATGGGATGAAAACGGAAACGTAATCGGGGTATCTGTTTATACCGATCGGGAGGAAATCTATATCGTTGCACAAAACAAACGAGCTAAGGAATTGGCAAACCTCATTCAGACCAAAGTCAGCGTAAAAGGCAAAATCAAAAAAGAGTTAGACGGAGAAAAAATTGTTTATGTGGAGACGGTTAGAACATTAGAAAAGGAGAACGAACGATGAACCGAAAAATGGATGCAATCGTCGCGGTGGCATTTATTGTTTTTTTGGGAATAATTATCATTCCATCCTACCTGCTGGCTTCAGAAATTACTGTTGTCGGTGTAGTCAACGATTCCAATCAAATCGTCGCCGATGAAGTCGTCTTCGAAGTGGATGACACTCCGGAAGGCAATAATCTCGTGACAAATTATATCGGCAAAACGGTAAAAGTTACCGGAAAACTGAATCTAGAAGGTGACATGCGAATCATTACCGTGAAATCGTTTAAAGTCGTTGTGAAATGATTATGGTGGCCGTGGACTTTTCTGAATATTCTCCCAAAAGCTGAAAGGAACAGTCGATCCATGATACCCAGAAACATTGAAGCTTATCTAAAGGAACATCTTCCCGAAGTTGCCATTGAAAATCGCATCCAACGGGTGAATGGAAAGTGTTTTCTGGAATTCGGCTACACGGACGAACATCTCCTTTCCCGTATGGGAATCAACTGCGACAGACTCGGCCCCCGACTGGTTGTCTGCATGTGGGACGAGGCCTCTCCTCTGGAAATCGGTGGCTATCTTGTGGTGGATAATCTGGCTATGGGAAGCCCTTCCATGGGAGGCATCCGTATGCTTCCCGAGATAACCCCTGCTGACATTCACAACCTGGCCCGCGGCATGACCCTTAAAAATGCAGCCGCCCGCCTGCCTTACGGCGGGGGCAAGGCCGGCATCGTGGCCGAGCCCGATACATCCCCGGAGGAGCATACCGAGATAATAAGAAAATTTGCACACCTGCTGCGTCGTTATCGTGATATCTATGTGCCCGGGCCGGACGTCGGTACCAATGACGCCGATATGAAGACCATTGCCATAGAAAATGGCATCGACAGCGCGGTTTCTAAGCCTGCCGACATGGGTGGCAACCGTATTGATGAATTGGGAGCAGCGGCCGGAGGTTTGGTTATTGCGCTCGAAAGACTTCTGGAAATCATGCCACGATTGACCGTTTTGCCTCAGTTTGCGCAATTGAAGATGCCCTCTCCGGCGGAGCTCACCGTCATCATTCAGGGGTTTGGTGCTGTTGGAGCCCATGCAGCGCGTTTTTTGATGGGAAGGCTGCCTTCGGCAAAAATCATCGGGATCAGTGACCATCAAGGCTATCTCTATGACAGGTCCGGCTTAGCAGTGGATAAGCTTTTTAATTTTGCAAAACAACGGCGACTGGTTGCCCGTCCTTATTATGAAGCAGAGATTGTATCACAGGATCACCGTCATCCCACAAAATTTTCCACTGACGCCAACAACCTGCTGCGGGAGTCGGCTTTCTGTTTCATACCCGCCTCTCCTGTGTTTAATTACCTGGGCGTGTTACCCTCAGAAGCCTGTTCGATGAACGTGGATCAGATGGGAATCTGGTCGTTAATTATCGAGGGGGCCAATACCTATTCGCCGGATCCGAATCGCAAAGCAGCACGTACCCGCATGGAACAGGTAGTTTATCGCCAGAAAGGGGTAATGATCGCCAATGACTATCTGGTAAACTCAGGCGGTGTCATTTTTGCCGCCCAGGAGCACATCATCCCGACGCCTGCGCAGCTTCAGATTCCAAAAAAGATACTCGGCAGTCCGAAGGGGATCGAGGCCTGGCTATTGGAGAATCAGGCAGAGTTATCCAAATTATCTGAAAACCGTTTGGAAGCCGGGATTGAGTACAGGGACAAGACCATTCGACGCAACATGACGGAGTTAGTTGATCTGCTGGCTTCTAATCCGGATATGCTGCCCTGCCGGGCCGCAGAGAGCATTAGCCTCCAGCGCCTCATGGCAAAAGAAAGCGAGCGCACCGCCAGGGATATTATGGACCCGATGCCCACCATTGGCATTCAGGCCAATCTGCAGGAAGCCGCAGCCATGATCGTAAAAGCGCAAAGCAGCATCATTGCCGTGCTGTCCCAGGAAGGTAAACTTGCAGGCGTGCTGACCACCTGGGACATTACCCGGGCCATGGCTGAAGGCATTTGTGAAGAAAACGTAAAAAAGATAATGACTCAAGATGTGATTTCGGCAGAACCCGCTTGTAGTATCCTGGATATTGTTACCGATCTGGAGCAAAACCAGATTTCAGCGATGCCGGTGGTTGAAGACGGGATTGTTCTGGGAATGGTTAGCTCCGATCTACTGGCACAGCGGTATCTTTTGCGACTCTTGCGTTCACAGACAAATCGGTAACTGATTACCTGAATTGTGCATCAAAATTGAGGTGTTAACTTTTTGGTATTGACAAAAAGAACAATTCTCTATTTGATAGGTATCATTAAGGTTACCCTTCAAAATAATCACATTTTTGCTAATTTAAGTAAAATTGATGGACGCCGCACCATTGCTGAAAAAAATCGCAAGAGCCCTGCACAAAGCTCGCTTAGAGGCGATTATGGTTGGAAATGCAGCTGCCGCGCTACAGGGTGCACCGGTGACGACACTGGATGTGGATTTTATGTTCAGAAAGACACCTACTAACCTGCGTAAACTTAAAGTTTTCGCAAGTGAGGTGGATGCACAGATTTTGAAACCGTTTTATCCGCTATCCTCTCTTTATCGGGTGGTGAATGACGACACCGGAATGCAGGTTGACTTTATGTCGGTTTTGCACGGTATAAAGTCCTTTGAGAATCTTCGATCGGATGCCGTCGAAGTGGATTTTGATGAGTATCAACTAAAGGTAGCCAGTCTGGAGAAAATCATTCGCAGCAAAAAGGCCCTAGGTCGACCAAAGGATAAGGCTGTCATCAGCATCCTGGAAAAAACACTGGATGAAAAGAAAAAAAGATAGAAAAAAGCAGTTGAAGGATTTACGCAAGGAAAGCAATCGCCATCTTACCGAACAAATCCGCCGGCAGCTTGCCCTGCCCATGAATCGACGCACCCATTTTCTACGTAAAAGACTTCCCGGCGGAGGATCCTGCCTGTAAGCCGACGCATCCATGGGAATAATTGGCAGGTTTTGCGATATTAAAAGTTCTTCAAGGCGTTCGAATAAAATTTTTCGATATATTCTTTGACCATGCGTCGGGCCGAAAATCTGGCGGCATTGCTTTTGATGGTTTCCTTCATTACGCTTACCCACTCTATTGGGATGCCGTCCTCCCATTCATTATAATACCGCGGAATTATTTCTTCTTCGAGAATTTGGTATATTTTTACAGCGTCTGTCTGATCCCGGTTTCCTTCGACTTCTTCATGCTCAACTGCCCAACCGTTTTTCCCGTTGTATGCTTCCATCCACCAGCCATCCATAATGCTCAGGTGCGGCACGCCGTTGAGGGCCGCTTTCATGCCACTGGTGCCACTGGCTTCCATGGGTGGTAGCGGGTTGTTCAACCATACATCAACCCCGTGAACCATATACTGGCCTAATTGTTCATCATAGTCTTCCACAAAAGCGATCCGGCCTGCCATCTCCGGATCGCGACTGGCATTGAATATCCGTTGTAGAATACGTTTGCCCGGATCGTCTGCCGGGTGGGCTTTGCCGGCAAAGATGATCTGTATCGGTCGCCAGCGGTCGTGTAATAATCTTTTTAGACGTTCTGCATCGTAAAGGATGAGATCGGCTCTTTTGTAGGTTGCAAACCGCCGGGCAAAACCGATGGTCAGCACCAGTGGATCCAATAGTGTTCCACCGGCCAGAACCAGCGAAGGATTTACGTGGTCTTTGGTCCAGCGCTGGCGCGACTGTTCACGGATGGCATCAATCAGCTTAATTTTCAACCAGTAGTGGATTTTCCAAAGCTCATCGTCCGGAATCTTTTCAACCAACTCCCAGATAACCGGATTGTCATGATCCTCCAGCCATCCGGGTCCCAGATATCTGTCGAAAAGGCGTTTTATCCTGGGATCAATCCAGGTGGGAACGTGGACACCGTTGGTCACATAATCAATTGTATTTTGCTGATCCGGCGCGTCCGGCCAAAAACTTTGATACATCTGTCGCGATATCTCTCCATGTTTTTTGCTGACGCCGTTGCGAAATTTCGAACATCTCAGTGCCAGAGCCGTCATGTTAAAGCCGGCTTCCGGGTTTTCCGGGTGAATGCCGAGATTTAAAAAGCGATCGCGATCCAGTCCCAGAGCAGGCCAGTAAGAACTAAAATAATTTTCAATCAAGTGAAACGGGAACACATCGTGACCGGCCGGCACCGGGGTATGGGTGGTAAAAATAGATGTCTTGCGAACCCAATCCATGGCTTCTTCGAAACGCATGCCTTTATTCACCCGGTCCCGAATCTGCTCCAGTAAGGCAAAGGCGGCATGTCCTTCATTCAGATGCAGAACAAAACGCTTAATCCCCAGGACTTCTAATATTTCTGCTCCACCAATCCCCAGCACAATTTCCTGTCGCAGCCGCTGCTCCAGATCACCCGTATAAAGCCGCGCGGATATCGGGCGATTCCATGGTTCATTCATATCGATATCCGTATCCATTAAATACAACGGTACCCGACCCACAGTTACCCTCCACACGGCCACATAAATCGACGGCTCGATGAGCGGAACCTTGACCACCAGCTGCGTGCCATCGTCGTTCAACACTCTGGAAATAGACGCCGCCTCCCGGTCAAGGGTTTCGGTGATGTTGTCCTGCCAGCCGTCTTCCCGGATGTGCTGGTGCAAATACCCTTGCGGGTACATAAACCCCACGGCCACCAGGGGGACATTTAAATCGCTGCATTCCTTGAGATGATCGCCGGCCAAAAAGCCGAGACCACCGGCATAAAACGGCAGGGAATGATGAAGCCCATATTCGGCTGAATAATAGGCAACTGCGGAAACATCCGATGCAGCGATATCGCCCAACAGCGGACACCCTTTTTGCTCAAGATATTTAGCAAATTGAGACATGACGACATCGTAATTGCGCAAATAAGCTTCATCGGTGGCAACTCTTTCCAGAATCTCTCTGGGAAGTTCTTTGAGCATCTTATCCGGATTATGCACACTTTCCTTCCAGGCCGGACGATCCAGCGACTTAAAAAGCATGCGTGCCGCCGGATTCCAACTCCACCAGAGGTTCTCAGCCAGATGACCCAAGCCGCTAATCCGTTTCGGAAGATTTGGAAATTCGTTTTGTTGATTTTTCATAATTTACTCTGCCGTTACTTAAATGATTCGAAGATATTGCCAAACAGGGATGGATCGATGTTTTGTTTCACCAGGCTTTCTTTGGCTGTTGCGGATTGTTGTTCATCAAGCGTCAGTCTTTCTTTGCGGAAAATGATTCCAATTGGGATCCGCTCCTCCCATTCCTGCGCCTTTTTAAAAGCGATCATCATATCACCCGCGTCATAATCGGCCTCAGGATTAAGGGAGTAAATGCGCTCCGAGTACCATTTAAAGGTATTGACGCGGTTAAACGAGACACACGGCTGGAGGATATCGATAAACGCAAATCCTTTGTGCTGTATCGCCGCTTTGATCAAACCGGTGAGGTGTTCAACTTCCCCGGCAAAACCCCGGGCAACGAAACTGCCGTTGGCGGCAATGGCCAGCAGCAGTGGATTCAGCGGTGGACTAACTGTTCCGGTCGGAGCGGTTTTGGTAACAAAGCCCAATCCACTGGTCGGTGAGGTTTGGCCTTTGGTGAGGCCATATACCTGGTTGTTGTGAACCAGATAGGTAATATCGGTGTTGCGACGTATGGCATGGATGAAATGATTACCGCCCTCGGCATACCCGTCACCGTCGCCACCTTCGGCCAGTACCGTAAGTTCATGATTGGCCAGCTTTATCCCCGTGGCCACCGGCAGCGTCCTTCCGTGCAGACCATTAAAGGTATTGCAACGAATATAGTGGGGGGTTTTCGGCGCCTGCCCGATACCGGACACAATAACGATCTCACTGGGCTGCTTATCCAATTCGACAAAGGCTTGCTTGAGGGCCTTGAGGATTGAAAAATTGCCGCATCCCGGGCACCAGGCAATCGGATCATTACTTTCGAAATCTTCGCGTGTCATCATCTTCTTGCTCCTTTAGATCCTTTCGTTCACCTGAGAGACAATTTCCTGGGGAGAAAACGGCCGCCCGTCGTATTTAAGTATTTTGTGGAAAACCGGCAAACCGGTTTCTCTGGTGAAAATTTCGCTAAATTGTCCGACGTAGTTGTTTTCCACGGCGAAAATTTTTGATTTCTTTTTAATTTTACTGGTAAAAGATGCGGCTGTGAAAGGAAATATCTCACTGAAGTGCATCATCTGAGCGGATATACCGTCCCGGTTTAACAGCTTTACGGCTTCCTTTGCAGCGCCGAAAAGGGACCCCCAGCTTAAAAGGACGACATCAGATTTCTTTGCAGGATATATGAAGGGTGCGCTCATTTCATGGCGCAGGCCGTCCAGTTTCCGCATGCGCTTGCGGACCATGCGCTTGCGGACATTGCTGCTCTCCGTGATGTGCCCCTCCTCGGTATGCTCATCGCTGTCTGCATACAGCACCGCCTGTGAAAGTCCCGGTAAAATTCTGGGTGATATGCCGGTCTCCTGCCAGGCGTAACGCTTATAGTCTTTTGCAGAAGGTAACCGATCATCAAGCACAAGGTCGCCGCGATCAATTGAAATACGGCCCGGGTCCAAATTATCTACCGTGAAATACGAATCATTCAAATGCTGGTCGCCCAGCACAATCACCGGCGTCTGATACCGATCGGTCAGATTGAAGGCCTTGGCCATCAGGTAAAAGCTCTGCTCGGCGTGGCCCGGAGCAAGCACCGCCCGTGGGAATTCACCATGGGAAGCATGGATGACAGAATTCAGATCTCCCTGTTCGGTTCGCGTCGGTAGGCCGGTGGCGGGTCCCGGGCGTTGGGCGACGACAATCACGGTGGGAGTTTCGGTCATCGCGGCCAATCCCAGAGCCTCCACCATCAGACTAAAACCGCCTCCGGAAGTGGCGGTCATTGACCGTGCTCCGGCAAAAGAAGCACCGATAACCATATTGATGGCGGCAATTTCGTCTTCCGCCTGTTCAAAGATGATATCGTATTCGTCTGCCTGTGAAGCAATAAACTCCATGATCGGCGTCGCTGGAGACATCGGATATCCCGAATAGAACTTCAATCCGGCACAAATAGCCCCCAGGGCAATGGTCTGACTGCCATTGAGCAGCATCTTTTTTTTCGAAAATGAACCCGGAGGAATCTTATCAACGGAAACACCTTTGAAATATTTCCGGACATATTGGTAGCCGGCGGTTGCACTGATTTTGTTGCGATCAATGACATCGATTCCTTTGGCCGAAAACTCTTCTGCGAGACGATCCAATAGCGGCTGCAGATCAAACCCGAGTAGCGCAAAAGTTGCGCCGGTGGCAACCGTGTTCACCATAATCTTGCTTTTGCCGTGCTCCAGGGCAATTTGTTCCAACGGGACGCAAAAAAAATTGGGGTTATCGGATTTAAATTCAGATTTGGTGCCGTCATAGATCATGACGCCATCCGGGTCTAAATGCGGAAGATCTCGTTCGATGGTGTCTTCATCCAGGCAAATCAGATAATCCAGCCTGTCTCTGATCGCATACACGGGATTGTCTTTTATTCTTACCTGGTCAAAGTTGTGCCCGCCCCGGATGCGGGATTCGGCATCCTGATTAACAAACACGTAATAGCCGTGACGGGTGAAAATTTTGCCCATAATGGCACTGATGGACTGAATTCCCTGGCCCGCCTGCCCGGCGATGCGTATCGTCACATCCACAGTCATGCTAATCCTCCAAAACGGTTAATAAATAACGATGAACTGCGAGTTGAGCGAAAACGCTCAATTTAAATACTAGCCGTTGAGTATAATCCGCGCGTCGACCACCACACACTGATCGGCCAAACACATCACCGGATTCAAGTCGATGGTTTCGATGTATGGCTCAATTTCCATCACCAAAGCAGAGAAGGTGATCAGCAGGCGGGTGAGTTGCTCCACGTTTACGGGCTCAGAACCCCGATAGCCTTCCAAAAGCTGATGCGCCTTGAGCCCCTTTAGCATGGATGCAGCATCTTCCGGTCGCAACGGTGCCATGCGCAGCACCGTATCCCGGTAAATCTCGACACCGGTGCCGCCGATTCCCAGAAGCACCACCGGTCCGAACTGATAATCCACCTTCGCTCCGACGATCAGCTCGAAGCCGGACAGAGATTCCTCGACCAGCATGCCACAAAACCCTTTAATTGCGCTGAAACGCTCAAAAGTTTCGGTCAGAGTCCCATCATCGGAAATTCCCAAAGCAACTCCCCCGACATCCGATTTATGAATTGCTTCAGGAGACACCACCTTGGCGACCACCGGATATCCATTTTGGTGGGAAAAGTCCAATGCATCATCGATGGTCGTTGCCCGTGAAAACTTGGGCACCTTGATTCCGGCCAATTTCAAAAGGCGCTTGGCATCCGGCTCTAAAACCCAGCCATGTTTTTGCGAGTGGCCAAGGATGTTCTTGATTTCTTCGTTCAGCATGGTTGGCATCTCCGCATGGCTTCAACCATCAGTACCGCCCCCTCTATGGAAGAAGAAACCGGAATGCGGTTGAGTTCAAATCCTTCAATCAGCATGCGGTATTTTTCCACATGGGGTACATAGGCAACCAATGGCTTGTTTTCTTTACGAGAAACATGGCTTAGCCTGGCTCCAAGATCCGAGGTAATACCCGGCAAATAGGGTAACAAGAGAACAATAATGGCGTCGATTTCCGGTAAGCGACCCAACTCCCTGGCAGCCATCACAAAGTCATCATCCACCGCACTTCCGGTAAGATCAATGGGGTTGCCGACAGCGGCAATGGTTTGAATGCTGGATGAGAGCTGTTCCTTAATCTCCATTTGCACGGTTTCTGAAAGGTTGGGTACCGACAGCCCATGATCGCAACACACATCCACAGACAGTGCTCCATGTCCGCCGCTGCCAGAGACAATACCCACGCGGCCCGTAATTGATTTCTGGTAGCAGCTAAGGGCTTCGCAAAAAGAGACCAGTTCCAGTTCGTTGGATGCTTCCACCACCCCGTATTGAGCGAGCACCGCGGAAAAAACCTCATGATCCCCGGCCAACGAAGCGGTGTGACTGGAAACAGCGCGACTGCCGGCGTCGGTTTTACCGGCCTTTAATACAATGACCGGTTTTGGACATTGGCCGGCGGCCAGGACAAAATCACGTCCCTCGTTCTTGTCGAATCCTTCAACGTAAAATGCAATCACCTTTGTTTTCGGATCGGCGACCAGATAATCCAGCAGGGTTTGCTCGCGGATAAGTGCTTTATTGCCGATACTCACTGCCAGGGATAAACCGATGCCCTGCTCGGCAAATTTGACCATCTGATCAACCAGAACACCCCCGCTCTGACTGACCAGCGCAACGTTTCCGGGAGCCGGATGGACCATGCGCTCCCCGGGCAGGAAAAAGGTGTCCACCACAGAGGGCACATAAATCCCCAAACAGTTGGGACCAATGAAGGGAAAATTGGTCTCACGGGCCATGGACACCAAGCGGGCCTGTAAATCTGTGCGGCCGACTTCTGCAAATCCCCCGGAAATTATTATGGCGCCGCCGACAGCGTTATGAATGCATTTGTTCAATACCTCTGGAACAGCATCCGCACGCACGGCAACGACCGCCAGATCGACCTCTTCGGGAATCTCCGATATATCGGTGTACACGCGTTCTCCCAAAAGTGATCCTCCGCGAGGATTTACCGGAAAGACTTTCAACGGATAACGTAGATGGGCTTTGTTAGAGATGATATTGGCAGGATGGCGGTCATTGGATAAAGATACCCCAATGACCGCCATGGTTTTCGGCTCAAACAAGGGTTGTAGATTCAAAAGCGTCCTCCCGCCTATGGGTTAGCTGACGGAGCACCTTGGTGCTGCGCGAATCAGGTAATGACCAAGCCAACTTGCACCCCATCAGTCTTGACCGGGGCTTTTTTCATTGGCCAACCATTTTTTTAGATAATCGCCTGCCACATCCTTTCCCCCCAAGCCAAACGCCAGCGCCAGGGCCAATGCCGCCGCACCGAGAGCAATGACAAAGGCGGATGTGACAATCTCTTCACCGATTCCGAGTTGGATCAGAGCAACCGTGCCGGCAAAAAATACGACCGCATAAAGCGATGTTTTTGCAAGGCCTTCCGCTGCTGCGATTCCCGCATTGGAGGCCGCGGTTTGGACAATCGCAGATAGCAGGTTACCAAAAAGAATTCCAAGAATCAAAACAATAATGGCCGCAATGACATTGGGTATGTAAAGAAAAACATCGTTGAGCAGATCAGAAACAATCGGCAATCCCAAGGCATCCAGGGATGCAATTAACACCAGTATCATAATAAACCAGTAAATCAAATGTCCTACAATCTCAGACGGCGTCTTTTTGATATCTCCTTTTTTCAAAAATTCGGTCAAGCCGGTTTTCTCACCGGCCTTATCCAGGCGGACCAGCCTGAGTAATTTCACGGCAGTAAATTTTAGTAATCGTGCCAACAACCAGCCTAAAACAAAAATAATGATGGCCCCGATCAGATTCGGAAGAAAAGCCAAAATCTTAGCTGAAAAGGCACTCCAGGCGCCGGTGACGACAGTTGTAAGTTCCATGATTATGTCCTCCTTTCCCCTGGTTAATCATTGGTTGAGCTATCCAACCAATATGGAATAAAAGCATATCCCTTATTTTAATTGGTTTTTGGTGAGCTGGGATTTTCAGAAGAATAGGCTTCGATGAAAACATCAATCGCATTCAGTACAGCCTCCCTGATTAAAGACATTTGCCTCAGTCCCACCGATTCCGTTTGCCAGGTGATTGACCACGCCCGGAAAGCAGGGTCGCGCGGTAACACCACCAGTTGCCGAAGGTTTAGCCGTATGGCGTATATATATTTCTTTTTGGTATCGATTTTCTCGATGTCCTTGTCAGCATCCCAGGTTTTATAGGCTTTTTTGGCAGGTTCAGGATTAGCGAATTTTATTCTTACGTTGAGAATGCCTTCGGTTTCTGATTTTTGGGAAGCTTCCTCGGCAATCACATGAATTCCAACTGTTTCCAATTTACGCTCAATGAGTGATTCCAGATCATTTTCAGTTAATCCTACCTTTTTAAGTTCCTCGCGCCAGCCCGGTTCCCAGGAGTGCACCTTTACAATGATCGATTGGATACCGTGAAGCGTGGCGCGGTCCCTTGCTTTATCATCTGCCTGACAAAAGGAGTCAAAAAATATGAGCGCAAAGAGAAAGACTAGGAAAATAATCCGTGATAAATTATACCTCATAAAAAAACTCCTTTCCGCATGTCTAAGTCTAATTTAACTGTAGGATAGTTATTGGTTATCAGAGCTCTCCGGCTTTTCCGTTTGTTTTTTTATTTCAATGCCCAGCTTTTTTACAGCATTGGCGGTTTCCTGGCGGATTTTGCTTACCCGTTCGGAAGTCTCCTGCTTCACTTTCTCTAGTTTTTCTTTGAGCTCTTTGATCTCGGTCTGATATTCTGTCTGATCGGAGGTCCGATTAAAGGTTATAACAGAGAAAATAAGGGCGATAATTGAGAAAATCAGCGCGAGCGTGGCCCTGAAACCACCCTTAACAATTTTAGTTGGCTCTTTTTTTTCTTTCATTTTTCATTCCTTTTCCAAATAAATATTATTTTCGACCTTTTCTTTCATCTTGTCGCTCTCTTTTGCCTTTTGGCAGGGTCAATAGCCAACCGGCAATAAATCCGATCGCCAGCGTACCGAACAGCATCAATGCTCGTGATAAGGATATTGTCCATACCAGAAATCGGAACTCGACCACCTGGGTATTTTGAATAACAACGATGAAAACAATAGCGATCAGACATGCGAAGATAATATTTTTGATCATGATAAGCCTCCTTTTAGACAGATGAACTATTCGTTATGACTAAAATTATGCTTTGAAAATTCCAGACGGTCATCAAGATTTACCAACTCTGTGTGAAGCTGCTCGACCAGCTTTAGACGTGGCAGCAAACCTGATCGGTTGGCAATTTGGATACTGAGGCCCGGACGGGCGTTCAGCTCCAAAATTAACGGCCCCTTGTCCTTGTCCAGCACAATATCCACACCGAGGTAGCCCAAACCGGTCAGCTCATGGCAGCGGGCCGCGATATCAAGCAGCGTATCCCAGTGCGGAATCCGGACACCGGTGACAGGGTTTCCGGTGTCCGGGTGCTCGTCAACAATATCATTTCGCCACACCGCCGTGAGCGTTGTTCCGCTAGTAATATCGATACCGGCGCCAATCGCCCCCTGGTGTAAGTTGGCTTTGCCTCCGGACATGCGGGTTGGCAGCCGTACCATGGACATCACCGGCACACCGAGAAAAACGATCACCCGAACATCCGGCACTCCCTGATAACTGATGGCTTCGAATACAGGATCAAATTGTACCCGATATTCGATCAAGACTTTATCCGGCTGACCGCCTAAACTGTACATACCGCTGATGATATTAAACAGATGATAGCCAACTTCCTCAGCACCCAGCAGCATACCGTCGACCTTGCGAAGCATATTCTTAGAGCGTCCGGATATGACCAGGATGCCCTCCCCGCCTGATCCCCTGGATGGCTTGATGGCAAAATCCGGATAAGATTTCAGTAACGCCTCGATATGCCGAACCTGATATTCCGTCTCCACCACCCCGTAAAGCTCCGGTACGGCAATGCCGGCTTTCAAGGCTATTTTCTTGGTCTGCAACTTGTCATCCACAAGCGGATACAGGCGTCGCGGATTATAGCGCAAGGTATATTCGGTGTTGCGGCGGTTGATGCCCAACACGCCCATTTCGGTTATCTGCTTTTTTATCCTAAACATCGGATCTTATCTCGGTTAAAGCCTTGAAACGGCGAAGCTCAAGCAACCTGAAACCGGAATAGCGCCCCAGCAATATGGTTGCGGCCAGTAATATCAAAAGCAACTCGGGGAATACGAACACCAGATGTTCAACGTATTGAATACTCATTATAAGATAAGCGATCGCTGCAGCGATGATGGACCCTGCCCCCTGTTTGAAGGTTTCAAAGGCGCCCAGCTCATCCCACACAATGGACATCCTTTCTATGGTCATGGTTAATATGACCATGGGAAAAAGGGCCACGGACAATCCTCGCTCAATTCCGAGCTTGTGGGTGAGCACACTGAGAAAGGCCATTATACCGATCACGACAATTAATATTGCCGCTAATCGCGGTACGACCAACAACTTTAAATGCTCAAGGTACAAACGAATTAGAAGACCGATCCCAACCAGGGTGGTAAATAAAAAAACGCCCCACAGCAGCTGGGTTTCTCGAAATGACAGGGCAATCAGAACCGGCATAAACGTGCCGAATGTGCGGATGCCGATGACGTTGCGAAGAATAACCAGAAACAAAACACCAACGGGAACCAGCAATGCCACGCGATATACGGCCTGGGTGTGGGCAGGCAGGCTGAATAAGCTCAAATCCAGCAATAACGGCTTTTTTAGGATACCTTTTTCAACCGCCGACTGAAGGGCTGCTTCCTCACTGCGCACTACCGACAACGATATCTGCATATTTTTTGTTCCCTGGGCCTGCGCCAGCGGTTCCATGCCTTTCCACCACGTCAGATAGTCTTCCGGGACGCCGCGCTCCCCCGACATAGGTTGGTAGGAAATCCACCGGTCCTTATCGTAAACCTCCAACCAGTGAATAATGGGGGCATCTCGTCGTTGTACTTCCAATCGCAGGCCGTGCACGGCACGAGCATGGAGTCCGGCCAAGGCCAGTAATTGCACGGTAAGGTTGACCTTCTTTTGAAATGTCGCTTTTTTGCCTAAAAGCAGGGCGACATTATCCCCCGGTTGCGAGGCGTTCAGCTGCTTTAATAAGCCTGCCACCAGGCTGTCCGTATCTGCCGATTTTTCACGAACCTCGGATACAATCGCCTGGGATGCCTCGTGATAGGCACCGTTCAAATACGGTTTCCTCGGTTCGGCTTTGGCCGGCCTGGTTAATTTGATATCTCGATCGACGCGCAATACCGATGCTTTATAAAACAGGCTTTGCAATCCCCTGGCCTTGCGAATCGACCAGCTGACTTTGCGCATTCCTTCTTCGGTGGAGACATCGACCCCGTACCCGCGGGAGATGAAATTTTCGTTCACGATGGCAAAACGCTTGGAATTACGCGGGATGTGCATGGCAACCTTGATGGGCTTGTCTCCGGCCTCGAATGTCAGATGAGCCTCGATGTCCCAAACATAGGTATGGGTCTCGGGAATCAGGGGGAAATCTAAGACCAGGATTTTGTATAAAAAAAGCGCAAGGCCCACGGCAGTTAAGAATCCCGCCAAAAGATATAAGTGGCGCTTGTTCATTGATCTGATACTCCCTGGCAGTTCGGTTTAATGGTGAAAGCCCGCTCCGGATCGATAATAAATGATCCCTTCAGAAAGCTGCGGCCAATCAGCATCTGGTAATTAAAGCCACTGCGGTCCTCCAAATTGACTTCGACTTCTTGGTAGGTGTTCCCAATACAGATCCCGAGCTTGATCACCGGGCGGATGTCGGGTTTGTCGTTCAGCTGTTTGATCCTGGCTGTCCTGATGACCTTGGCCTCAAAGACCTCCAGGCGATTTTTATAGTTTTTAAGCTCAAACCGTATCCAGTTTTCTCCGTCCCGTTTGAATTGTTCTAAATTCTGGGCATTCAATGAAGAATTTCTGGCCCCGGTGTCCAGTTTGGCTTTGACTTTCATATTGCCGGGATAAATGCTGACGTTCTCTATCCAGCCGACAACGCGTTTTTCAGCGGCAAAAGCAAAAACCGAAAGTCCGACACAGATGGGCACGATCAGCAACCCGATTTTTGTTAATTTGGCCATCATGGTTCTCATTTCCTCATGCTGTTGCGATTACCAGTGCGGCTGATTGCCGATGCGTTTACCCATGACTTCGAGGGTTTCTGTGACCACCACAAAGGCTTCGGGATCAATTTTGCGAATCATCTCTTTGAAACGGGAAAGTTCCGTAAAGGTGATCACGGTATACAGAATATGCAACTCCCTGCC
>JASFPE010000072.1:0-15433 GCA_050116155.1 Desulfobacterales bacterium
CATCGGACCGGGGTCGGCGGCTGTCATGGCCGAATATGTGGTGGTTGACATGTTTACCAACTACTGCGCCAGAGGCATGTCTGCAGACAAGGCCATTGCGCGTGCTGAAAATGCTATTACCAGGGCGTATAAATAGCAAAGATTGTCAACGTTAAGTGCGAATAGCAGGGGTGGCCCTTCGCAAGAAAACGGAGGCCACCCCGTTGAATTTTAAATATCAATTTGGAATTCAGCCAATAGTAAAATAAAAGTCCTGGCACTCTGATCAAAGCAAAAATTTATTGGAGACCGATGCGTGGAAGCCTTCGCTGATTCAGAACGAACCACAGCTATAGCCGGATTACGCCATCGATTTTCTCGGGCGCTGGAAAACCCGAATTTCCTGGGGTTTTTGTTTGTGGCTCCGGCCGAACTCCTTCTTCTGATGTTCCTGGCTTATCCGTTTTTACTGGGCCTGTGGCTCGGTTTTACCGATACCATTGTCGGGCGAGAAGGAAGTTTTGTCGGCTTTGAAAATTATGCCAGCCTCCTGGATGACCCCACATTTTGGCTCACCTGCTTCAACACCTTTCTTTATACCGTGGTGGCCGTTATTTTTAAAGCCGTGCTGGGAATCGGTCTGGCCGTGGTTCTGAATCGTGATTTCAAGGCCAAAGGGCTTGTCAGGGCCATTGTTCTGCTGCCCTGGATTATCCCCACGGCATTGAGCGCCATCTGTTTCTGGTGGCTTTATGATTCCACCTTCAGCGGAATTTCATGGGTTTTGCTGCGAGTGGGTATTGCGGACCACTTCATCGATTTTCTGGGTGACGGCTGGAACGCCCGGTGGGCGTTGATCGCCGCCAATGTATGGCGCGGTGTTCCATTTTTTACCATCGGATTGTTAGCCGGTCTGCAGACAATCAGCCCCGATCTTTACGAGGCAGCCGAGATTGACGGTGCCGGTGCCTGGAAAAAATTCAGGAAAATCACGCTGCCGTTGCTCACGCCGCTGTTGACCGTGGTCACCGTCTTTTCAACCATCTGGACGTTTGCGGATTTTCAACTCGTCTGGATCATCACAAAGGGCGGGCCGGCGGGCGCCACTCACATCTTCGGTACGCTATCATTTCAAAGAGCGATGCAGGGCGGGCACTTTGGCGAGGGCGCGGCCATCTCCAATTTTATGCTACCGATTCTGGTTGGTTGTGTGTTTATCGCTTTTGTTTTTCTAAGGAAAGAGGATTAATAAATGGCAATCGAACGCGTCGGATCCAGAGTGATTAAATTCTATGTGCCCCTGGCGGCATACCTGATGTTCCTGCTCTTCCCATTCTACTGGATGGTCAATACGGTTTTTAAGTCCGACACCGAGCTTTATAACCTCGATCTCAATCCGCTCTACGTCCACTCGCCAACGCTTGGTAATATCGTTTCTCTCTTTACGGAAACGATATTTCTGAAATGGATGGCCAATACTTTTTTTGTGGCCATTACGGCCACCTTGATCTCTCTGCTCGCCAGTCTTCTGGCAGCCTATGCGATTCAACGTTTGCAGTTCAAAACCTCCGGACCAACGGGGGTGGCTATTTTCCTGGGCTATCTTGTGCCCCAGACTATTTTATTCATTCCCCTGGCCCATATTATCTTTAAGGTCAGATTGTGGGATTCCCTCTGGTCTCTGGTTTTGACCTACCCGACGTTTCTCATCCCCTTTTGCACCTGGCTGTTGATGGGATACTTTAAGACGATTCCTAAGGAAATGGAAGAATGCGCCATGATTGATGGCGCCAGCCGTATCAAGATCTTTCGAAAAATTATTCTTCCCCTTTGTCTGCCCGGCGTACTTTCGGCGGGTATCTTTTGTTTTACGCTCTCATGGAACGAGTATCTTTATGCCCTGGCTTTTATTTCGAGTACAGCCAAAAAGACAGTACCGATCGGGTTGGTCACCGAGCTGGTTAGAGGAGATGTCTATCACTGGGGCGCACTGATGGCGGGTGCCCTTTGCGCATCCGTACCGGTAGCGCTGGTCTATTCATTTTTTGTCGAGCATTATGTCGCCGGTATGACCGGCGCGTTGAAGGAGTAAAACCAAGATGGCAGAAGTAAGGTTAGAAAAGGTGGTCAAGAAATTCGATGAGGTCGTTGCGGTCGACGATTTCAATTTGACCATCGCAGACAAGGAATTTGTGGTTCTGGTCGGCCCCAGCGGTTGCGGGAAGACCACGACCCTGCGAATGATTGCAGGCCTGGAGTCGATTACCAGCGGAAACGTATTTATTGGCGAACAGATGATTAACAAGCTGCCGGCCAAAGACCGCAACATCGCTATGGTTTTTCAGAACTACGCATTATATCCCCACATGAGCGTCTTTGAAAACATGGCGTTTTCGTTGGAGATGCGCAAACGGCCCAAGGATGAGATCAAACAACGCGTCGCAGAAGCCGCCGAAATTCTCGGCATCCAGCATCTTCTGACTCGCAAGCCCAAGCAGCTCTCCGGTGGCCAGCGCCAGCGCGTGGCAGTCGGACGCGCAATTGTGAGAAAACCGGAAGTGTTTTTGTTTGACGAGCCCTTATCCAACCTGGATGCCAAGCTCAGGGTGCAGACCCGCCTGGAGCTGAAAAAACTCCATGAACGCCTGGCCACCACGGCGGTTTACGTGACCCACGACCAGGTAGAGGCGATGACCATGGGGGATCGCATCGTGGTAATGAAAGACGGCCTTATCCAACAGGTGGGGTCTCCGCTGGAGCTCTACGATGAGCCCGCCAACAAATTCGTGGGGGGGTTTATCGGCAGCCCGGCCATGAATTTTTTCGATGCAGAGCTCAACGGCACCGCAGAGACGGTTTGCCTGCAAGCCGGTGACGTGCGCATCGATCTGCCATCTGAAAAGTCTAAACACCTTGCCGATCATCAGGGAAAAAGCGTGATCGTCGGCATTCGGCCGGAAGATCTCAAACCCGCGCCAGAGCATATTGCCGGTAAAACCATACAGGGCACCGTCGAGGTTGTGGAACCCATCGGTAATGAGACCTATGTTGATTTGAATGCCGGCAGTTTCAATCTTATTGCTGCCGTGGGCAGAAAAAGCCAGATTAAGCCTCACAGCCCCCTCGTGCTAAACCCAACCATGGAAAATTTACATCTGTTCGAAACCGAAAGCGAGAAAGCTATTTTTTGACACCTCTGCTTACGCATCCATTGTATCTTTACTTTTGAAACGTTCTTCTAACCGATCTGTTGCAGGCGGAGGAGTGGGGGTGAGCTCTGATATTTGATCATAAAGCTCCTGAGTCATACTAATGTCAAGAGACTTGAGGGAATCTTCCAGTTGCTCGACATTTCTGGCGCCGATAATCGGAGCGGTTACCGCCGGATGATAGGCTACCCATGAAACTGCCAGGCTCACCGGATGATAACCATTAGCTTTGGCATATTCTGTAAACCGAATAGCAGCTTCATACATCCATTGCTGGCCATAACGCTTTTGGTACATGTCACTTTCGCTCAACCGCCCTGAGTCTGACTTACGGTCCAGGCCGTATTTTCCGGTAAGAATTCCGGCCCCCAGGGGATTATAAGCCATCACTCCCAGTTTTTCGGATTGGGCCAGAGGTAAAATTTCAACCTCTGCCTGGCGCTTCACCAGATTGTACATGGGTTGAATGCAATGGATCTGGGTCCAGCCATTGAGGGCCGATACGCAAAGTGCCCTGGCAATCTGCCAGGCAGCAAAGTTGCTGACACCCGTGTAACGGATCTTACCCTGGGAGATCAGATCAGCCAGAGCCCGCAAAGTCTCTTCGAGGGGGGTGTGCACATCAAAACGATGTAGAAAATAAATATCAATATAATCGGTTCGCAACCGATTTAAGCTCGCTTCCAATGCGGCGATGATGTTGCGCCGGGAAGCGCCCTTAAGGTTAGGATCCGATCCCATGGAATCGCCGAATTTGGTGGAAATAATCAGTTCATCCCGGCAATCGGCAACAAGCTCGCCTAAAATAGCTTCCGATTTTCCGTCGCAGTAAACATTGGCACTATCAATAAAATTGATGCCCACATCCCTGCAGCGATTGAAAATGGCCTTTGAAGCGGCTTTATCTGCCCCGTTACCGAAGGTCATCGTCCCCAGGCACAAAGGCGATACCTTGATGCCGGTCCTGCCTAAAAAGCGATATTCCATTTTGAATCTCCTTTTCTATTTACAGATCTGAAAAAAATTATATATGTTAAGATTTTGATTGCATCAAGAAAATTAATCCGTCAAATTAAAGATGGGGGCTTGGCCCCAAAAGGTAAAATCAATGATAAAAATAAAGCGCTCACTATGTACGGAATGTCAAATTTGCATGGGAATTTGCTCCTGGTCCCATTATGGCGAAAACACGACCAAACGATCGCGAATCATGGTGGAAGCGGATTGGCCGAAGATTCCCACCATAACTGTCTGTCAGGCCTGTAAAGACCATGAATGCGTGAGCGCCTGCCCCCATGACGCTTTAAAATGGGAAAACTGGATTCTTCTGGATAAAGACCAGTGTGACTCATGTGGCCTATGCGTGGAAGCCTGTCCGGTGGATGGTATCCACATGGATCCGATCACCGATTTACCGATGATTTGCGACACCTGCGGAGGGGAGTTCCAATGTGTGGCGTGGTGTCCTACGCAAGCTTTAACCAGAAAACCTCAGGAAAGGTAAATGATGAAAACCTGGCACGGCTATACCGGAACTGTTCTTGATGTCGATCTTAGCAACGAAACCATCATTAAATCGGAACTGGATGAAACCCCGGTTGTCGAATACATGGGCGGCAAAGGATTTGGTGCAAAAATTCTCTACGAACAGCTGGCGCCTCGAATTGATCCCCTGTCTTCGGAAAACATTTTGGTCTTTGCCACCGGACCCTTGACCGGTACCCTGGCACCGGCCAGCGGCCGTTTTGAGGTTTGCACCAAGAGCCCGGCTACCAATCTGTGGCTGGATTCCAATTGCGGCGGATTTTTCGGTCCGGAACTGAAATTTGCCGGCTATGACGTCGTCATTTTGAGAGGTAAAGCGCAAAAACCCGCTCTGCTGGTTGTGGACAATGACCGGGTGGAGTTGCAATCAGCTTCGGATCTCTGGGGATTGGACACGGTTACTACCCATCAAAGGATAAAAGAGCGATTTGGAAAAGATCAACGCATTGCCTGCATCGGCCCTGCCGGCGAGAAATGCGTCCGCTACGCCAGTATTATTTCCGAATATCGGGCTCTGGGACGGGGTGGTGTCGGTGCGGTGATGGGGTCAAAAAATTTGAAAGCAATTGCAGTCAGAGGCTCGCAAAGCATGGCGATTGCCGATCCCCACAAATTTATGAAAACCTGCCGTGAGGCTTTCAACGAATTGGCCAACCACCCGGATACCGGTGGCGGTCGCCAAAAATATGGAACCAACGTCATCCTATCGGTAATGGATGAGGCCGGAATTCATCCCGTAAGAAATTTTCAGAAAGTCAAATTCGAGGGGGCCGCATCGCTCAATGAGGAAACCCTTTCACGGTTGTACACCCGCGATAAGGCCTGTTTTGGCTGTCCGATTTACTGCAGCAAAATTGCCGAGGTCGATGAAGGTAAATATAAAGGCTGTTTCACCGAAGGCCCCGAATACGAAAATGTCTGGGCCTTCGGCGCCAATTGTGAGAATCCGGATCCTGCGGCGATTGTCCAGGCCGAATACCTTTGTGACTATTACGGGATGGATGGGATCTCAACAGGTGTTACGATCGGTTATTTGATGGAATGTGTCGAAAAGGGATTCGTCAAAGAATCCGACATCGGGTTCCCTCTCAGATTCGGCGACGCGGATGCTATTATCAAGGCCATCCATATGATCGGCAAACGCGAAGGCCCCGGCAATCTTTGGGGGGAAGGGGTTAGGAAAATTTCGGCACAATACCCGGGAACAACGGATTTAGCCATGCATGTTAAAGGATTGGAACTACCCGCCTATGATCCGCGAGGCTCGACAGGAATGGCCCTGGCTTATGCCACCAGTGACCGGGGAGGATGCCACCTGCGCTCCTGGCCCATCGGCGAAGAGCTTCTGGCCACCGAGCAGCGGATGGACTTATTTTCCACCGAGTTCAAGCCCGAGTTGGTCAAAACCCAGCAGGATTTATTTTGCTTAATCAACTGCATCGGGATGTGTCTGTTTGCCACTTTCGCGCTGAATCTCAAACAAATTACGCCCTTTCTTTGCACCGCTACCGGAATTGAAGAATTCTCGTCATCGGAACATTTGCTGAAAGCCGGTGAACGTGTCAACAATCTCGTGCGGCTCTTCAATATCCGCGAAGGACTCACCAAAGACATGGACACGCTTCCGGCACGGTTTTTCAACGAACCCCTTAAAGAAGGACCCTGTAAAGGCAGGGTGGTAGATCTCGAACAACTCAGAACCGAATATTATCTCGTGCGGGGGTGGGACAAGGATGGGGTTCCCATGTCTCAAAAATTGAAAGAATTGGGTATTTCGTCACTTTGAGCAAGTTAACTTATAACACGCTAATAAGAAACTGATGGTTTCAGGTGTCAGGTTTCAGGTGTCAGCACTCAAGAACTGAGGGATTTAAGAATTAAGGAATTCAGGAATTAACGGAAAAGACTAAATCGATCTGAAGATTCTAAACTATCAATTCTTCAATTCCTAAATTCCTAAATTATTTACGCTGACACCTGACACCTGAAACCTGACACCTAATTATCCATAAAACCTGAAATCCTGACTGTGGAGGCAAGAATGTTTAGACCCGAGGGCATCTACGTGGCCATGCTCACACCTTTTACCGAAGATGGTGTGATCAATGAGGAAGAATTGCGACGCATTGTTGAGTTTCAAATAACATCCGGGGTGCAGGGGTTATTTCCCATCAGCTCTGTCGGAGAATTCATCCACATGTCCCGGGAAGAAAAAATCCGGATGATGGAAATTATTGTGGAGCAAAACCGCGGCCGGGTACGGGTTTGTCCGGGGGTCGGCAGCAGCCTTCCTGCCGAGGCGATCATCCTGGCCCGAAAAGCAAGAGAGCTCGGTTGTGACGGCGTTGTTGTCGCTCCGCCTTACTATTATCAATTATCCCAGGAAAATATCGAGAAATATTTTGAAACCATCGCCGATGCCGTTGATATTCCCATAATACTCTACAATATTCCATTGTTCACCCAGCCGCTGTCTTATGATGTGGTCAAACGGCTGGCACGGCGGGACAATGTGGTCGGCATGAAAGACAGCAGCGGCAGCATGGTCGATTTCCTGCATTTCATGGATAAAATCCGGATCATCGGCGAAGACATCAACATGTTGACGGGAAGGGAGGAGACGCTGTTTCCCTGCTTGATGGTCGGCGGCAAAGGCTGTATGACGGCCACTTCCGGAATCCTGCCGGAAATAATGACCGGAATTTATGAAGCCTGGAAAGGAGGGGATTATGAGAAAGCAAAAGAGCTGCAGTTCTCCGTCTTGCTGGCGGTGCGTGCCATGTTCTCCCTGCCCTTTCCGCTGGGTTTTAAATTCGCCATGGAAATGAGAGGCTTTGATATGGGACCTCCCAAACAGCCGCTCTCAGATGCCGAGCGCTTTAAATATAACACGATGAAGGCTAGAATTGAGAAAATCATGACGCCAATCTTGAAGAAAATGGATAAAATTTCGAAAGAAAAAAATAAGGCAGTAACAGCTTAATATTTCTTTTTTTATGAAAACAAAGAAGTACCAATTTCAGGGGATTGCCCCAATTGGAATGTTGGAATGTTGGAATATTGGAATAATGGAACATTGGGCACACAGTGAAGCTTTTGCGCTATAATGGGTTGGGATATTACAATGTTGGGCTAATGGTCCGCTAAGGCGGAACAACAAAAGTAAAAATGGACAATATCCTTGGAAAACCCACTATTCCATCATTCCAATATTCCATTATTCCATGATCGATGCAGATACCAAAAATATTAGATAATCGGTAATATTTTCATGGAGTTATACAAATTTCGAGGTACGGAAAAATGGGTCGATATGAAATTGCAGTGTTGCCAGGAGATGGCATTGGTCCCGAAGTGATGAACGCTGCAATCCAGGTGTTGAACGGCGCAGTTTCCGCTACAAATGGGCTTCAACTTGAATTTACTGAACATCCAATTGGCGCAAATCACTATAAGCGCTCCGGACAGGTACTTCCTGATGCCGTGTTGCAGAATTGCCGGGACGCCGACGCCGTGCTGTTATCAGCGATGGGATTAACCGATGTACGTCTATCTGACGGGACAGAAGTTCAACCTCAGATAATAATAGGGTTAAGGCGGGCTCTGGATCTATATGCTGCCGTAAGGCCCATTAAACTTTACCCAGGCACTCCCACACCCCTGAAAGAAATTGGGCCCGGCATCAATTTCATTGTGCTGCGAGAAAACACAGAAGGGTTATTTGCCTCCTTTGGTGGGGGCAGCATCGTGAACAATCGGGTTGCAACGGACACCATGGTTGTCAGCCGCGCCGGTACGGAGCGGATAGTAGAATTTGCTTTTCACCTGGCCAAACGACGCAAAGGCCGTCCATTGGATGGGCATCGTACGGTTACATGTGTGGACAAGGCAAACGTGTTTCGCAGCTTTGCCTTTTTCCGAAGCATTTTTTATGAAGTCGCCTCCCGTCATCCAGATGTGACCGCCGAATCAACCTATGTGGATGCCATGAGCCTTTATCTGGTTCAACAGCCATGGGCTTATGATGTTCTGGTCATGGAAAACATGTTTGGTGACATTTTGTCCGACCTTGGTGCCGGATTGGTTGGTGGGCTCGGATTGGGACCATCTGCTGAAATCGGTGAAAATCATGGTCTGTTCCAGCCCTCACACGGAAGCGCCCCTCAGTTGGCCGGACAGGACATTGCCAACCCCATGGCGATGATTTTGTCTGGATCGATGATGCTCAATTGGCTGGGAGAGCGCAATGACGACAAGGCGGCAATTGGGGCAAGCCAACTTATCGAGTCGGCGGTTGCACAGATTATTAGAGAAAGAAATACGCTGACGCCTGATCTCGGGGGCAAGGCCGGTACGCAAGAGGTAGGTAATGCAATTTTGCATGCGATCGAATCTGGACGACTTCCCCGGGAATAGATCCTGTTTAAATTGTTGGGTGTTATTTTGAAAGATTGGCTTTTTTTGCCCTCAGGTGAAGTAAATAGGAATCCTTAGAATAACTGATATGTCGCCTTGCCAGCTTATCCAGCAACTCCGAGTCATTGTTCTCCAATGCTTTGATAAAGAGTTTATGTTCTTTCTGTATTTTTTGGATGGTATCCGGTGAAGACCAGGCATGATAGCGCAAAATATGTCCGCGCGCTTGGAGCTGATTGATCATTTTAACCAGCGTCGGATTTTTGGAAAGCCTATAAATGTAATCGTGAAAATTTTCGTTGGCCGATATCATCTCGCCAAAATCTGTGCGACGAACGCTGTCTTCGAACTGCTTGGCCATGCGCGTTAAAACATTAATGTCTGATTTTTTTATATTTTCAGCGGCCTTGCGGGTTGCCAGGGCATCTAATTCGCTTCGGACTTCGAAGATATCCTCGATTTCCTGTTCATCCAGGTCACAAACCACTGCCCCTTTATACGGAACCAACTTGATCAATCCCTTGGTTTCAAGAATTTTAAAAGCATCCCGGATCCAAAAACGGCTCACCCCTAAATCCTCAGACAATTTGAGTTCAACGAGTCTTTCCCGGGGCTGAAAAACGCCTGTTAAAATCATATTCTCCATGCGTGTGATCAGCTCTTGAAAATCCGCTTTTAGATCTTTTCTTGTTGAACCCATAGCGCGTAATCCTCATTCCACCAGCCCGGCGTGTTGGAATTGGAAAACCGATTGCCTGAGAAAATCCTGCCAATAAGTGCTTAGCCTTCCTGCCCTGCTTTTAACAGCTTAACCACACCATCAATAACACCATCAGCACACCGGTCCAGCCTTTCTCAAAGTGCAGTTCTATTAATTCGATGGCATCTTGTACATCTAGCATTTTTCTCACTTCCTATCTCTGCAATGTCTGAAAGCTTGGATTCATTTTCATTAATCTTCATCAATTCCCGCCAGTCGCTTGGCTGCTTTCTTTTTGGCTTCCAGATTTGTCTCACGCAATATGGTGACCCGGTGCGCCTCAGGAGAGCCGCCGCCATGAATATCAGAAATAGTGTCGGCACTTTCCATGGCCATCTTTTCCACCAGTCGAAACATTTTGATTCGGTTTTCGACCGGGACGTCTTTTTTTCCCTTCAGATATTTCTTTACCAGATGACCAATGTCCGGATTTTCGACGTCTCTGTCAGACGGAAGATCGGCAACATATCCTCCGCAGACATCTACCATCAGCCGGGTGGCCTCGGCCATTTCCCTACCCTCATGAATTTTAGAGGCATTTGCCAGTACCGTATCAATAAAATACGTCCCCGACGGCTGCTGTTTACCTTCATAGGATGCGGCCAGACTGCAGCCATAGAGGGTTTCGGCCCGATGTACCATGTCGATGATCTTTTGTTTGAGATGACCGGCCTTGTCTGTACCATTGTATTCCATCATGGTCAAGGCGGCACCGGTCATACAATCGATCTTGCCGGATTTACAACCACCATGACTTTGACGATGATAGGAAGAAAACTTAACAACCATATCCACGGCAAACTCGACTTCTCCACACATAAATACCCGTTCCCAGGGCACAAACACGTCATCGAATATGACCGTAGGGCAGTATTTGGAAAAAAGCGTGTTGCCGATATCGCAGCCATCGAGTTCTCTGGTGTCCAGACTGGAGCGGCCGACAACGTGAACGATACCAGGGGTATCGTTGGGAACGGCAAAGGCAACGGCATAATCCTCGTCGCCCTTTTTTAAAGCCCGGGTCGGCAAAACGATGATCTCATGGGAGGAAAGTGATCCGGTCTGATGGGCTTTGGCGCCTCTGACAACTATTCCATCATCGCGTTGCTCCACAATATGCATGTACATATCCTGGTCTTCCTGTTCATGGGGGCCCAACGAACGGTCACCCTTGACATCCGTCACCCCGGCATTGCAGGTAAGATCATTTTTCTGAATATGCTTTAAAAATTCCTTAAACCGCTCGAAATAGCCGGATCCGTGTTTTTGGTCGATGTCATAGGTAACAATCGACAGGGCAGAAAGGCAATCCAGTCCGGTACAGCGCTGGTGGCAGGTGCCCACCCAGTTGCCCAGGGTTCGGTTTATTTTAACCCGGGCCACCAGATCTTCGATTGAGCCGGGCGGCAGCGTGAAACGATTCACCGGTTCATCGATCAAAGGGCTGCGGGTAATAAACAGATCACGATATTCATCCATTTGCGCGAGTTCGTAAGTCGCTGCCGTAGCCTCGACGCCGGCCCGCAGGCGCGGATTATCCACCACACTGTCAATTTTATCCCCAAACATATATGCCGTGGGGCTCATCTGTTTTATGGATTCGATATATTCTTCTTTGGTTTTTAAACCCATCCTTGTGTCTCCTTTACGTCTCAATTCAGATTAAACATATTTGGATGCTAATAACATTTATCGATGCTTATAGATACAAGCATGGGGCATGGAGCAGAGGGCATGGGGTAAAAGCAAGTAAACTTCCTGCTTAAAACCAGTGATGATGTAATCATGTTAAACCGCTCCCTAATAATTTCACTTTTAATTCATATATTCGATTTAACTCCAGGCCCCAAGCACTAGATCCCATGCCCCGTGCTTTTTCACCCAGTAGGGTCGGCCTCCGTGCCGACCGAAATCAGACGGGCATCCACCTACAGCGGGCCCTACTTCATGACTTTATTATTTTTTATTCCACATTCCGCATTCCCACTTCCGAATTCGAATGGCTCTATGCCCCTTGCCTTTTAGTTATGCAATATTTAGGGCGTATTAACCCCTTCGTACCCCAAACTAAATGCTTCCAAATTTAGGTCCTCTTTGCCCTTGGGCACTGCTTTTTTAATGGCTTGCTCCAGGGCCGTGCGACTGACCACCTGTGTGACCTTGCATAGCGCACCGAGCATGACCATGTTGGCCGTCACGGCGGCTTTGACCTGGTTGCGTGCAATCGAGGTGGCCGGGATGGTATATTTTTGCTCGATCCTCGCAGGAATTTCCTGAACCATATCACTGTCAACTATCAAGATTCCACCCGGTTTAACGACTTCAGCAAAACGGTCGATGGAGTCCTGAGCCTGGGCCACAAGAACATCCGGATGCGTTACCCGCGGATACTCAATGGGCGCATTGGAAACAATTACCCAGGCAGCGGCAAAGCCCCCCCGCAATTCCGAGGAATAGGCCTGGGTTTGGGTGGCATACTTGCTGTCATAGGTCACCGCAGCAGAACCTAAAATGACCCCTGCCAGAATGGAACCCTGCCCCCCTACGCCGGCGATTGTCAGATCGGTTTGTGGCATCAACTAGCCTCCCTTGGCAGCTTAGCTGCAATTTATGTATATATTATAGTATTGGAATATTTTCGCCATCCTCCAAGGATTGAATATTGTTGATTGAATATTGAATATTTAAGGAATTCTGTCATTTACAAAAATAAGCATAAAAATGACGGAGCGTAGCGACATCCACAAATATTCAATTTTCAATCTTCAATCTTCAATTTTACTTTATCCGCTTAGCTTCTTTTTGACCCGAGCCAATTCCGCGGTTAATTCGGCTTTTTCGATGTCGACGAATTCGCCAACAACGATTTTGGATTTCAATTCGGCAGCATCCATTTTTTTGGTCTTGCTAATCCGTACACTGTTCTCTTTAAAATAGGTCAGCATATTGACGGCGTCACCCAGATTGCTGGCCCGACCGTATTGAACCGGACATTGGCTCACGGCTTCGATCAACGCAAATCCCTTTTTCTGAATCCCTTTTTTTATGGAACGGGTCATTTGTCGAGGATGATAGGTGGTCCAACGGGCCACAAAGGATGCCCCGGCTGCAGCAATCATGGCGGAAATATCAAACGTATGTTCCAGTGTGCCATGCGGGCTGGTAATGGTGGTTAGCCCCCTGGGGGTGGTGGGTGCGGTCTGGCCGCCGGTCATGGCATAAATACCGTTATTCACTAAAACAACCGTCAGATCAATATTACGCCTTGCGGCGTGGATGAGATGATTTCCGCCGATGGCAGTTAGATCTCCATCACCGCTGGTAACCATGACATGTTTATCCGGTAAGCCCAGCTTGACCCCTGTGGCATAGGCAATGGGTCGCCCGTGGGTGGTGTGAAGGGTGTCGGCATTAAAGAACGGACTGGGGATCCACCCCGAGCACCCGATACCGGATACAAAAACAAAATCATCCATATCGATTCCCAGTTCGTCGATGGCCCGCAAAATGGCCTGAGACACCGTACCGATCCCACATCCCGGACATGTCGTGGTGCGCAGAACATGGCTGCGGGTATATTGTCGCAACGGATGAGATGAAACGCTCATGAAATCAACTCCTTTAGGCTCTTAAGAATATACTCCGGATCATGAATCTGCCCCAAGGTTTGTGGCCCCAGAAATGAAACCTGGCAGGCATGGGCGGCTTCCGATTTTATATATGGATACAACTGGCCGGTGTTGTTCTCCAGGACCAGCATGAAGTCAATGTTTTCTGCCACTTTTTGGATTTCCCGATCCGGAAACGGCCAGCAGGTCACCAGACGCAAAGTGCCCACCTTTAAACCTTCTTTGCGTGCCATCCGGGCCGCCGCGCGGGCTGAACGCGATACCGTGCCACAGGAGACCAGTGCTATCCGGGCATCGGCACAATCGTCCCGCACCTCAATGATGTCGTCTCGATGGGAAAGAATTTTTTCAATGGGGCGCATGACGTAATTATGCATCACTTTTGGATCGGATAAGTTGCGCATGCCGTGTTCGTCGTGACAGGAACTGCTAACATGGGCTTTCAAACCCCGTCCAAATACCGGCATGGGAGCCACATTCACATCCTGAAAATCCTGGCGCTCCAGAATCGATTCCGCCGGTTCGGCAATTTTGCGCCGTTTTATCTCAATCTGACTCTCTTCCGGAATTACGATTTGCTCGCGCATATGCCCGATGAAGCCGTCGGCCATCAGAAAGACCGGTACACGATAGGTTTCGGCCAGGTTAAAGGCCCGAATGGTTAAATCAAATATTTCCTGCGGGCTTTCCGGACATAATGCGATGATTTGATAGTCCCCATGGGACCCCCGCGCCACCTGAACGATATCGCCGGCTAATCCTACCGACGGTACGCCGGTGGACGGGCCGAATCGCTGTACATCCACAATGACCAACGGTGTTTCCGTAGAAACCGCAAATCCAATGTTTTCCTGCATCAGGCTGATACCGGGCCCGGAGGTGACGGTCATGGCTTTGCATCCGGCCCAGGAAGCACCAATGGCCGAGCAAATCGCGCTGATCTCGTCTTCGGTTTGAAGAAAGGAACCCCCGATCTGGGGAAGTCTGGCTGCCAGCAGGTTGGCCACCTCACTGGCCGGTGTGATGGGATAACCGGCCGCAAAGTTGCAACCGGCTGCAATGGCCCCTTCCGTACAGGCCCAGTTTCCCATTTCAAAATGAGTGCCGGTCAATACTTTCTTATTCTTCTCCATTAAGATTCTCTTCCTTTGGTGGTTCGTCAGGATCCTTTTCTACGACAATCGCAAAATCCGGACAGCAGATCATGCAGTTCTGACAGGCTGTGCATTCGCTTTCATCTGTGATTTCCGCTGGGAAATAGCCCGCAGCATTCATTTCCCTACAGGCTTCAAAGAGATCTTTGGGACATACGAACCTGCAGATCCCACAATCATCCATGCCTTTGCATGATTCGGTGAAAATGGATATTTTGGACATGTACTTTTCTCCAAACAAAAGCCCACATAGTGTTATGATTCTACAATAATGTATAAAAAAATAAGGATAATGATTTTGTCTATCTTATTTCACCCCCACCGGACCTCCCCCGTCAAGGGGGAGGACAATTAATCTCCCTCCCCTGGTGGGAGGGATCTAAGGGAGGGGGGATAAAATGGCCGCTACCTTTTCCATCAAAACACAGCGAATTCCGGTTCCCTGCCTTCCAGCACCGCCAGCACATCTTTCGCCACCAAACTCATGCGTATCATACCTTCTTCGGTATGTGCAGACATGTGCGGTGTCCCTACAAAATTATCTAATTTTAGCAGCGGATTGTCTGGAGTTATGGGCTCGATTTCATAGACATCCGAACCGGCACCGGCAATCCGTTTATCTTCGAGTGCACTGACCACGTCCGCTTCTTTCCAGATTGGTCCCCGGGCCATGTTAATGAGAAAAGCCGAGGGCTTCATTAAATTCAGCAGCCCCGCATTTACAAAATGCCGGGTCTCCGG
>JASFPE010000073.1:0-15074 GCA_050116155.1 Desulfobacterales bacterium
AGCATGACGTATTCGATGTTTCAAAAATAGTTGATTGGTCTTGCTGCCCTCGTCTGGCACCTGGATCTCTACTAAAAATTCACCGGGTTTAAGAACCGTTTCAGAATAATCATTCGGAGCCAGGAAGAAATCCTGTAAAGGCACCTTCCTTTCTCCGTTCGAAGTTGCAATTATCGCGTCGGCCTTCAATGCGATAAGTGCCGGGGCCATGTCAGAGGGATGTGCCATAACGCATTTCCTATAGTTTATGACCGAATGATCATAGCGGTGTTCTCCCTTTACAGCGTAACATGTGCGACCACCTTTTTTATAACACGGAAAATCAGGGTGCCTGAAGTACATGCATTGCGGTCGCTGGCAAAGATTCCCCCCTACGGTTCCCATATTCCTGATCTGAGTGGTGCCAATTTGGCAAGCTGCCTGCGACAGAATGCTGAAACGTTTGCGTATGAGATCAGATGCTTCCAATTGGTTGAGCGTAACGGCTGCACCGATCCGCAGCCCGGATTCATCATCATGGTCAATCCGCTTCATCTCGGCGATATTTTTGACGTTGATAAGAACCTTAGGAGTTTTAAGTTGCGGACCCTCAAGTCTATCTTTCATGATACCCAGCAGATCCGTACCACCGGCTATCACTCTGGCTTCATTACCCCATTTTTCCAGCCAGAAGACAGCCTCCTGGACACTTTCTGCATCCGCATGTTCAAAAACCGGTAGTTCGTAAAGCACGGTGGATTCATCCCCTTTTCTTTCTTGCATTGATTGCAGTAATGATCTTGTCGGGCGTTATTGGAAGATCATTAAACCAGATTCCAATAGCATCATAAATTGCGTTTCTGATAGCTGCGGGAGTCGGTGCATTCGTATTTTCACCGGCTCCTTTCGCTGAATAGGCAAAGTACGGATCCTCGTCTTCTGTTAGAATGGCATGAATATCGGGAATATCCAGCGATGTTGGCATCTTATACTGATGCAGGTTGGTATTTAGCAGCTTCCCTGTCCTGCGGTCATAAATTCCTTCTTCTGAAAGGGCAAAACCAATTCCGAATTCAATGCCACCATAAATCTGCGAGACACAGAGCTTCGGGTTTATCGCCCTCCCGAAATCATGGACTGCGGTCATTTTCAGAATGTTTACCAGTCCGGTTTCGATATCCACTTCCACTTCCACAGCCTGTGCCCCAAAGGTCGAAAACATTGGAGCATCAGGATTGGGCGCCCTGCTGCCGCTGCCCCTGATGGGATTATCAGGATCTATTTTATTGCACACCTCACGAAAGGGCATCGATTTCGAGGGATCTGATGCCACATAGATTTCACTATTCTTTGATCGCAATTCCTCCGCTTGTACGTTCAATAGCGGGGCAGCTAGCGCGAAGAACTTTTGCCTGGCTTCGGCTGCCGCCTGCAATACCGCCGGCCCCAGCTCGGGCGTAGCCCTTGATCCGTGGCAAGAAGGGCCATAGCGTGTACCCTGTGTATCTCCATATACAACCGTTACGTCATCAGCCGATACACCGAGCTCTTCGGCTGCTATCATGGAAAAGATGGTCTGCTGTCCACCACCGATGTCAACGACGCCGATACACAGATTGATAGTACCGTCACGATTTATACCCACGTCCGCATAGGCTATGTAAGGCCGAAATCCTACCCCCTGAAAAACCAGGTAAGAGGCCATGCCAATGCCCCTTCTTTTTTTACTACGCCTGGCGATGCTTTTACTCTTTCTGTTATTCCAACCGATGGCCTCAGTGGCCAATTTCATGCATTCGTCAAGGTTTTTGCTTGAATACGGAATCTTCGTCTCTTGATCACTGACCGCCGCATCCGGAAGAATCGCCGCATCGACACCGATACTGCAGTGCGTAGCATAGTTTTTCAATCTGAACGCCAGGGGATCCATGTCAAGCGCTTCAGCCATTCTGTCCATATGCGACTCTAAAGCAAAAATGGCCGGCATATTGAGTGGTGAGCGCGTGGGTCCGGTGATCTGCAAATTTGTATAAACGCCTACCTGCTCGAGATACACGTTGGGGCAAGCATGAAGGTTGGAGGTATGCCAGATGATTTGGATGCAATAATAGTTCTCCTCGTTAGCGGCAGCACCTATGTTCACGAGGGACTTTTGATAAATCGCGGTGAGCGTCCCGTCTTTTTTTGCACCCATTTTGATGACCATCTTGCAATCCCACCGGCGAGAGTGATTGATGAACTCCTCTCTTCTCGTACGCTCAAGCCTTACAGGCCTGCCCGTCATCATCGATAGCTTGGCTGCATAATACGTAATCCTCTGAGACCATGCCTTTGAACCGAAACCGCCTCCAAGGTATTTGACAATCACCCGAACATTATCGGGATCAAGACCCAATGATTTTGCAAGGGTCTCCTTTGAATTCCAAACACCCTGAATCGCATCCCATACAGTCAGGTTGTGACCATCCCAGCTGACTACACACGCACGCGTCTGAATGGTCCCGTGGTATGAAGCCTGAGTGGTATATGTATCTTCAACGATAACGTCCGCTTCCTTAAATCCCTTATCAATGTCCCCCCGCTTGATGACATATTCTTTCCGGTCAAAGACATCCCTTCCCGGATATTCCTCATCGGCAATTAAGGCAGGCTCCGGATTCTTAAGGGTTTCCTCTTTATATAGCATGGGCGTGAGAATCTCATACTCCACATCAACAAGATCGAGAGCTCTTTGAGCAGTATGAATGTCTTCAGCAGCCACCGCAACGACTTCTTGTCCCTCGTAGGTGATGCACTCGGGAAACGCAATTTGGGGGACCTTATACCAATAAGTACGCCAGCCTTTCGTGTTTTCCTTCGTCAATACGGCGGCAACGCCTGGGAGTGCTTCTGCCTTACGTGTGTCGATCTTAATCACTCTGGCCCGAGGATAGGGGCAGCCCAGAATCATACCATAGAGCATATTCGGCAGCTTCAGATCTCCCGAATACTGGGCCTGCCCAGTGACCTTTTCCAAGGCATCTCTGCGGTTCAGGGGCTTTCCTACAACAGTAAACTCTCTGTCCAGATGAGGAGGCGGAGTGCCCTTAACCAGCAGTTTACTTCTCTCCATCATTTGCCCCTTTCCTTCTGAGCAATTCCATAGAAGTATCTAAGGTTGCACTTATAATGTTTGGATAAGAGCCACATCTACAAAAATTTCCATCAATGGCACGCCTAACATCGTCTTTTTTGGGGCGAGGGTTTTTGTCTAAAAGCGCCTTCAAAGCCATCAGCATACCCGGCGTGCAATATCCGCATTGCAGGGCATCGTGCTCTATAAAAGCTTCTTGAAGCGGGTGAAGCCTACCGCTGTTTTCAAGCCCTTCGACGGTTAATATCTCTGTTCCTGCAGCTTCGACGGCCAGCATGCTGCATGAATACACCGGATCACCATCAAGGATGACAGTGCAGCTTCCACACTCCGCCCGATTGCAGCCAACCTTTGTCCCGGTCAACTGCAACTCCTCTCGAAGGAATTCAGCCAGAGTGATCCAGGATTCTACCTCTGCCTGAACTTTTTTTCCATTTACCCAGAGCGCGATATGCTTTTTTTCTTTCGGCTGATTTTCACCTAAAGCCATAATTACACCCCGTAGGAGATAAGATCACCAGATCCCCCTTTATTATGAAGATTTAAAGAAAAAGTACCGAACTTAAAATATGCAGATAGAATAGTAAAAACTTATCAGTCCTTATAAATCTTATTCTCACAGCCCGCAGATGTATTTTTAATAGTATAGCATCATGTCTCTGTCAAGAGTTCAAGGGGGTGGTCTTTCGTTAACCTGAAATTTTCAAACCATTAAGCGCTGACTTCCAGCTCACACCACTTTCAGTGACTTTTTCGGGTACTGTTTTGTGATGGCTATGCTTCTTGATCTGTGTTAATGAGGAAAGGAATGCAATTAAAGCCCTTCAATTTAGACTAACTAATGAATATTTATTCAAAGCTCATTCGACCGCTTTTGTTTCAGCTTGATGCCGAACTGGTACACAATAAGGCCATACAGTTTGGCCGATTCGCGGGCTCGATCAAGCAGATCTGCTCAATTCTTTCGTCCTTGTACGGCTTTACTGATCCGCGGCTGCAAACAGAGGTATGTGGAATAAAGTTTCCTAACCCTCTCGGCCTGGCGCCTGGCTGGGATAAAAACGGCCGTACCCTCAACTTGTTATCTGCAATGGGATTTGGCCACATGGAGATCGGCTCCATATCGCGGTATCCCTCACTGGGCAACCCAAAGCCAAGACTATTTCGGTTGCCTCTCGACCGGGCACTGGTTGTATACTACGGGCTGCCCAATGACGGGGCAGACGCCATCGCAGCCCGGTTAAAGCGGGTGCGACGTTCGATCCCCTTGGGCATTAATATTGCCAAAACTAACCGTGGGATGGCCGTCCCCCCTGAGTCTGATGATGCCGTAATCGCTGACTACGTTTACTCAGCGAGACTCTTAAAAGATGTGGGAGACTATATCTGCCTGAATCTCAGCTGCCCAAACACGAGTAATGGTCGTGAGTTCTTTGAGGACAGACACCGTATCAGCCTTTTGTTGAAGGCCTTGACCGAGTTAAATATTCGATGTCCGGTGTTTCTTAAAATATCCCCCCGTGGTGGAATGCGGCGAATCGAGGAGATTCTGGAAGCTGTTGATGAATTCAGCTGGGTTTCTGGATTTGTCTTTAACGCCCCACCAGGAAAACCAAACGGGCTTCTAACACCCCGGCGTCTCGTGGAGGTCATGCCGGGGGCTGTTACCGGGAAACCCGTCGAACGGCAGATCAACGAATATATTTCAAAAATGTATGGTCTAATGGATCGAAGCCGGTATAAAATCATCGGTTCTGGTGGTGTTTTCACGGCACAGGACGCCTATCGCAAAATTTGCCTGGGTTCATCTCTCGTGCAATTGGTTACCGGTATGGTATTTGAAGGACCCGGTGTAGCAAAAAAGATTAACCATGGACTCTTAAGCTTGCTGGAACGTGACGGGTTCTCCAATTTGTCGGAAGCCATAGGTACAGGCAGTAATTTGTGATCGGCACAGACAGCGAATCCCACCAATCATAGCTATTTCGGAAGGGAGTAAGGCGTTTCGGCCACTTCTCTCTTGATGCGTTCCATGTCTCTCTCACGGAGGGGTCGCAGCGGAGGCCGCGCGACCATCGAGGGGAAACGTCCCTGCAGGGTCATGGCAACCTTCATGCGCTGATGGGCATCGCTCGAAGGTTCGCCAAAACGGTAGACAATTTTGTTTAACCGATAGACCAACTCTTGGGCATGGCGTGCTCTCTCCAAATCGCCAGATAATGCGCTTCGCACCAGTTCAACCATCAACTCCGGCACAAAGCCCGCGAAGCCAACCAACGCGCCATCTGAGCCCGCAAGCAAAGAAGCCAGCAGATACTCGTCATGACAGCTGAGATGGGGCACATCCGGCACCTCTTGTTTAAGAACGCGATATTCATGGTCCAGACGCGACATATCGCGCGTGCCGACTTTAATGGCAACAACCTGTGGTATCTTAGCGATCGTAATCATCTCTTCCAGCGAGTAGGACGCCTTGGTCCAGTTCGGATACTGGTGCACAATAATGGGAATATCGGCACCTTTGGCCACATCCTCGAAATATCCGATGGCCGTTTCAGATGTGCGTCCAAAGCGAAGCCAGTGATGAGGGGGCATCAACAGGATGGCGTCTACTCCGGCGTCTTTTGCAGCTTGCGCATGGTCAATGGCCTCTAAGCTACCCTCGCAGCAGATCCCAGACACAATCTTAGCATGGTCACCAACCTCGTTGGCAATAATCTGTGTTACCAGGACGCGTTCGGCGGCGCGCAATCCCATGACCTCACCGGTGTGGCCATTGCAGACAAGGCCTCGGATCCCCTCTACACCGGCAATGTAACGAACATAGGCGCGCAGACCTTCCTCGTCAATACTGAAATCCTCGTGGAATGGGCAAAGGGTAGCGGCAAAGACTCCGCTCCAAGTATGTTCAAACATTAGAATGACTCCCAATTCCTAAAAGTGAATAATTAATTGTGAACTCAAACATGTAAATTACCTACAGATTCGGATCAGCGATTTGACCGCGCCGAAGGCTGTGGCAATGGCGACGCCGGCGCCGCATTTCATTCGTTTCCAGTCATTGTGGGCCAATATGGAACCGGCCGCAAATAGGGTCTCAAAGACGGGACGACCGGAATCATCCAGGGGACGAAAGCTATCATCGATTTCCAAACCGGCCCGATTGATGGGATGGCCTCTGGTGTCCAGAAAATCCCGGTGATGCCACTCGGTTCGGTGCCCGGGTTGGGAAACCGGCAAATCAAAGATCGTCTCTTTGATGTGTTTTCGATCAGCGTGCAAGCCCCCGCCGATAAATCGACCGCTGGCCAAAATGATTGCCCTGGCACAAACTTTACGCTCGGAATCTGTCCTGCCGATATCGATTTCAAAAAGCCCATCAGCAGCATGGCGAACCTGCAACACCCGTTTCTGGGAAAAATATGTCACCCCTTTGGGGCGCAATCCTCTTTCAAAGGCTTCCTTGAGACGCAGACCGGGAACTGAAGGTGGAATGGTGGGAATTTCAAATATCGGCACGCCGATCAACTCCTCCAGATGCGACACCACCTCGTTGGTGCGGTATAAACCCAGTATGGCCGGAATGCCGATAATCTGTGCCGCGTTGACATGGGGTCGAACGACCCGCGCAAATTTCTCCCGATTGGGCGGTAAAACCAGCGCACTGGCCATATGCTCGGTATACACTTCGCTGAGATGCTCGGTATCCGGAAAAGAAATATGGGCGGCCTGTAGATCGGACCAGTCGGGCTGCAGGGCTGCTGCGATCTGCCGGGCACTGAATCCTTTCAAGCCCCGAATATCGATCAACAGACAGGCCGGTTTTTGCGCTAGGGCCTCAACCCCTTTCCACATGTTCTGCGGAACAGCATAGGTGGGCTTGACAGTTCCCAATGAGGTCAGCACATCGCTGTTTTGATTGATGCGGCGATGGTAGGTGAGGCCGACGTCGTTTAGAAAAGCAAGCAGTTCGTCAAAGGCACTCTGTATATCTTCCTTTTTCAGACGCGCATAAGGATGGTCGGGGATGTCTTTGACCACCGCGTCAATGGCAGTCCAGGGGTCACGCCAAAGATGCTTTTCATTGACGGGATGAACGCCCATCAGGTCCAGCAAACCGCTGGTGAAAATAATTTCTCCGGTGTGACCCACCTGCACGGTGGACAAGTCTCTGCTGGCGGAAAACAGTGTCGCCGCCATACCTGCCAGGCCGGTGCCGATCACGCAGACGTCATATCTCTTAGTTTGTGAGGCGGTCATTGATGTGATGTGCCCTTCAGTAACATTTTGATGGTGAAAAAAGTTTCGGGTTTCAGGTTTCAGGTGTCAGGTGTCAGTAAAACAATTCTTATTCCTGAAACCTGAACACTGAAACCTGAAACCTTTCAAAATAGAACCTTAAACCTTGAACCCTGAACCTTTGAACCCTGAACCTCAGATCACAGCTCCAACCCAAAAAATCCGCAATGCAACGCTTCTAAAAGTTCGGATTGCATCAATTGTTTGTCCCAGAGTGTGGGGTGCTGTCCTTTCCAACGATGTGCGAAAAAATCCCTCAGATTGGCCAGGCACTGTGCGGGTTGCAGTTCACCCTGATCGAATAAATAGGTGGTGACGCGCACACCGCAAAACATGCCCTGGCAGGCCCCCTTGCCGATCCGGCTGCGCAAGGCGATGGCCCTGAGATCCGGTTTTCCGTTTTGATCGCGGATGGAGTCGACAATGGCATCCACCACACTTTTGGGCACCATCTCACATTCGCATAACAGGATATCTTCGGGTTCATGATGCTTCAACCACACTTTGGGCGCCAACCCGGGTTCGGTCCATTGAGCGGGCTGAGATTCTGGAAGGGGCTCTGTCCGCGTTAGACACGGCGCTGAAATACGAAGCTTACTGCAGACCAGATCCGCCGTCTTCTCCGCCATTAACCGATAGGTGGTCAACTTGCCCCCGGATATGGTCGTAAAGTTATCAATGCCGTCTGCTGCATGATCGATCAGCGCAAAACCGCGACTGACGCCGCGATCATCGGATGCCGATCGCGATCCCACCAGCGGCCTTACCCCGGCATAAGCCCGAATATATCGCACGGTTTCCAGGGCAGGAATCATTTTAGCAGCCTCATCCACCATGATATCGACCTCTTCGACAGTGGGATAGACCTGGTCCAGGTTATCTATCCGAATCGATGTGGTACCCAGAATCGATACCGTGCCGCCGGGAACCAGGATGTCTGCGCTGGCAGAGGCGCGTAGGCGGTTAACCACGCGATGGGTAAGCCTGCTGTGGGTGACAATCAGACTTCCTTTAGAATAAATAATATCGATGTTGGCCCCGGCCAGAGCGGCAACTTCACCAGCCCAGGCACCGGTGGCATTCACCACCTGCTCGGCTTCGACGATGATCTCTTCGCCCGTAATGATGTCCTGCAGGCGAGCGATCTGAATTTTCTTGTTGTTTTTCTCAAATCCCACCACTTTGGTAAATCGCAGCAAAGAGCTTCCCAGCTCCTGCGCCTGGGAAATATTTTCTATGGAAAGTTTGAAAGGATCAATTGAGGCATCTTCAACCATATACGCTGCAATGACTTTATCGGAAAGTTCGGGTTCAAGTTCGCGGGCCTCTTTGACGTCCACTGTCTGCACCGGGATACTGCATTGGGAACACAGATGCGGGAAATCGGCCACGTAATTCTCATCATCCCCCTCAACAGCAACAAACAACCCGCCGGTGTCTTCGATACATTGCGGGGCCAGCTTTTTTAAAAGCTCCGTTTCTTCATGACATTCTTTCGCGCTGCCCTGATCGGTAAATACATAACGGCCTCCGCTGTGCAGTAGTCCATGATTGGCACCGGAAGCTCCGGCATTGATGTCCCTGCGTTCGGCCAGAATACATTGAACACCCCGTAAGGCCAGATCCCGGGCAATACCGGTACCGGTAGCTCCGCCACCGATGATTAAAACTTGTGTCTGCAACGAATCCATGCTAATTGTATTTTTTTTAAATGCGATTAATAATTGGGGCTAATTGCCTAAAATTCTCTTTATACACAAGAGTTGTCTCCTGATATGTGTAAACGTTTGCACACTAAGTAATATCATGATCCATGTCAAGTAAAAGCAAATTGGAGATTTACATAGAACACTCTCAGCAACGAAAAGATATAAAACTGAATAATTCTTAGAAAGTTAGATATAGCACGGTCTCATTAGGCTGTAATGCCAACAGAAGTCCTTGACACTGATAATGCATTTCAGTATGAGGATGTAGTTATTTATATAATAATATGACGCGCACAATACGAGACGCTGCGATAACTGTCGAAGCTTCAGCAGCTTCCGTTTTCAGAGAAATTAATAATTCAGTCTCATCAATCCCACTATTACCAACCCAATTTTTGCCGAATCAAAGCGAGGAGTTTACTGATTCGCCAATGAACATGAATTTCAATTAATATAAGAAAATTCTGACTACCAATATATCTGAATTCAGACCTTACATATACGGTTAGGAGCGGATATTATGGCCACTGTCACATTTCACGATGTAACCAAGCGCTTCGGAAATACAGTTGCTGTGGAAGACTTCGAGCTCGAAATTCAGGATAAGGAATTTGTTGTCCTGGTGGGTCCTTCCGGATGCGGTAAGTCAACCACACTGCGGATGTTGGCAGGCCTGGAAAAAATTACAGAAGGAACCATAAAAATAGACGGGCAGATCGTCAACAAAATTCATCCCAAAGACCGCGACATCGCCATGGTTTTCCAAAATTACGCTCTCTATCCTCATATGACCGTATACAAGAACATGGCATTTGGGCTTCAACTGCGACGGTTCCCAAAAAGCGAAATTGACCAGCGCGTCCATGAGGCGGCCGAGATTCTAGAAATTTCAGAACTTTTAAAACGCAAACCCAGAGAACTGTCGGGCGGTCAGCGACAGCGGGTTGCGGTTGGGCGTGCCATTGTCCGCAAACCGGCTGTATTCTTATTTGATGAACCGCTGAGCAACCTGGATGCCAAATTACGGGTTCAGATGCGGGGGGAAATACTGAAACTCCACCAACGGCTTCAATCAAACATTATTTATGTCACTCACGATCAGGTAGAGGCCATGACCATGGGCAGCAAAATCGTCATCATGAATGAGGGGCGCATATTGCAGGTGGGAAAACCCATGGAAGTATATGACAATCCCAACAACAGGTTTGTCGCGGGATTTATCGGTAGCCCGGCGATGAACTTTCTGGAAGCCTCACTTATTCACAAAAACGGCAGTCTGTGGGTGGACGGAGGCACTTTTTTGCTGCCGGTTCCGGAATCAAAACAGGGGCTATACACCGAATACAAAGATAAAACCTGCTATTTTGGAATTCGCCCCGAGCATATTTATGATCGTGAATTTCTGAAGGAGTATGACCCGCGCAATGTCATCAAAACCAGCGTCGAACTGATAGAACCGGTGGGGTCGTTCGTTATCCTACAAATAGCGCTCGGCACCACCACCATTGTCGCCCAGGTAGATCCCCATACCCAGGCTGAGGTGGGCAAAGATATTGAACTGGTTGTCGATATGGAGAAGATGCATCTCTTTTCCACGAATCCGCCTCACATGGCGATATAGATTTCTCGATAATAAACTCAAAAGCATATGAAGCGCACAAAATTTAACAGCTTCCTTCATCAGAGCGAACCGGAGATCCAATCCAAATTCGAAGGTAGAAAGGGGGTGATTTAATTTTTGGCAGGGATTAGAGAATACCATCAATTTTAAAAAAAAGGAGGTGTACCATGAGGAGGACGACAGTTTTTATCATGCTGTTGGCGTTGATTTTTGCTTTCGCATCCACTGCCTCGGCAAAGACAAAGCTCAGATTTTTTTATCCAGTAGGCGTTGCCGGTCCTCTGGTCAAAGTCATCAACGGGATGGTCGCGGAATTTGAGAAAGAAAATCCGGATATCGACATTGAGCCCGTTTATGCCGGCAATTACAACCAGACCATGCAAAAGGTTCAAACCGCCGTGTTGGGCGGAAATCCCCCCGACATTGCCGTTGTAGAAATCTCTGAATTGTTCTCTCTCATGCAAATGGATGCCCTCATATCCCTGGATGACTATATCGCTCAGGAGGGCGGACAAAAATTCTTGGACAATTTTTACAAAGGCTTTCTCGGGAATGCCTACGGACGGGACGGCAAAATATACGGCTTTCCCTTCCAGCGCAGCACGCCGATTCTCTACTGGAATAAAGATATGTTCCAGGCTGCCGGTGACAAGCTGAAGGCCGCGGGATTGGATCCCAATCGACCGCCGAAAAACTGGGATGAACTGGTGAAATATGCTGAAATCCTCACCATCCGGGAGGGCAATCAGACCAAACAGTACGGCCTGATAATTCCTGGCGGCTGGAATGACTGGATTTTTGAGGCGTTTTCCCGCCAAAACCGTTCCCAGCTTATCAAAGAAGATGGTCTGACGGTTACCTTTAATTCACCTGAGAACCTCGAAGCTTTAAATCTCTGGGTAAAGCTGATGCAGGATCTGAAAGTGTGCCCGGTTCTGCGACCCTGGAATATCACACCGGATGATTTTATCGGTGGCGTAACCGCCATGATGTATTATTCCACCGGCGGAATGGCAAAAATCAGAAAGACTGCAAAATTTAACTGGAGTGCCGCATTTCAGCCGGCCGGCAAGCAATACGGCACACCGGTGGGCGGTGGAGACTTTCATATTTTCAAGGGTATACCCAAGGAAAATCAGGACGCCGCCTGGAAATTTGCGAAGTTTATGACTACTCCTAAAATGGCTGCCCACTGGAGCATTGAATCCGGATATGTTGCCGTTAACAAAAATTCTTATGATCTGCCGGAAATGAAAGCATTTCTGCAGCAATTCCCGCAGATGACCGTGGCGCGAGATCAATTGAACTATGCCTATCCCAAGATGATGGCGGTTAACTATCAACTCATCCGCAACGCCATGACCACCAACCTGGATGCCGCGCTTGAAGGCAAAAAACCACCACAAGAGGCTCTAATGGATGCGCATAAGCTCATGGAAAAGGCCATTAAAGGAAAATAATTAAAAATTCAATCCGAGCCCCTCATTTTAGTGAGGGGCTCTCATCGAGCAGAAACCTATGCGAGAAAAACTTGAGCAATTTCGATCCTATCTTTTTTTGATCCCCGGTCTGTTTTTTCTGATGCTGTTTACCTACCTGCCCATTCTGTGGTCCTCCTGGCTGAGTTTTAACCGCTGGAATCTTTTATCCCCTAAACCGAAATTCGCCGGCTGGGAGAATTTCATCGAGCTCTGGCATCATGATGTCTTCTGGCTTATCATGAAAAATACATTTTTCTTTGTATCCATCAGTATTTTTCCGACAATGTTTTTGGCACTGGTGTTTGCCATCCTGATTGACGAGCGGCTGAAAGGCAGGGTGTATTATATTTACAGTTTTTTTTATCCAACCTTAATCCCGATGGCCGCAGCGGCCATGCTATGGGTGTATATCTATTCACCGAACCTGGGGATCCTCAATATATTGCTGGCTAAATTTGGACTCCCCAAACTGGGATGGCTGGGCAGCTCTGCAACGTCTCTATGGGCGCTAATCATTATGACATTCTGGAAGAACCTGGGCTTTTTTATGCTGATTTACCTGGCTGGCCTCCAGAATGTGAATCGAGAGCTTTATGAAGCCGCCTATATAGATGGAGCCGGTTGGTGGCGCAGACATATTCAAATTACCTTTCCCCTCGTGGGCCCGACCTCCCTGTTCGTTCTGGTTACGGCAATTATTCTAACCTTCAGGGTTTTCGACCAGATTCACTTGATGACCGAAGGGGGGCCCGGGAACAGCTCCAATGTCATCGTTTATTACATTTTCGAAAACGGCTTTAAGTTTTTCGACTGGGGCCGAGCCACCAGTTTAACCACTATTTTGGTTTGTATCCTGCTAACCCTAACCCTCATCATATTTGGAGTTTTTGGGAAGCGCATCACCTATACGGCAGATTGATCCTGGAGACGATTCATGGAAGAAAAAAAATATGAGGTCGTCATAAAAATATTCGTTCTTCAACTTGCAGCCATTGTCATGATCCTGCCCTTCGTATGGCTCGTTTCCACGGCACTGAAAAATCCCTCGGAAGTTTTTACCGAAAATCTCACCTTGCTCCCTGAAACGTTTAGATGGGCCAACTTCGTTGAAATTATGGACCAGGCGCCCTTCTGGCTTTACATGGGCAATACGATCATCGTCTGCGTTGGAATTCTCGTTATTCAGCTTTTACTCGTCATACCGGCTGCTTATGCGTTTGCGCGACTCGACTTTCCCGGTAAGGACGTGATGTTTCTTTTGTTTGTTATTCAGATCATGCTGCCGCTAGAATCTATTATAATCCCCAATTATCTAATTACGAAGAAACTCGGCCTTCTGAATACTCGAACAGGTTTAATTCTGCCGTTTGTAGCCAGTGGTTTTGGTACGTTTATGCTTCGTCAAACCTTCAAGCAAATCCCAAAATCCCTAGAAGATGCTGCACTGATGGACGGCGCCGGACATCTTCGGTTTATATGGCATGTGCTCATTCCACTTTCACGACCGACAATCGTAACGTTTTCCATGATCAGCATCGCCACGCACTGGAACGATTATTTCTGGCCCTTGATCATCACGGATACCGATGAGGTCAGAACGCTCACCATCGGCTTAGGCATGTTCGTTCAACAAGAAAGTGGCTCGGATTGGAGCCTCTTGATGGCTGCCACCCTGTTTGTCTGTGCGCCCATCATTGCTTTTTTCCTCGCAACTCAAAAAACGTTTATCAAAAACTTCTTGACTTCCGGTATCAAGGGTTAAAACTAAAAACCGGTTTACCCAACCCGACGAAAGTATTTCACATGATTCAGAAAAAGGGGGGGGGTTTCTTTTTTTGAATTCCAGCCGAATCTAATCCATGAATGAAATCTGGTTGCGGTTCACCGGGCTTTCTTGTGGGGAAAAATCGGAAGGAATTTATCTTCTTTGCACAATTACGATTTTTTTGCTATGAAATCCGCACAGTATGACTAAATACAAATAATGGATCCAGAAATGAAAGTACTCCAAGATATTAAAAAATGGCTATTCATCGGGGTGGTTATTGCAACACTTCACCCTGGAGTTTCTGCATCTGTCTACGCCCAGGAAACAAAAGATGCCGATCCGCTCAAAATTGCGCTTTTGCCGATTTTAGATACATTCCCCTATTATGTGGCAGAAGCCAAAGGGTATTTTGATGAATTCGGGATTCATGTGAAAGCAGTTCCCGTGACCAGCGGATTGGAACGCGATCAATTGATGCAGTCCGGTGAAATTGACGGCATGCTCAATGAAATGATCACCACCGCCAATTTCAATCGCCATCGGGTTCAGGTCAAAACTGTTATATCCGCCCGCAAAGCCTACGCGCATTATCCGCTATTTCGTGTACTGTCTTCCCCCGGCATTAAATTGAGTTCGCCATCCGATCTGTCCGATATGCCCGTTGGCATATCTAAAAATACCATCATTGAATACGTCACCGACCGGCTGTTGGCTGCCGAAGGCGTGGATATTAACCGGATCACCAAAAAGTCGGTTCCGGCAATTCCGGAAAGATTTCAACTCTTGCTGCAAGGACAGATAAAAGCGGCCACCCTTCCCGATCCCATGGCGAAAAGTGCCCTCGTCGCCGGAGCGGGTCTGGTGGTAGACGATTCGACCCATCCGCAATACAGCGTCAGTGTGTTGAGCTTTCATGTGAAGACCTTGAGCAATAAACCCAGGGCGCTGCGCCTATTTCTCAAGGCATGGGATCGGGCCGTCGCCGATATCAATGCAAATCCCGAATCGTACCGCGAATTGTTGCTCAAAAAAATCAGGGTCCCCAAAAATGTCCAACAGACATACAAGATCCCTCCCTATCCGC
>JASFPE010000074.1:0-15061 GCA_050116155.1 Desulfobacterales bacterium
AAATTGGAATACAACTATGAGAACATCATCGGTCGAAGTGACGGACTCAATTACGTGCTCTATAAGGTTGAGCAAATTGCCCCCAGCGATACGACCGTTCTCATTCTCGGTGAGACTGGAACCGGCAAGGAGCTGGTGGCCCGGGCCATTCATGGCTTGAGCCCGCGCAAAGATCGGGCATTAGTGAAAGTGAATTGTGCCACACTGCCTCCAAGCCTCATCGAAAGTGAGCTGTTCGGCCACGAGAAAGGCGCTTTCACCGGTGCCCATGCCAGACAGTTGGGGCGATTTGAAGTTGCCAACGGCACGACCCTTTTTCTGGATGAGATCGGGGAACTGCCGCTGGAACTGCAGCCCAAACTGCTCCGGGTGATCCAGGATGGTGAATTTGAACGGTTGGGCAGCTCCGGTACGATGAAGGTCGATGTGCGGGTGATTGCCGCCACCAATCGTAATCTGGAAGAGGAAGTCCGCAGGGGCCGGTTTCGGGAAGATCTTTGGTACCGGCTAAGTATTTTTCCGATTACGGTGCCCCCGCTGAGAGAACGGATGGAAGACATAGCCCTGCTGGTGGATTTTTTCGTAGATAAAATTACCAAGAGACTGGGAAAGCTCATTGAGAGCATCCCCACGAGCGTCATCAATACCTTGCAGGAATATCAATGGCCCGGCAATGTCAGGGAGTTGGAAAACGTTCTCGAGCGGGCCGTAATCAACTCCTCGGGACCCAAACTACATCTGGTGGATGAACTGAAGAAACCACAGAAGGATTTAACGACCACGCAAAAAACCCTGGAAGCGGTTGAACGCGACCACATTGTCCGGGTGCTCGAGCAGACCAATTGGAAAGTGAGTGGCAAAGACGGGGCCGCGGAAATCCTTGGGCTCAACCGCTCCACGTTGCGCGCCCGCATACGAAAATTGGGTATCCACCAGCCATAAGTATAAGTATACGGGGTCTATTTGTTTTGTTACGCGCGCCATGATATTTAAAACGAAAACCAGGTCTTGTGCCACCACCTGAAGGTACATAGTTAAAGGACAATTTTCCGTCAACATCGCCTATTTCTCACGGCTTTCCTCAAACAGCAGCCTGTCAATTTGTATTCCCCCACTGAAAGCTTTAAGCATCCCGTCAAGGCTATTAATCATGGTCATATATGACCAGTGGTCATATATGACCATGTTATTACATTCATTCATCCCTGATCGATCAGTCTCTTTTATTAAAATATTATATAAATATCAATTGTATAGATCGACTTGAATTATGCTCGGTCTGCCTGGCACGAAGCTTGAAAGTATGGTTACGGACAGTTTGAATTTTTTTGATAGCAGCCGGGGCGGGAAAATTCCCAAACTGTACTAACGCATGTGTCTTGAATTTGATGAGAGGAGGGTTCTCGTGATCATTGTCAGGATAACCATGAATGCACTTTTAGAAAAGCGGACAGAGGTTATGCAAACACTTCTCTCGATGATTGAACCAACGGAAAATGAGCGGGGTTGTCTGAGCTGTCACGCTTTCCGGGACATCGAAGACAAAAACGGATTCGATCTGATCGAAGAGTGGGAAACCCACGAAGATCTGCACCATTATATACGGTCTGACAGATTCAGCGTTTTGCTTGGGACAAAGAGCCTTTTATGCGAACCGCCGCAAATTCAAATCCACACGGTTTCCCATTCGGCAGGAATGGAGACCGTTAATGCCACCAGAGGGAAAAGAACCTAGACGGTTACGTTTTGTATGAGGATGGTCCCATGAAAAAAATACTTAAATTGTGCACGCATCGCTCCTGGCAGAATGAATGTGTTCTGTGGGGAGCTTCAAATGCTGTGGCGGTTCATATTCATTCTGTACAAATTAAAAATGGGGAGGGATCCAATGACAGTGAATAAAGAAAAAATTAAAACCAGTGTGTGGGGTGCCATTGTGGGTGCCATTATCGTCATGATTATCGGCTTCGGTTGGGGCGGCTGGGTGTTGGGAAGTACGTCCGAGAAAAATGGTGATATAATGGTTGCCGATGCGCTTGTCGCGCGTTTGGTGCCGATGTGTGTCGCACAATTTAACGCGGATGCGGACAAAGACACGAAGTTTAAAGAATTACAGGCAAAAAGCCGCTGGGAAAGAGATAAATATGTCGAGGAGCAAGGTTGGGCAACCATGCCATTTGAGAAGGAACCGGACGGCAGGGTTTCAGAGGTGTGTGTCGAGAAGATCCTAAATGGCAACTAAATACCTTTTGCCTGCTGATTCTGGGGGTCAGATGCGGCTGGCCCTCCTTCATCATCTGTTCTAATAATAATTCTCACGACACGTTAAAAAACGACATTCACACGGATGGTCTAAAGCACATCCATCCTTTTGGCCTGAATACCTTTTTAAGAGCTTTAGGATCATAAATGGTTGTGCTGACCAAATTGTATTTACCGGTAAGAAAGCTCCCGATCTCGCCTTACCTTCAGATCATTGCTCTTTATGACAATCCCGGCTGATGGGTTTACGCCGGATGATAGCTTATAGAAATGATCCCTGTAGGTAACAGCACGGACAAGAGATGGAAGGATTTGAAAATGAGCACGGGCAGCGAAAAAATATTGGTCGTTGATGATGATGATACAATTCGAGACGTCGTCTCAAAGATGCTTTGCCGGCTGGGTTTTGAAGTCTCATCAGCTGATAGCGCCGAGACTGGATTAGCTCTTTTTCTTAAAAACAGATTTGATCTGGTCATAACGGACTTTAGCATGTCCGGTATGGATGGTATCCACATGGCTTATTACATCAAAGAAAAATCTCCCGCCACACAGGTTGTGCTGATGACGGGCCATGACAAAGAGGCCATCCTATCTAGAATCAGAGACACTGCTGTGGATCAGGCCCTTTTTAAGCCCTTTACTTTAGCGCAGATGGATGTAACGGTCCAAGGATTGTTGCATCCCTGAAAATTAAAGAACTAACCAAAATATCTTAAGGCACTGTCTTAGCCAGCGAAATTCACGCAACCTGCGCAGTCATCGCCACTAATTTGCACCAGATTGAAAACTGCTGAACCTGCTGCGCTCAGACTTCAAGGAGGCAGGATATGCCTGATAGTTTTGTTTCGGTAAAGATTAAGGGGGTCAAACCAGATTTGTACCACTCAATTAGGAGATACGAACGATCCCATCTTTGGAAGGCCATCTGGCAGCTTTTAAACACCTTCATTCCCTATTTTTTATTGTGTATCCTGATGTATTTCAGCCTCATAGCAGGCTATTCCTTCTGGGTTATTCTGGGCTTGGCTGTTGTAGCCGCCGGGCTGTTGGTCCGAATTTTCATCTTTTTCCATGACTGTGCGCATCAATCATTTTTTGCCTCCCGCAAGGCCAACACTGCTCTGGGATATGTGTGTGGGATATTGACGTTCACGCCCTATGAAGAATGGCGTAAATCACATGGGATACATCATAACACTGCCGGTGACCTCGATCGTAGGGGAAAAGGTGATGTGTGGACGTTAACCACAGATGAGTTTAATGCGGCGTCAAAATTAAAGCGTTTCTGGTACCGGCTTTTTAGAAATCCTTTCGTGCTTCTGGGTTTGGGCCCCGCCTATCTGTTTCTGGTGTCCTATCGATACCCGCATAAAGGCGCGCGAAGACGTCAGCAGTATAGCGTAATCATTACAAATACCGCAATTTTGGTCATCATCGGAGTCGCTAGTCTGACCATCGGATTTAAGGCGTATGCCTTGATTCAGTTTCCGGTGATTTTTATGGCGGGTGTGATTGGCGTTTGGCTGTTTTATATTCAGCATCAGTTTGAAGGGGTTAACTGGAAGCGTCATGACCAATGGGATTCGATAACCGCATCATTGCAAGGTAGCTCCTACTATAAACTGCCCAAAGTGTTGCAGTGGTTTACCGGTAATATTGGGCTGCACCATGTACACCATCTTCGCGCTCGGATTCCCAATTATAATTTGCAATGCTGTTACAATGAAACACCGGCTTTAAAAATAGTTGCCCCGCTTACGCTTCGTAAAAGTCTGAGGTGCCTGCGGTTAAAGCTTTGGGATGAAAAAGAACAAAAATTGATGGGTTTTCGATCGGCTAATTGCCTTCAACTGTCAACGAGCAATTGACTTTTCGGATATTTTTACCCAAGCCGGTGTTCCAGGGTAGAATCGAAGATATCTTAAAGCGACATTACCGATACATGCGCAAACGCCGTCGCCGCAGATATCCATAAAAATTGCGGTGATCCCGCCGGAGACAGCCTCTTGGGTACTTCAGATAAGGCAAGATCACATCATTTTTATTCCCACCGGTTCCATCGTAGGTGATCGATACAACAGGCGTGCCTGTATTTTGTTCGATTTCCCGTGTCATGGCTTCCGTAACTAGAGCAGGACAACAAAATGCGGGGCTGGCCTGAACAAACAACGAGACATCCGGATAGTGCTTTTTTATATAATAAATTTTTAGCAAATTATCCATCGACTCACCCGTATTTTCAATGCGAACATCATATTGGGAAAGGATGTCTTCCACAGATTCATCATATTCCGGCATCGGTTCCTTTAAAATACGTTCAAAATATCGATAATAGATTATTTCTTTCCATTTTAGGGTGCTCAGCAATGCCTGTGAAGAAAAGGCACTTAAATAATGACCCTCAATTAACCACTTTCGCACATAAGGACGGGAAATCATCTTGAGATAATCGCTGTAAGGCGTCGTGATCACCTCCCCCCCATTTTCCTCGATAAAGTGAATGAGCCCCTGATTAAACACTGGATTGTCCCGGGCATATAGATCGCCGAAGATTGCCACTTTCGGTCTGGGTCGGAAACTAGAATGCCTGACGATTTCAATATCCTCAAAATTGGACACAACTTCGGCCACGACATCCTCTTTGGATCTGTTGCCTAAAAAGGCATCTGTCAGGATATCGACACTTTTGGCGATCACCCGATCGGTGTCGCCTTTATGCCGCTCATAGGGTCTTATTTTGCAGCCCACCTTGCGAATCATCCCGCCGAACATATAAGCAAAATAATTGTTGACGGGCAACCTCATGGAAATGTCGGCCATCGAAACCCCTCCGACATACACGCTGGCTTTCTCCATACCGTTGCCATAAGAATTCAAAATGCGCTTGATATGGTGCGGATACAGCTTGATATTGCAGGCGATTTCCCCGGCAGCCATCCACAATGTCGTTTTGGCCGGATTCAGATGGTGGGTATGCATATAATCGATAAACTCCTGGGCAATAATATTCAGTGGAAGACATTGACCCGTATTGTGCCGTAGGCTTTTACGAATACTGGAAGGCGTTTCATCTAGAGGGCGTGCATCAATTCCTGCTCTTTTGAGATTAGCGGCAATCAGGTTGCATGTGATAGGATCCCAATTCGGAAGGACCAATGTTTTGTCCAAAAGGTCTTTAGTCTTGGACATACTCCGTATTGACGAATATGTTGCCGGTCGCGTTGTCTGGCGAGATGAATGGTGATTCTGAAACGACCGGATCGCGGCTTCAACACGCGTCTCGTAGCCCACTTTTGAATCGTGTTCATCGAGTTGCAAGATGAGATAAGGCTTGTTATGCGCCTTCATAATTTTCTTGAAATAGTCGATCACAAACGAATCCGGAGAGCATTTAAACGCAGTCATAAGAACCGGATATCCGCCAGGCAATTTTGCCACCACCTCCGCCGATTCCAATATTTGTGTGGCAAAGTGCCAGTGCAATTGTTTGAGAAGCGGCGCAATCTTTTTGGTGTCTGGGTTGCTATAAGACAGCATATCTTGAAAAAAGGGTTTGATGCCCAGCGCTGCAAAAAGGTTCGGGATACCTTTATTCATCGCGCCAGTAAGAACGGTGTACGGTCTTCCCAGCAGCACCACATGCAGGTCGGTGCTCTGGTGGGTGTGTTTTTTGTAGATTTTTTTCCAGCCTGACAAACATGCATTCATGAATTCCCGGGCCCTGTCGTACGCTGCGGATACTTCAAAAAAACTGATGTGATTTTTTGAAATCGCTTTTAGCATCTTGTAAAGCTGGGCCTTGGTATGAAAATTACTATAAAGATAATGCACAACTGGCATCAAAAATCGTCTTTTCTGCTCCGCCCCCCAAATAGCCGACGCCAAGCAGGACGAATATTGAGTATAATAACAATATTGCCGGCGGCTTTCCTTTTGCTTGGATTTCTTTTCAAAATAATATGGCAAAAAGATATAATCCGCTTGATGCATCAGATGCTTGATATGACCATGCAGGGCAGTCAACGGCGCACAAAACTCGGCACCCGCTATATGCTTGCCGTGCTCGATGGCCTCCTGATAACCTTCACTGGTCACGGTTTTGATACCGAGCGCGTCAAAAAAATATTTCCAAAACGGCAGATCCTCTAGTAGATGAAGGGCTCCCGGAATGCCGATGGAAAATGCTTCTTTAAAATGATTTCCTGCTTTACAGGCAAATACCTTTTGGCGGTCTTTCAACAAGTCAAAACCCGTTCGATTGTTGTTCACATATTTCTTATGGTCGTAATCCCGGCCGCATAAGAATCCATAGGCAACCCGTTCGCTGTCAACATCTGCAACCGTCAGCTTGCAATGATTGGTGCACAAATCACAGGTTTCAGAATTTAGCGGTATTTGTTTTTGATATAGGTCTAAGCCTCTGAATGCGGTTTGTGGAATATCCTGCTCGGAGAGCATCAGGGCGGTTCCCAATGCACCGGTTAAATGACAATACCGGGATACGATGATCGGTCGGCCGAGTCTTTGTTCAAAAGCGGCTACCAGTGCTTTATTTTTGGCCGTTGCCCCTTGAAAGGAGATGACATCTCCGATGCTATTTTCATCAGCGACTTTGGTCAGATAATTTTCGCAAACAGAATGAAGCACCGCTGCCAGCACCTCACTTACCGTGTAGCCTTGACTGAGATAATGATTGAGATCCCTTTCCATAAACACGGTGCATCGATCGCTTGACACCGGTGACTTTTGATGTTCGGTTCGCATGGTATATTCGGATAACGAGCATCCGAGTTTTTGCGCTTGCTCTTCAATAAAGCTTCCTGTGCCGGCCGCACAGACATTGTTCATGATGGAAAATGTGACTCGGCCGTTTTGCAGCGTCGTGAATTTGGAATCCTGTCCACCAATTTCAATGATCGTGTCGACCTGGGGGTGGATGTCTGTGGCGGCACGGGCGTGGGTCGTAATTTCATCGATAACCATATCCGCTCCGATGATCTTTCCGATCAATTTCCTTCCCGAACCGGTGGTTCCGGCGCCGATAATCGTTAATCGAATGCCCTTTTTTCGAATCATTTCATCAATTGCGGCGAAGATTCCTTGCACCGCCTGAATCGGTCTTCCGGCTGTTCGGGTGTATAATCCGGCCAGAACGCATTGCCCCGTGTCTATCAGCACCGCTTTTGTACTGGTCGAACCGATGTCGATGCCTAAAAACGCCTCATGCCTCCCGGACGGTTGCAGATCTTCATAAATATCGACTTCCACGGGAAACTCGGCCAGCGAACAGTTGGCGGTAAATTTGTAGGATTCAATACCATCAAAATTGGGGTAATCTGAAAGGTTTAATGCCAGAGGAGCATGGAAACAGTGGCGCCTGGCTTTTTTCGATATAAGAATTTCATCGGTCGACTGAAGCTGTATGGGTTTCAGTGAACTGAATTCGTCCAGTAGGTTCAATGCGGCACCGATGGCACCGTAAAACAATGTGTCACGGGCAATTACCTTTTTCCCAATAAGCGATTCGATGTGTTGAACCACCGCCCGGTTGAGGGATACACCGCCAGTAAATATGACGGGGGTATTGAAATTGTCGCCGCGAAACAGGGTGTCGACGATATTTCTGGCAAGGCCAAAGCAGAGCCCATCGCAAATTTCCGACAATGAGTAGCCTTCTTGCTGCGCGTGAGCCAAATCGGTTTTGGCGAAAACGGCGCAGCGTGTAGCGATTTTCGGTATGGCGCCTTTATTGTTGAATGCCAAGCGACTTAACTCTGTTATGCCGCTTAAGTTCAGTCTGTTCGCCTGCTGTTCAAGAAAACTGCCTGTCCCTGCAGCACAGGGGGTGTTGGATCTAAAATTGAGATAATTGCCAATTTTATCAAACCGAATTAAACTGAATTTCTCGCCGCCCACTAACAGAATCGACCCGACGTTATCGTGGAAATGGAGCGCGGATGCTATAACCGAAAGCCGATTATCAAACTGCCGGTTCACATTCACGATGTCTGGCGTAGACGCGGTCGCAGCAATGCCGCCGATTGTCTTTAGATTAAAGCCCGTTAGAATTTTTTTGAGTTTTGCGGCGGTATCGCCACGATGGAATTCGTAAGCAGATTGAACGATTTGTTTATGTGAAGTTATTTCAACAACTGCAATAGAGACTGAACCGATATCGATGCCGAGAATGTGTGGGTGGGAACGCATGGGCAACCTACCAATGTTATAAGATTATCTATCATTAAGCGTATTAATGAGAATAATTTATAAATATGATTAGTTGCTATATGATTCGAATGTATATTTTATAGGAATTGAGTATGCCCGATAGACGATTTTGTGTCAACAGAAGGATGGATGTAATAGTTGAGTTTGCTTTGAATTACTAAAAAATAAGGAGTACCGAAAATCGTCGACAAACTTAAAAAGTGTCGCGTGGACTATCTGCCAAATTATTCGATATTATCATGTATGCCATTATTATAGATAGCTTTTCTAAGAAATTTACGATCATGCGTTTTATACTTGACATCAGATTGTCTATTTCTTAGATTTAAACTAAGTTTAACTATCTTAACCAGGGGTGGCTTTTCAGCCTGAGATTACACCCTTTGAACCTGATCTGGGTAATTCCAGCGGAGGGAAACGACATAGCGTGGCGAGTATCGATTTTAAAAGCTGTTTCCCGATGGAAGCGGCTTTTTTTATAAATGACCGTTAATAAGGAGGATGGAATGGTGACGAGCTTAGCTGAAAAATCGGCACAGAATTTGGCGGCAATCAGGGAAAAAAAACCGTTGATTCACAATATTACCAATTATGTGGTGATGAATTATACGGCCAATGCCTTGTTGGCCATGGGCGCGTCACCGGTGATGGCACATGCTCCCAATGAAGTTGAGGAAATGGTTGCCTTTGCCGGTGCGCTGGTCATAAACATCGGTACCCTGGAGGATGACTGGATCGCGTCGATGCTTAAAGCCGGCAAAAAAGCATCTGCGCAAAAAACACCCATCATCCTCGACCCGGTTGGATCCGGAGCAACAACACTGAGAACCAGCTCTGCCAAAAAAATCATAGAAGAGGCCCGTTTGAGTGTCATCCGGGGCAATGCCTCGGAAATACTGTCTTTGCGCCACGAAGATTCCCAGACCAAAGGGGTCGATTCGATCCATTCGGTTGATGAAGCAGCTCAAACTGCGACGATTCTGGCACAAGAATTAAATACGACCCTGGCCATCACGGGGTCCGTGGATCTGATTACCGATGGCAAGCGCGTCATTCGTGTCGCCAATGGTCATCCGTTGATGGGGTATGTAACCGGAACCGGATGTACGGCGACGGTTGCCATTGGTGCGTTTTTGGCGGTGGATGAGGATCCGGTGAGTGCAACGGCGACGGCACTGGCATTTTTCGGTTTGGCCGGTGAAGTTGCCGGGAAAAAATCTGATGCTCCCGGTACGTTTATGATCCATTTGCTCGATGCGCTATATACAATCTCCCCCGAACAACTTGCATCAGGAAGTAAGATAGAGCAAGTTTAAACCGCTGTTGCTAGTTACTGGTTTCAGGTGTCAGGATTAAATCAGGTTTCATGTGTCAGGTCTCAGTGTTCAGGGTTATCATACGAACGCGTTAGGTTTAAGGTCTAAAGTTTGAAAAAAGTGGCACAACGTCCAGGACTTTTCGATTTTGTGTTTTGTTTTCCGAATTCCGCGTTCCCCATTCCGCCTTGGGGATTCCTGACACCCGACACCTGACACCTGAAACCATAGATAACGGCCAGCAGGAGGTGTTGAAATGAAACTTCAGGCGATTGACTATTCGCTTTACCTGGTCACAGACAGAGGTCTGGCGCGTGGCAGAGCCACCCTGGATATTGTCAAGGCCGCGGTTCTTGGCGGCGCCACCTGTGTGCAGTTGCGTGAAAAAGATTGCTCGACCCTGGAATTTATCCAGCAGGCATTGAGCATCAAAGAATTTCTGAGCACCCATGGGGTGCCGCTGATCATCAACGATCGTCTGGATGTGGCCCAGGCTGTTAATGCCGACGGCGTTCACCTTGGGCAAACCGATATGCCGCTGGATATGGCCAAAAACATTGTCGGAGATACAATGATCATCGGTATTTCCGCCGAATCTCTCGAAGATGCTATCCAGGCTGAAAAAGGCGGTGCCGATTATCTGGGCGTCAGCCCGATTTACGCGACGCCCACCAAAACCGATACCGCCCCAGCACTAGGCCTGGAGGGGTTACAGCAAATTAGAAACGCCGTGAGGATTCCCCTGGTCGGCATCGGCGGATTGGACAAAGACAACTCCGCCGACGTCATTCGACATGGGGCAGATGGTGTTGCCGTGGTTTCAGCCATCGTCGCTGCCGAAAATCCTGAAACTGCCGCCGGGGAATTAAAACAAATTATAACCGCGGCGAGGCAAGTATGAATTTAAAGGATATCGGAGAATTTGGCTTTATCAAAAAGATCAGCCGAGGGTGCCTGATCCGCCCGAATAATATTGTCAAAGCGATTGGTGATGATGCGGCGGCGTTTCGATCTGATCCCGACCGGCTATCACTCATCACCACAGATTTATTGGTTGAACGGATCCACTTTTTACGCAATGCAATCTCCGGTTTCGATCTCGGATACAAATCGTTGGCCGTTAATCTCAGCGATATCGCGGCAATGGGTGGAACTGGCCTGGAGGCATTTATCAGTATTGCCATTCCACAAGACTGTCCTCTGGATTATCTGGAAGATATATACGAAGGAATGAAACACCTGGCAGCCAAATTCGACGTGAATATTCTCGGTGGAGATACCACCAGCTCTCAGATCGACTTAATTATTAACATCGTGGTCCATGGAACGGTTGCTGAAAACGAGATGCTATGCCGTGATGCCGCTCATCAGGGCGATATCATCGTCTCAACCGGATATCTCGGTGAGAGCAAGGCCGGGTTACACTTTATTTTAAACCAGATTTCGGCAGACACCGATGAAGACAAACAACTCCTAAAAGCCCACCTGTTACCGGAACCTCACCTTGAGGAAGGTCGCTTTTTGGCCCAGCAAACCGGGGTCCATGCCGCCATCGATACCAGCGACGGGCTCAGCTCCGACCTCGGACATATCGTTGAAGAAAGCAAGGTCGGTGCCCGCCTGTTTGCCGATAAAATACCGGTTTCGCAAAATTTAAGAAAATTTTGCACTCGCTTTGATTTTGATCCAGTTGCCTATGCATTATCCGGCGGTGAAGACTATACTTTGCTGTGCACCATAGCAGCTGAGACGGCTGCAGAGGTGGCCACAGGTTTCAAAAAAAAGTTTAGCCGGCCATTGTTTCAGATCGGTGAAATAACAGACACCCGCCGGATGGAACTCGTCTGGCCCGATGGTCGCGTGAGTGCTTTTTCCCCTTCAGGGTGGGATCATTTCAGAGAAGAGAAAAAATGATGAAACCAGATACCAAACAAAAAGAACCCCGCACCTATTGCAGGGTCTTGACGATTGCCGGGTCCGATAGCGGCGGGGGTGCCGGCATTCAGGCCGATCTAAAAACCATTTCAGCCATCGGCTGTTACGGCATGTCCGTCATCACGGCCTTAACGGCACAAAATACCAGGGGCGTCACGGGAATCCATGCCGTCCCGCCCGCATTTGCCGCCGAACAGATGTCGGCCGTGTTTGGGGATATTGGCACTGATGCCGTCAAAATCGGGATGCTTTATTCGGCAGAACTCATCGAGGTTGTTGCAAAACAGCTGCAAGCCCACGGGGCTCATAACATCGTGCTGGATCCAGTGATGGTGGCTCAAAGCGGGGATAAGCTTTTGCAGGACGATGCCATTGAAGCCATTAAAAAACATCTGATGCCGCTGGCGGATGTCGTCACCCCCAATATTCCTGAAGCAGAAGTGCTGTTGAGTCGCAGATTACAGAGCGCGGAAGACATGCATCAGGGTGCAAAAGCACTGGCCGAATACGGCAGTCGAAGTATTCTCATCAAGGGCGGGCATTTAACGGATAATGACAGCAGTGACCTGCTCTATTTGGCGGGCGGGGATCGTTTCGTGATGTTGAAGGGCGAGCGTGTTGAAACCCGCAACAACCATGGCACCGGCTGTACGCTGTCGTCCGCGATTGCCAGTTATATGGCCAAAGGCCATGACATTGAAGCAGCACTTAAAAAGGCTAAATCTTATATTAACCATGCCATCCAGGCCGGTGCCGAATATACCATCGGCCAGGGGCATGGACCGGTGCATCATTTCTTTCAATATTGGAAGTAGACGGTTATAAACTATCTTGGTTTTTTTAATAATGGGGTGGTTTTATAAAAAAGTTTGTGGTGAACTAAAGTGAGCTAAATTGATCTAAAGTTTAGGAACCGCTTTCAGCGTATCTATTTTAAATAGACAGAATGCCATAACTTTAGGCACTTTAGGTTATGCCTTCTACCCCAAAAGACGATACAGTCCAGCTGATATTACCGCCCAGGCAAGAACCAGCACCGTTGCAACGGCACAGACTCCGGCCAGGCTTTTGTGTAAGAGATTTTCCTTTTTTTTCTCCTGATATCCGAAAAGGAAACCCAGGATCATCCCCGCTAAAATTCCACCACCGTGGCCCCAGTTGTTTATGCCGGGAACCACAAAACCGAATATAAAAAGAAAGACCACCCAGACACTGAGCTGTTTATATATGGTGCGGCCGTAAATCCCTCCACGGCTCTTGCCGTAATACAGCAAAGCTCCCAGTAATCCGCATACCCCGGCCGAAGCACCGATTGTCCAGGCGACATGAAAAAGATAGGAAATCAAAAACCCAACAACGCCACCGAATGTATAAATGATGAACATTCGATAAACCCCAAATTCCCGGGAGACCAACGTGGCAAGCTGACGAAAGGCCGCCATATTAAAGAATATGTGTAAAATACCGCCATGAAGGTAGCTGGCGGCGATAAGCGTCCAGTATTGATGAAATCTGCCAATAGGAACGGCTCCTGTCGCACCAAGCAGCTCGAGGCTCTGCCCGGAAGGAGATAAAAATGAGAGCAGACTCAGTCTAAAACTTGAAGGCGATGGATATAGCAGCAGCGAAAGGATATACATGCCTATGTTTATAGATATGATTGCTTTAATCAGCAGGTACGGATTATTAAATCCCCGGGTCCAGATGTTATTTTTCCAAATAGAACCCGGTCTGCGCGTGCCACAGTAGGGACACTGCGGCTCAGAGATGCTGATGAGCTTTCTGCAATTGGGGCAGAGAATGGACTGTCGTTTGATTTGTGCCATGAATGAAAAAACGTATTTTTATCTTCTAATTTTTGTGCTGTTTCTATCGAAAAATATATGAATATCGAATATCCAATATCGAATGATGAATATCGAAGTCCGCATTTGGCGGATCAATTTTATATAAATAAAAGAATAGAACGAAGCGATTCCATACTTCGATATTCGACATTATTATTTTCCCAAGCTATTCCGATACCCACGATAACGAGTCCGGTATCAATGGCCCACCGATCTTTTCTGAGAGGCTGCTCAACGTCTGCTTCAATTCGTTCATTTTGCTGTCAATCGTTTGCCGGTTGGGAGACCAATCTGCGGGACAGGCCGTCATGAGCTGCTCTAGTTGATCGTCGATTTCCTCGACAATCGTGTGTAAACTTCGAATCGAAGGGGAAACCCCCTCTTTTTCACCATCAGGCAGATTGTCCACAACTCTAATAACATCATAAATTTTCGCTTTCCAGGCCGTAAGCTGCTGTTCAAGCATTTCACAATAAGATTTTACGTCCATAAGTCCTCCTATCTCTGGTTTCTCGTCTCTGGCTACTGGTCACTGGTCAATACTTAGGTTTCAGGTGTCTGGTTTCAGGTTTCAGCGTAACAATTTGCGTTGGCCGTTGCTGACACCTGACACCTGAACACTGAAACCTTTAGACGTTAACCAGAAGCCAGCAGCCAGTGACCAGAAGCCAGTAAATACATATTCTACAATAATACCTTTACCATTTGGGTCAAGCTTCTCCGGCAAACATCCAATAGAAAAGCTTTGACACAATCCTGTTTTTGGCTTATCAGGTTGCATTAATTTTAAAAATATCCGAGGCTCCTGTGCACCCGATTATTGAAACACGCTCGAATCTACAAACCTATCTGAGTTTGATCATACTGGCTGCCCTGGTTATCACCGCAGCCGGCATATTTCTGTGGCAGTTTAAGTATAATCCTGCCGTTCTAAATTTGGACCACATCGTATCATCAACGGCGGAATTCCCGCAGACCCAGAAACCTTTTTCGGATCAGACCCCTTTTCCACTGCCAGAGGGCCTGGTGGCTTTATCGCCTCCTGAGACATTTGAGCCTCCAAATCTTTCAGATAAAATAAATGGTAAAGCCGAATTATACCTCACTGCCGGTTTCGTTGGTTTGCAGGCCCAACGGTTTAAACGCTCTGATGCAACCAGCGTGTGGATGGAGGCGTTTATATATAATATGGCCAGCAATCAAAATGCCTTTGCGGTGTTCAGTGCGCAGCGAAGAGATGATGCAGATTCGTTGAACCTGACACAGCATTCATATCAAACAAAAAATGCTTTGTTTCTCGTCCATGGTCCCTATTATTTAGAAATAATCGCGTCGGAGGCATCTGAGGATATATTCCAGCCGATGTTGCAATTTGCCGAAGCCTTCGTCGATTCGATACAGGTAAAAACAGTTCAAATCAGCGAAAAGAATCTTTTTCCAGAAACAGATCTTATTCAAAACAGCATCAGC
>JASFPE010000075.1:0-15061 GCA_050116155.1 Desulfobacterales bacterium
CTAAATTATGCCATGGAAGAGCAATACGGTGATGCATTAAAAGTTTTGGAAGAATTTGTAGAACGGTACCCGCAACATGAAAATGTATCCCTGGCGCTGAGCCTGCAGGAAGAAATAAGAAAAAATGCGTTATTTCAACGCTATACCCTTGGCTGTCTGCTTCCTCTCAGCGGTCCCTATCAAACGTTTGGCATGCGAGCGCTGAAGGGCATTGAACTTGCCATGGTCAACTTCAGTGCGCTAAGCGGAAATTCCTCGGTAAATATTATCGTAAAAGATACGGGAGCAAATCCGGCTAAAACATTGCAGGCCCTGCAGGAATTAAATGAAGAGCAAGTGGCGGCCATTATCGGTCCGATTGTAACCGCCAAAGTCGCTGCCGAGGAAGCTCAAGCCAGAGGCATCCCTATTATTACGATCACCCAGAAAGACAATATAGCTTCAATCGGGGAAAATGTCTTCCGAAACTTTATAACTCCCCAGATGCAGGTTCAAGCCTTGGCTGACTATACCATAAATTCGCTCGGCCTCAGTCATTTCGCCATTCTCTATCCTGATGAAAATTACGGGGACACCTTTATGAATTTATTCTGGGATCAGTTGAATGAATTGGGGGGTACGGTCGTAGGGGTGGAAGCGTATAACCCCGAGCACACCGATTTTGCAGATCCCATCAAAAAACTGGTGGGGCTTTATTACCCAATACCCGAAGACCTCAAGCCTGAAATAGAGGCGCTGTTGAAACAAAACGAAGAAAATCAAACCGGGCTGCAGGCCAGCGAAGATCAACCATCTGATAAGCTTGATGAAGATGCGCAGCAGGCCGATGAAGAAGATGAGGAACCACAGCCCATTGTAGATTTCGACGCGATATTTATTCCGGATGCACCCAAGAAAGCCGGTCTAATTATTCCGCAACTCGCATATTATGATGTGGATGATGTTTTACTTCTGGGAACCAATCTCTGGCATTCCGAATCGTTAATAAAGATGGCCCGGCAATACGTCCAGGGTGCGATCATGCCCGATGCGTTTTTTTTGGAAAGCGATTCCCCGCAAGTCAGACAATTTGTTGAACAATTTGAAGAAACCTATCAGGAAAAGCCCGGATTTGTCGAAGCGGTGATATATGATTCTGCCATGTTGCTGTTAGACATCCTCAATAAGCCGCATATTCGTTTTAGGAGTGAACTCAGAGATGAATTGTTTAACCTCTTTGAATATCAAGGGGTAACCGGAGCGACCCGTTTTGACGAAAACGGGGATGCCCAGAAGAAACTTCAATTGTTGACCATAAAAGGCAGGCGCTTTGTTGAAGTAGAATAAAGGCGTTAAGTCGTGTTTAGTATTTAGTGTTTTGTGTTTAGTTATCTTCTTACTTTCCCGAATTTATCATTGAAGAGAAGTACCAAACACAAAACACAAAACACCAAACACCACTTTCAAGAGTTAGTCAGTGACCCCTGCCCGGTGGCTTCCAATGCACTGCGCCACAGCATACCTTGCGGTTCGATCTTCTTGCGTTTTCCTGCCACGGTTTTCATCGGCAAATGTACAAAGTGGTTATTCCAATGGCCGATCAGTACATTTGTTTTTCCGGACATACCGGCGTGGACCGCATTGCGCCCCAGAAAATTGCAGAACACGCGATCATTCGTATTCGCCGGCAGACTCCGGATCATGTAGCTGGGATCGATATACTTCAGGGAAATATCAATTCCTTTGGATTCAAAATAAGATATTATCGAATCTTTGAGAAATAGACCAATATCTTTTAATTTGATATTTCCCGACGCATCGCGTTCCGCATCCGCATCCTGAAAGAATTTCTGCCCAGCGCCTTCGGCTGCAACGATTACAGCATGTCCTCTTTCTGCCAGGCGATCTCGAATTGCACGCAAAAGACCATCGGGCCCCTCAAGATCAAAATCTACCTCGGGTATCAAAATAAAATTTACGTCCTGTTGGGCGAGTACGGCGGTGGCCGCAATGAAACCCGAGTGACGCCCCATCAATTTAATGAGACCGATACCATTTGGATATCCTTCGGCTTCATTGTGGGCTCCCATAATTGCATGGGTGGCGACGTCAACAGCGGTATCAAATCCAAACGATCGCGATACCAGGTAGATGTCGTTGTCTATAGTCTTGGGCACACCGATAACGCTGATTTTTAAATTCCTTTCAAGAATTGCATCGGCTATGCGGGTGGCCGCCATCAGAGTTCCGTCTCCGCCGATCATAAACAAGATGCCCACGTTCATGCGGTCCAAACAGTCTATTATTTCATCAATATTCTGTGGGCCGCGGGAGGACCCCAGAACTGATCCGCCCCGTTTGTGAATGTTAACCACGAAATCAGGTGTCAGGTGGATCAGATCATGACCGTATTGAGGGATGAATCCCTGCAGCCCGTATTTAATGCCATAAATATTTCGAATGCCATACCCATAATGAAGCTCTAACACAATAGAGCGGATGATGTCATTTAAACCCGGGCATAATCCTCCACAGGTGACCAGCGCGCAGCGGAGCTTGCTGGGATCAAAAAATATCTTTTCCCTGGGCCCTGCCAACTCAAATGACGAAGGTGATTTTCCTGCTTTGAATGTTTTGGTCAGGGCATCAGCATCGACGTCAATGAGAATCCTGCGGTCGTCCGACACCAAACTGGGACGGTCTGCGTTTTTTGCCCTTTGCTGGATCGGCGAGGGGATTTTGGCTTCGCCCAGGGCTATTATTTCGGTGTTAATGCAAGTATCGGTCATCTTTTCCTCGATTAGTATTAGTTCCTAAATTGTGAATTTTGTTCTTTTTATAGCAAAATATTTTCAATACTCGAAGGGTTCTGGTTTTGTCGATTGGGCTTTCAGCCAGTTTGGTTTCAGCTTGTCCAAGCTATGAGTCATTGAATTTGAATTGGCCTTTTCCCAGGATATCATGGAGATGCAAAATACCCTGAATTTCTACCCGGTCATTGACAACTGGTAATACGGTGATCTGGTGCTTTTCCATTACGTATAATGCATCATAGGCAGGTGCTTCAGGATCTACGGTACGCGGATTTTTGGTCATGACATCGTCAACGGTCAGTTCGGATGGGGATTTTTTCGTTGCAACCATGCGTCGAATATCACCATCGGTAATAATGCCGGTCAGGGTTCGATCTGAACCTATTACCATGGTAGCCCCCAAACCGCCCCGATTGATCTCATGGATGGCCTCCTCCATGGGTGTTTTTTCCGCTACTATTGGCAAGCCTTTGCCGCTTAACATAATGTCTTTGATTTTGTTGGCCAATCGCTGGCCGAGCGACCCACCGGGATGGATCTTTTTAAAATCACTCATTTGGAAATTTTTCTTTTCCAGAAGCACGACGGCAAGTGCGTCACCCATCGCCAGCTGGGCAGTTGTGCTGGCTGTGGGAGCCATACCCAGAGGACAGGCTTCGCTTTCAACCCCCACATCGATGACAATATCGCTGTATTTGGCTAACGTGGAATTTACGTTTCCGGTAAATGCGGCTATTTTGCATCCGATGCTGCGAATTCTCGGCAGCAGAATGTTCAGTTCATCCGTTTCGCCGCTATTAGACAATGCCAGAAAAATATCATCATCGCTCACCTGGCCCAAGTCGCCATGCATGGCTTCTACAGGATGGAGAAAAAGGGACCGGGTACCTGTGCTGTTGAGGGTGGCGACAATTTTTCTCCCCACGATACCCGATTTGCCGATCCCACCGATGATTAAGCGACCCTTGGAATTGCATATCTGGTCCACCAGTTCGCTAAAATTTTCATCGAGGCGATCAATTAATTTTAGAATACCCTGGGCCTCTATTTTTAGGACTTCGATGGCTTTTTCGATCATCATGGCAGAATTACTTTCGCTATCATCAACAATTTAGCATAACGCTTTTTGGGGTTTCTGAATTTGACTATGTTTTAGTAAAAAAATCAAGTGCTCTTTCAAAAAGTTATTTTTTACTGAAATCGGAAAAAATTATTGACAAGCACTGGTTGCCTCATTATATTCCGCCAAATTTTTGCTTTCAGTCGCGGCTGGGACAAAAAGCATCCCGGCCTTTTTATTTAAAATTTTTTAAAAAATTTTAAGGGGGTGATTCCAATGAATTGTACAACTATCAAACAGGGTAAGGAGTGTCCGTTTATGACAAAAACGGGTTGTTCTTACAATGGCGGGATTTGCCATCAGGTCGTTGAGCAATGCAATGGTTGCGATCGTGGTACCGAATTTTCATCGGGTTGGTATTGCACAGCATGTCCTGATCCTTCTCTCAAATGGAAACTTGGAAACTGTAATTTGGCAACTCACATCAAGGCTGACTCCGGATCCTCAAAGACAAAGCTGAATCCGTTGAAAGCCTCCAAAAGAAGGAACAGATAATCCGGCTTGCGATCTAACGGTAAACCCCGCTCATAATCAGAGCGGGGTTTTTTTGTGTCGATATCACAACACTAAGCTCCTAACAGTTTCTCAATGCTGACAATCTGAATACAGATTCCCACCAATTCCATGGCCTGGTGAATATCTTCCAGTGGTGGAAAAGACGGGGCAATTCGTATGTTGCGATCCAGGGGATCCTTTTTATAAGGAAATGTTGATCCTGCGGGTGTTAATTTTACACCGGCTTTTGCCGCCAGATCCACTACTGCACCGGCGCAACCTTCCATGGCATTCAAGCTGACAAAATAGCCCCCTCGGGGATTACTCCATTCGGCAATATTTTTTCCCGCTAGTTCATTTTCCAAAGCCGTCTGCACGGCATCAAATTTCGGTTTTAATATCGCTGCGTGTTTTTGCATGTGGTCTTCGATTCCGGCCATGTTTTTAAAAAACTTCACGTGGCGCAGCTGGTTGAGTTTATCCGGGCCGATGGTTTGAAATGCCATCTGTTTTTTAGCATGATCCATGTTTGCTTTGCTACCGGCCATCATGGCAATGCCGGATCCGGCTAAAGAGATTTTTGATGTGGAGCCCCACATCAAGACTCTATCTGCATTACCGGCCTGTTTGCAGGCTGAAAGGATGTTTTTCAATTCGGCAGGAGAATCTACCAGATTATGAACGGCATAGGCATTGTCCCAGAAAATTCGAAAATCCGAGGCCTTCACCTGCATATTTGCAAGTCGATCGACCACTTCGTCGGAATAGACAATTCCCGTTGGGTTGCTGTATTTCGGAACACACCATATCCCTTTGATACCCTCATCTTTTGCCACCAGATCCTCGATGCGGTCCATATCGGGGCCATTGTCTCCAATATCTACTGCAATCATTTCGATGCCCAAATATTCACAAATAAAGAAGTGACGATCATATCCGGGACTCGGGCACAGAAATTTAACGTTAGGCTGTTTCATCCAGGGGGTGGTGTCTTCGGTTACGCCCTTGGTCATCGCCCGCATAAAAGTGTCATGCATCATATTGAGGCTGGAGCTTGCACCGATGATGATTTCGTCAACATCAACGCCCATATACTCAGCAAACAGCGCCTTGGCTTCGGGGATCCCGTCCAATCCTCCGTAATTGCGACAGTCTACGCCGTCTTCCGTTAAATAATGAGTACCGTCCGTGCAATCCAGCATTGCCATGGCAAGATCCAATTGCGCGGAACATGGTTTTCCACGGGTCATATCCAGTGTGATGTTGCGCAATTGAAAATTACGATAGCGTTGCAATAGTTGCGATTTGGTTTCCTCAAGTTCTTGGGTACCAAGGTTTTTGAAATCTGACATGGCAATTTTTCCTTTTTTAGATATTAATATTTGACGTTTTTTAAGAATAGTCCATGTGCCGGTGCAGTGGCGCCGGCCTGGGAGCGATCCTTTGATTCCAAAATACGCTTAAAGTCATCCGGAGTTAATTTTCCGAGTCCGACCTCCACCAGGGTTCCTACGATATTTCGCACCATAAAGCGCAAGAAGCCATCTGCTTCAATTTCAAAAACCAGGTATTGCGCTTCTTTACTCAGGCTGGCACCAAGCACACAGCGGGTCGTGTGGGATCGCGGGCTGCCGACACCTTCGAAGGCTTTGAAGTCATGGGTGCCGATGAGGTGGGTTATGGCCGTGCGCATGGCCTCGAGGTTTAATTCTTTGCGGATGTGCCAAGCATACTGTCGATAGAGTGCCGCAGGATTTGGGCGATTTAGTAATTTATAGATATAGATTTTGGACTTCACACTGTAGCGCGCGTGAAATGTGTCGTCGACTTCTTCACAACCGGTGATTACAATGTCGTCCGGTGTGAGACTATTGATTGCGCCCCAAAAATCCTGTGTGTTGAGTTTCGTGTCGCATTTAAAATTGGCAACCTGTGCATGGGCATGAACACCGGCATCTGTTCGGCCTGAGCCGATCACGGATATTTTCTGGCCGGTTATGGTTTTCAGCGCTTTTTCAATTTCTTCCTGTATGGTTGGGTCAAGGGTTTGGCGTTGCCAGCCACTATACCGGCCACCGTCATATTCGATGGTTATTTTAAAATTTTTCACCTTATACCCGGTCACACGGTATATTTGCGAGCCTTTCTTCTAATTTATCATCCATTCTATAGGAAAGCCAGGCGGCTGTCAATTCGCCGTTGACAAAGGCGTTTAAGTTCAACATAATTCTTCAAATTCGAGAAAGGGGATACAATGATGACATTTGAAGGATGTCCTGGTTTTAAGATGGCTGGGGTTGCCTGCGGGTTAAAGAAAAACAACGAAAAAGATTTGGGTCTGATCTATTCCGAAGCTCCAGCCAAGGTTGCCGGCGTCTTTACGCGCAATAGAATTAAGGCCGCTCCCGTGCTTTTAGACCAAGAGCGCATTCAATGCGGAGCCTGTCAGGCGATTATCGTCAACAGCGGCAATGCCAATTGTTGCACCGGAGATCAGGGGATGCAGGATGCCATACGCATGACACAATTGGCTGCATCAGAACTCGGAATCTCGGAAGACCTGGTGATGGTGGCATCCACCGGAGTCATTGGACAACCTTTGGTCATGGGTAAAATTGAAAAGGCCATTGCAGATCTCATCCAGGCGCTGGACTTCGATGGCGCGGCCAATTTTGCCGGGGCGATTATGACCACGGACACGGTTCCGAAGATCGTCACCCGGAACGGAGAATTAGACGGAAAACGGTTTACCATAACCGGCGTGGCCAAAGGCGCAGGAATGATTCGACCGGATATGGCCACAATGTTGTGTTTTCTAATGACGGATATCAAAGCCCCCAGTGAGCAGTTAAAGCAGATGCTTACGGCGGCAACCGACATATCGCTGAATCGGATGACCATTGACGGTGATACGAGCACCAATGATACAGCCTTGTTGATGGCCAATGGAAAATCCGAAGCGCAGATACTGAATGCCGACCACATGGCGGCATTTCAATCCGTACTGGACGATGTTCTGATCACCCTGGCAAGACAATTGGTCCAAGATGGTGAAGGTGTGACCAAACTTGTTGAAGTGGTTGTCAAGGGAGCATCATCTGATGCTGATGCTCGGCAAATCGTCGACACGGTCGCCCATTCGCCTTTACTGAAAACTGCTTTCTATGGCGAGGATGCCAACTGGGGTAGAATATTTATGGCAGTTGGCAGGGCAGGGGTGCCGATAGAACCCAACACCATTGATGTTTATTTCGATGATGTATTGATGGTACAAGACAGCCTGGGATGTGGGGATGAAGCAGAAAAAGAAGCCACCAAGGTATTGAAGAAATCGGAATTTACCGTAACCATAGATTTAAAAATGGGCAATGGCAGTGCATCCATGCTGACCTGCGATTTTTCCATTGATTATGTCAAGATCAATGCGGACTATCGTTCCTAAAGCATGGGGCATGGGGTAAAGGATAAAGGTTCAGGGTTCAAGGTTCAGAGTTCACAAAGGGGTGCGCGTTACGTGGTTCGAGTTACGCGGTGAAGAAAGACAACGAGAATACATGAAAACATTGAAATCCGCTCATCAAAACCCGCGACGCGTAACTCGCAACGCGTAGCGCGAAACACGATATTATGCCTCTAATGAGATTACAAAAATACCTCTCTGCGGCCGGAGTATGTTCCCGCCGCAAAGGTGAGGAGCTGATTCAGGAGGGCCGGATTTCTGTAAATGGTATCGTCGTCTCCGAACTCGGAACCAAAGTTGATCCTGGTCTTGATATGGTTGAAGCCGATGGGAAGGTTATTTGCCTCAGGCAGAAGCTGATTTACATCGCCCTCAACAAACCCAAGGAGTATGTAACCAGCTGCAACCAGAAGGGGGAAAAGATCGTTCTGGATCTTGTTGATGTGCCAGAACGGGTCTATCCGGTGGGCAGGTTGGACAAAGACTCCACCGGCCTTTTGCTGTTGACCAACGACGGACGTCTGCACCACAGACTTTCCCATCCGTCGTTTGATCATGAAAAAGAATACATCGTAACGCTGATAAAGCCGATTCCTGACGGTGCCCTGAACCACATGGCCACAGGGTTGCCCATGATGGGAACCAAGACCCGGGCAGCACGTGTCAAGCGGATTTCCGCCAGACGATTTCGAATCGTGCTTCAAGAAGGTAGAAACAGACAATTACGCCGCATGGTTCGCAAAGTGGGTAATCAGGTTGCAGAGCTGAAACGCATCCGAATTGCACATGTCAAGCTCGGCCGGCTTCCTCCGGGAGCCTGGCGACATCTTACCAAGACCGAGCTGAAGCTTTTGCTCAAGGCGGATTAGATTAAAAGGAACGAACCAATCTCCATGCAGTGAAAACGGCCGAGGTCATCAATCAAATCGCCCCTGACTTTCTTCGGGTTCGTACATTTGTCCCTAAAATCAATACACCCTTGCTGGAAGAGATACAAAACGGATTTTTTCAAATGCTAAGCCCGCACGAGGTGTTGCAAGAAACCCGCAGGTTACTCAAGGGAATAAGCACTTCAACCTATCTCACCAGCGATCATTACACCAATTATATCAATCTCGAAGGCCAACTCCCGGATGATACCCCCGGACCACTGGAGCTGATCGATGCCGCCTTGAGTCGGGACGAAAGCACTTTCAGGCCGCATTTTGTCGGGACGGAATAGCATCTAAATATGGCGGAATGGTGGTGGATTGGAAATACCAACACTTAGTATACAGCAAATACTTAATCAGAGAATGGTTGTGATTTCATTAATTGTCCTTCTTTAACTCTTCCAAAAGTCCTTTCTCCTCTAAAAGCTGAACGACACGGGTTGTCTCTCCAGCTCCCATTGTACCGCCCAAAGAGATCGCCACGGCGCAGGCTTCCAGAATCTCTTCTGCCGTGGCTCCCAGGGCCAACGCTTCCTCCGTTTGATAAAGTATGCAGGCCCTGCAACCGTGCACCAGAGCACCAGTCAAGGCCATCAGTCGCTTGATTTTGCCGGATAGCACACCGTCCTTATAGACCTCCATCGGCAATTCATCATAGGCACGGGCGACATCGGGCATACATTTTTCATAGATTTCCCACATTTGGGTAATTTCCCCGATTAGTTTTTCTTGCTGGGCCATTTTGTTTCCTCCTTGCTTGATGGTTTGCTGATTTCTTTTGATTTTATAATGCAGTTACAAATATGCCGGCAATAGCTGCTATCATTCCAAGCATCTGAAGTTTTGTGACTTTGTCTTTCAAAAATATAATGGCCAGTGTTATGGTTACTATCGATAAGGCCGAAGCGATGGGTGTGATCAATATTGCATCGCCGATTGTTAATCCATAATTAACAATTGCGACGGCGCCAGCTTCTATACTGCCCATTAATAAAACCATTATTTTTATTTTTGCGGTAGCTTTCGTTAGAACAAGCTCTCGTTTGATGAGAAAAGAAAAGAGCAGCAAGAACACAATAATTCCAAACTTCACAAATAGCGTTGTTGGTAGCCACCCAATTTCTTCAGATATAACTTCACTGATATTCCAAAAAACGCCAAAGAAAAAAGCGCCCGAGACGGTTTCTTTAACACCGAGTGAAAGTTTAAAACTATGATTTTTAATATCACTCCAATTTAAGGATGCTAAAGTGACGCCAGAAAGAATCATGAAGACTCCCACGGACTGCATTGTGGAAAGCCGCTGGCCCATAAATATAAAAGCAAACAGCATTGTAAACACCGCCCATAGATTCATGGTTGCGGCAACAATCGATACATTGCCTATCTCAAACCCTTTGAAAAAAAATAAGTATCCAGCAGAATAAACAATTGCTGCGATAGGGAGCAAAATGATTACCAAAATTGGGACGTTGAGGTTTATTGTGATGGCGAATAAAAGCAGAAGGAGAGATATTAAACCTGCCAGTTGCGACCAGAAGAAGGATTTAAAAGATCCTATCTGTTTGGAATAAACGCCTCCTAAAAAGTCGTATATTCCCCATCCGAACATACCCGCTAATCCAACTAATACACTTAAGACGGCTGTACTCATGCGTGTCGTTTACCTTCCTTTTGAAAATCTTGTGGGTGCGGTCTAACTGGGTTTGGTCGAGCTGGAAGTGTTTAACATAATTACACATACACCGGGTGTCAATGACGCCCGGCGTATATTTGTTTCCCTACTATGTGACAACCACTTTTTATTTCCGCATTCCGTATTCCGCATTCCGAATTCGAAGAGCTAAGAACCCTGAATTTTGATCCTTGAAACCCGTGATCCGTATCAAGTAACTGAATATAATAAGGTTAAATGGCACTGGCACCGCCATCCACCAATATGGTTTGACCGGTAATAAAATCGGATGCCTCCGAACATAGGAACAGCGTTGGATGGACAACGTCGATCGGCTCGGCAATTCTTCCCAGCGGAATGGCTTTGACGATCTGTTCATGAATCTCCTCGTTGGACCAGAAGGGCTGGCTGAATTTTGTTCGGACCATACAGGGTGCTACAGCATTCACCTGAATGTTGAACGGTGCAAGCTCCTGCGCGAGCACCTTGGTCATCATTTCGATTCCGGCCTTGGCCACGCCATAGATTCCCATAAACGGGGCCGACCGCCTGGCGGCGATAGAGGATATGCTGACGATTTTTCCGTGCTTTTGCTCCCGCATTATTTGACCTGCCTTGCGCGAACACAAAAAACTTCCATTTAGATTGGAGTCAATAATCTTATTCCATAATCCGGGATCGGCATCCACCAGCCCGGTCGCAATGTTCATTCCCACATTATTAATGAATCCATCTAATTTTCCAAAATTTTCGACGGCTTTATTAAAAAGACGCTCTACATCTTCGTTTTTGGCAACATGGGCCACCATAGCCAAAAGATTGTCACCACCATTCAGTTCAGATATCGCGCTGTCCAGACCATCCTGCTTTCGACCACAGATGACCACCTGTGCTTTTTGGGCCAAAAGCTGTTTCGCGATTTCGAGTCCAATACCCCGGCTGCCGCCGGTGACAATAATTACCTTATCTTCAAGATTATAATTTAGCTCCCCCATGTTGCCCTCCTTGGTCTAGAATTGTAATCCACCATCATCCGAATACAAAGTTTAGCCCGTTGGCCCGTTAGCCTGATTACCAGTTCTATACACTACTGTGGAACTAGATGGTGTGCAAGGGAAATATTTCGTCTATGTAAAAGGAGAAATGTAGAATAGACGGGCGAACCGGCAAACCGGCTAACGGGCAAACGGGCAACGGGCTAAACCTTATACGGCGTGAGCATTTTGAAACGGCGAGCAACACAGCCCTCAGGCAAACTCAGCGGTTTTGATTTTATTTTTACTCGATGTAGACAACCTGTCCGGGGTATATCGTCGACCCATGCCACAGGTTATTTAAGGAAAGGAAACGCTCCAGGGACATATTGTGTTGCCTGGCAATCAAAAATGGGCTGTCACCGGCTTTAACTTCATAGCTGTTTAGCGCTTTTTTGTCCGGATGATTCTTTTTGGATACAAAAATTTTTAAAACCTGTCCCTTATACAGATCTGTGGTCGCTAAATTATTCAACTGCTGAATTCTTTTGGTGGTGGTACCATATTGCTTGGCAATGATCCACAGCGAGTCGCCCTGTTTTACAATATGGGTGACTGCCTGACCATTTTTGGGTCGAATCTGCTGGGGTCGCTTATAGATATATCCTCTTTGAGGGATTTTCAGCAGCTTGCCGGCCACAATAAAATTGGAGCGTCTTAGGTTATTGGCACGCATGATACTGCCAACGTTGGTTCGATACTTGCGTGCAATTTTGGAGAGGGACTCACCGGATCTCACGCGATGGTAAACAAACGCTCTTTGGGGGGGAGAAGTTACCGGGATATTATCGAGCTTGGCAAGCAGAACATCGCCGCGATTCAGTGGGACTTTCAAAGAGTAGTTTTCTCCCGGCAATATTTTATAACGTAACTCGGGATTTAGTTCTTTTAATTTTACCTCTGAAACGCCGATTGCCTTGGCAACGTCTCTGAGATGGACCCGTTTCGATATGGTGACCTTTTCATGCTCCAAAGGAGGATCGAGAATGAGATAATTCATTCCATATTTTTCAGGATTGCTGAGAATATGCAGAGTTGCCAGAAAACGCGGGACATATCTTGCTGTTTCCCGGGGCAGTCGTTCATAAAGATCCCAGAAATTATCAAGGTAATTGATATTTTGATTCCGGATAACTCGCAGCACTTTTCCTTCGCCACAGTTGTATGCGGCTAATACGGTGGACCAATCTCCGAAAATTCCATGCAGCTCTTTTAAGTAATCTATGGCGGCTTTTGTCGATTTTTCTGGATCCATGCGTTCGTCGATAAATTTGTCGCGTTTCAAGCCAAATTTGTAGCCTGTTGACGGAATAAATTGCCAGAGTCCTAAAGCACGGGATCTCGAAAGGGCGCTTACTTTAAATCCGCTTTCGATTAAGGGCAGCCAGGACAGCTCTTCGGGCAAACCGGCTTCCCTGAGAGCGGCGACTATCTGCGGCCGATAACGGCCCGAGCGTTGGTATGACTCGATAAAAAAATATTTTTCTTTTCCTTTGGTAAACAGATTAATTTCAGATTGCACGTGACTGTTGAGTACCAGCGGAATGGCATTGTGGTTTCCATTAACGACGATGTTGCGGGACGCATAAATCTCAAGAATACGCTTTGAAATCATAAAGCGCAGATCTTCTTTTTGTTGGATGAGCTTAGGCTGGTCGGTTGTATCAACCTCTAAGATTAAGGCATAAGCCTGGTCTAACGCTTCTAGCGCGTTTTCAAGCTCTCCATTTTGCCAGTATTCCTGTGAAATCTCGCAAAGCTCGAGAGCTTCATCCAGCGCAGGCTGGTCTTTTTGGGAAAGACTCCCGGCCGGGTTTTTTTCATCTGAATACCGGTCCTCGGCACTAATTGATAAGGATTCAGACGGTTCATCCCCTGTCTCCAGTAGCCCTATCATCGATGGATCAACAATAAGTTTTGAGCGAGTCTGGGGGGAGATTTCTTCGGATAGAGATTTGCCCTCTGTCAATTCTTCCGAAGATAACTGAGATGGCTCAGATGGCTGAGATTTGCTTTGGGGCGATGATATCTCCTCTAATAAGTGTGCGCAACCATAGAAACTGAACAATAGCGCTATCGTAACAATCGAGATTCGAAAAGTCATTGATTAATTCCTTAGGGATAGAATGTTTGAAATTTTAGATAATCATCAGTGGGTGCAACTGGCCTCATTTGCAAAAATCCCTATCCGATTAACCTAATATAGCTAAATTTGTCAAGGGTTTATCTACTATGGCGATTATATCTTACGAATCCGAATAAATAAAGATTAATTTTTTTATTTTTTTATAGTAAGATGATGCTAACCGGTCATAATTGAATATTGTCGATTGAAGATTGAATAATTAAGGAATTCTATCAATTATAATAAAACGATCATAGATTGACGGAACGACACGATACGCAAGCGCTTGCGCTGCGTGAATGACATCCATAAATATTCAATATTCAATTTTCAATATTCAATACCATTTAGTCCTTTACATCCTTTAAATAGTGATTAAACTCGTCCCTAATTAGCCAAAATGTACCGGTTTCCGATTTTCAAGTGATATCTAACTATCGTCATTTTTTATAAAAAACTTTAATAAGGTTAAAAATAGACGATATTATAAGAAAATTAAAGAAAAAACTTGATAAATTAAAATATTTTATTATAATCATCGATAATCGAGGTTGCGGATTCTATTATTAATCGCTAATAATTACTGTTTAAAAACTCGCCATCCCGGGGTTAGTGATAACAATCAATTATACAATTAATTTAAATGTTTAAGTTGTCTGGCCAGCGTAGCTCAGCTGGTAGAGCAACTGATTTGTAATCAGTGGGCCGGGGGTTCGAGTCCCTCCGCTGGCTCCATGCTCATTTTTAATAACTTTGACCTGCCTCGGTGCAACTGTATTAATAAACTAATTATCTTCGACGTTTACCCCGGAAATGTCAATTGTTAATACAGGTGTTGTTCCGCACCAGGTCTTGTTCAGGGGATTGCAGGATGTTTGATCATTTTGAAAGGGGTATTCCTCAATCCATATAACAACATATAACTGGTGGGGTTCCCGAGTGGTCAAAGGGAACAGACTGTAAATCTGTCGGCGAAGCCTTCGGAGGTTCGAATCCTCCCCCCACCACCAACCGAAACTGAGTCACATGTAGGAGATTTCGCAGTCAAGTACGCGATCGCCAAAGACTACATGACTTCCAGCACATGTGTCACAACACGCTGAAGGATACTTTTTGTGTCTATTTTTGTGACTTGGGTCGGGGGAAAGGTCGGGAACAACTTTGGCGGGAGTAGCTCAGTTGGTAGAGCTTCAGCCTTCCAAGCTGAATGTCGCGAGTTCGAGTCTCGTCTCCCGCTCCATATGCCATATTATTTTGTAAAAAATAATAAGCAATGAGAGCAAGCAAGTCCAAAGCAAAACGCCCACGTAGCTCAGTCGGTAGAGCGCTTCCTTGGTAAGGAAGAGGTTCACCGGTTCGATTCCGGTCGTGGGCTCCATCTTTAATTGACGATTGCCAATTGCCAATTGTAGATCCGTGTAATGATCG
>JASFPE010000076.1:0-14725 GCA_050116155.1 Desulfobacterales bacterium
ATGAAAAAAACCTAAATATCTTTGTCGGTGATTGCATCGGATACAAAGTCGGAGATCATACTTTTTTGCCCCCCTTTATGCCGCCCTTCTGGGATACGCAAGCATTCCGGGAGACCATCGAGAAATTGAGGCAGATCAATTATGAGAGCCTCTGCCTGGCCCATTTCGGATATATCCATGGCGATGAAGCCAAATATATTTTAGATGAAGCTGTAGAGACATGCGACATTTGGTGGCGGGTATTTGATGACCATGCCGATAAGTTAGATGATACTGATTATATGATGAGCGCAATTAGGAAAGAGATCGATCCGACACCTGCAAATCTCGAAATCGTTTCTTTAAAACTAAAATTCTTGGCTGGAGTGATGACGACCGTGAGCAAGCTTTTTCGCAAAGAACCCAAGCCGCTGTCTGAACACCTGCTTCAGGGAATCGTCGAATGGCTGGCGAAAGGTTATCGGATATATAAAACCCAAAGTTAACCTGAATTTAGGAGAGGTGCTGCTGATGCAACCTAAAAATCAAGAGATTGATTACATCGTGGTTGGTTCCGGTCCAGGTGGGGCTACGGTAGCAAAGGAGTTATCCCAAAGAAAAAAGAAAGTGCTCATACTCGAATGGGGGGACAATGATCCGTTGACCGGAAGCTTCTGGCATAACGCCACATCGTTGTTGCTGCCGGGCAAAAGTTTAATGTTGACCCCTCAGTTGCTGGGCCTGGTAAGGGGCATCACTACCGGCGGTAGCTCGATCTATTATTATGCCACCTGTTTTCCGGTGCCCTTCGATATGCTCAAATCCCATGGCATTGATATTACTCGGGAAATTGAAGAGATGCGCAGAGAGCTTCCCATTGGTCCGCTTAAGGACGAAATGATGGGACCCATGGCCTGTCGGATTATGGATAGTGCCCAAGACCTGGGCTACAACTGGCAAAAACTGGATAAATTCATGTACCAGGATCGCTGGAAACCGGGTTACCCCTTCGGCCACTACGGCGACCCCTACGGCGTAAAATGGAGCGCCAGAATGTATATTGACGAGGCTCTGAACAATGGTGTCCAACTTGTCACCCATGCCAAGGTAACCAGGGTCATTACTGAAAATAACATTGCGCTGGGCGTAGAATACAAAAAGAACGGGACTTTATCAACGGCCCTGGCATCGAAGATTATTATCTCCGCGGGCGGCATCGGCAGCCCGGTCATACTGCGTGCCAGCGGCCTCAAACACGCCGGATATGACTACTTCTTTGACCCGCTAATCGGGGTTCGCGGCACGGTGGATGATATCGATGTTCCCCTCAGTGAAATTCCCATGTCAGCCGGGGTTCACATACCGGACGAAGGCTACATGATGACCGATATGGCCTTTCCAGCAGCAACCACCGCCCTGTTTGCCGCCCAGGTGTTCAGGTTTGATAAGATGTTTTCTGGACGTAACACCTTACAAATATTGGTAAAATCCAAAGATGAACTGGGCGGCAAGTTAACCGACGGCGGTGGCGTTCGTAAAAACCTGGATAAAAGCGAAAAACAAAAATTGGCAAAAGGGTATGAACGGGCCAAGGAAATATTGAAAAATGCCGGTGCGAAAAGCATTTTTAAAACCGGATATTTAGCAACCCATCCCGGGGGAACCGTTAAAGTAGGGGATCTCCTGGATTCGGACCTGAAAACCGAATACGACAATCTGTATGTGTGCGACTGCTCGGTCATTCCGGAGGCCTGGGGACTGCCCCCCACAGCAACGATTATTGGTCTTGGAAAACGGCTCGCCAAACACCTCACTGAAGAATCAATGAAGCGCGAGAGCCCGGCGACGACTTTCGCAGAGCAGGATAAAGAAATATCGCCTGCATGAGGCCCTCGCCAGAAAGGGGGAGCCATTTGGAATTCGGGCATCAGTTGGGTTTCAGTTGATAGGTTCCCCGGGATGCGGCGGCCAGTAGCAGGTGGGTATAGTCGTGGGCTGGTTTTGCGAAAACATCTTCGGTGGAGCCGGCTTCGGCGACCACCCCATCTTGCAGCACGATGACCTTGTTGGCCACCTGTTTGACCACCCCCAGGTCATGACTGATGAAGACACAGGCGACGCCGGTTTTTTCCTGAAGGGCTTTGAGCAGCTCCAGTACATGAGCCTGTACGGATACATCCAGTGCCGAGGTCACTTCATCACACAGGATGAGATCGGGTTCGGCAATAAAGGCACAGGCGATGGCAACCCGCTGTTGCTGCCCGCCGGAAAGTTGCCGCGGAAAGCGGGAAAGATGCTCGGGCAGTAATTCCATGGCTTCCAGCAACTCGACGGCGCGGTCGCGCGCCGCCCGCCCCTTGAGACCAAAAAATATTTTCAGTGGCCGGGTCAGGATAGATTCGATTCTGTGACGTGGATTCAGCGAAGACAATGGATCCTGAAAAATAATCTGAATCCGTCTCCTGAGATCAAGGGGCCGCTTTTCTCCGGGAGTGTTTATGGGCTGGCCGTCGAATGTGATATGACCGGTAGTCGGCGTCAGCAGACCGCAAATGATATTGGCGATGGTCGATTTACCGCTGCCGGATTCGCCCACCAAACCGATGGTTTCGCCAGACTCCAGATCAAAGGACACATCATTCACGGCCAGGGGTTCTTCCTGGGACTTAAATATGGAGGCCAGGGACCAGCGTTGCCCATAGCGGAATTTTAAACGGTCGACTTCCAGCAGCGGCCGTGGAAGACCCGCAGCCGGCAAGAAAGCATCGGCGCCCGATTCCGCATCCACCCGCGGAATCGCCGCAATCAGCATTTTGGTATAGTCTGTCTGCGGATGTTTAAAGATGTCGGCCACTCCCCCTTGCTCGACAACCTTGCCGTCCAGCATGACGAGCACATTTTCGCACATGTAGTCGGTCAGCGTGAGGTCGTGGGTGATATAGATCAGGGCCATGTTGTTTTCTTTCCGCAAATCTTTGACCAGTTGCAGGACCTGAATCTCGGTGGTCGTGTCAAGCGCCGTGGTAGGCTCGTCCAGAACCATAAGGACCGGTTGGCAAGCCAGCGCCCCGGCAATCACCACCCGTTGCCGTTGCCCGCCGGAAATCTCGTGTGGGTAACGATCATAAATCTGCTCGGGATCCGGCAGATTGGTTCCGGCAAATAGCTCAAGAGTATGAAGCCGCGCGGTCTTGCTGTCCATCCCTCGGTGAATTTTCAAAATTTCATCCACCTGCGGTCCCACCTTCATATGGTAGGTTAGTGAGCTCAGGGGGTTTTGCGGCACCATGGCGATGCGTTGGCCGCGCAAATCACGCAGCTGTGATGAACTCATCTGCAGAATATCTTCACCGTCGAACAACACCTCGCCGCCCATAATTAAACTTCCGGGGCGACAATAGCCGAGAATTGCCCGGGCCAAGGTGGACTTACCGCAGCCGCTTTCACCGACGATGCCCAGGGTTTCCCCTTTTTTTAAATGGAAACTAACATCTTTGACGGCCGGAACGAGGTCCCCGGATGGATTAACATAGCCGACGGTGAGTTTTTTTACACTTAATAAGCCCATAGATCTATCAGTAAAGGCCGCGGGCGGCGTCCAAGCCCAGAGCATTGGCCACTCCATCGGTGGCAAAATTGAGGCCGATAACCAGCGTGCTGATAAAAAAAGCCGGGAGCAATACCAGCCAGGGTGCGATGTAGATCTGCCGGATGCCCTCGTAAACCATCAACCCCCAATCGGGTGTCGGCGGTGAGATGCCCAGCCCGAGAAATGACAGGGCACTGACGGCCAGAATCGCCGACGACGTCCGAAGGGCAAACTCGACGACCACCACTTCCAGCACATTTGGACACAGTTCGCGGATGATCACCGCAAGTTTTGATTCACCGCGCAACCGGGCGGATTTCACATAATCCAGAGGCACCTGGGTCAAAGCCTGGGAACGGATGATTCGCAAGGCCCCGGGCATGTAATTAATGGCAATCACGATCGTCAATACCGGTATGGATCGTCCAAAACCCACCACACACAGCGCCACGAAAAGGACCCCGGGAATGGAAAGCTTGGTGTCCACGATACGCATGATGGCATCGTCATAAAGCCCCCCGATGTAAGCGGCCGAAACACCAATCAATCCACCGATAACCACGGCACTGAGGGCGCCCAGCATGGCAACAAAAATCGATGTGCGTCCCCCCAACACCAACCGGGTGAGATAATCACGGCCGATGACATCCGTGCCCAGCGGATACCCCGGGGATCCGGGCGCCAGCAAACTGGGGCCGGCCATTTCGGTCGGCCCGTAAGGAACAATGAGGGGCGCCAACAATGCGCTCAACAAATGAATTGCCACCAGAAAAACACCGATCGTGGTACCGGGACTGTGGTGCAGTATGGATTTAATCAATTTCTCACTCATGTTTATGGCTCCGGACGCGCGGATCGAGGACAATGATGGATAGATCCGCCAGCAGATTCATACCGATTACAAGCACGGCACCGAGAAAAGTAATGGCCTGAACCACATGCACTTCCCGTTTGTCGACCGCCTCGATCAACTGCAACCCGAGGCCCGGATAGCCGAACACCTTTTCAATCACGATCAACCCGTTGAGCAGGCCGGCAATGAAGAGTGCCACCGAATTTAGCGAGGGAATGACCGATGCCGGCAGGGCGTGCCGGAATACAATCCGTTTTTCCGGCACACCGGAAAGTCTGGCTCTTTCGATGAATTCGCAATTCATGGCTTCGATGAATCCCGCCCGCAACAGCCGGCTGAGATGGGCAACATGCCCTATAATGACGGTGACTGCCGGCATGAGGGAGACTTTGAGCAGCTCCCAGACGGAGGCATCCGCAAACACCAGGATCAGCGCCGGAAACAGCGGGATCCAAACCGCGAAAAAGATGATCAGAAGGGTACCGATAACAAAATCAGGTATGGAATATCCGATAATCGCCAGGGAGGAGATGATTGCATCCGGTCTGCGGCCTCGATAATATCCGGTTGAGGAGCCGATGGCCAGGGCCACCGGTACGGCAATTACGGTAATGACCACAGCCAACAGCAATGAGTTTAGCAAGGGGTCCCATATGACTTCGGAAACGGGGGTTTTGTCGATAAAGGTAACGCCAAAATCTCCGACCACAGCACCCGACAACCACTGAAAGAAACGCACCGGCGCCGGTTTATCCAGACCGAAATCGCGACGTAGGGCTTCGATCTGTTCGGGCTCCATCGTCAGTAGGTCATCGGCGGTCAGAAAGACATCGAGGGCATCTCCCGGAAGTACCTCCGTGGCCAGAAAAACCAGGACGGAAACCAAGAAAAGAATTAACAACGACAAACCAATCCTTCGCAAGATGTCCGTCAACATGGTTAACCTCCACATCTCAATGCGAAATTATCAATCAAAAGCCTATGATTTCCATACCTCTGTAAAGCGCAGTGACCAGTGTTGCGGATGCGCCTTCAGGCCATGCACAGTGGATCGGTACGCGATCGTTTCGCGCCGGCCGGTCAAAAAGATGGCGGGTACTTCATCCTGAAGAATGCGTTGCATCTCATGATAAATCTTTCGGCGCGCCATGGGGTCACCGGTTTTCATGGCCTTTTTATAGAGCGCGATGTATTTATCCCCTATGGCACTGGGATGCCAATAACCACTTTCGTTATATGTGGGGCGAGCCATGCGAAACAGATTCATGGCCGGGTTACGCGGACCGACAGGACCCATGGCAAATCGGTGTTTACGGGTTTTTTCCTTGTCCTCCACACGCCATTTTCGGTAACCGGCCATCGGTCTCTCCTCGATCTTCATGGTAATGCCGGCAGCCTTTACGGATTCCGCCGCTACCGATAAAACTCTGGTGATTTCGGGGAAATAAGGAGCATAATAAAATGTCGGCAGGGTGATGCCGTCTGGATATCCGGCCTCGGCCAGCAATTGCTTGGCCTTTTGGACATCACGTATCGGTTTTTTCGGCAGAAAATCCTCATTGGTTGCCGCCATGTGGGAGTCGTTGGAAACCCAACCGGCTTTTCCGCCGTAAACGATGCGGATAACGGCCTCGCGGTCGAGCGCCAGAGATAGCGCCTGACGGATGCGTTTGTCCATAAAAGGAGATCCCTCATATTTTGGCAACACCATCATCACCTGATCACCGGCGACGGCAATATCGATGACCGTCTTCGGCGATTTTTGCAGTTGACCGATCAGGGATGGATCGACGCTCGCCAGCGCATCAAACTGCCCGGACAGATAACCGTTTAGCGGATCCATCCCCGGCAGGTTGACGCATTCCAGGGTGTCGAGATAGGGCCCTTTGTCCCAGTAATTTTCGTTGGCTTCATAGATGACTCTGCGGCCCACATCGACTTTGGCAAACTTGAACGGACCACTGCCGATACCCGACAGCCCCATTTCTTCCAGCGGTCCCGCCGGCATGATCACCTGCCGGTACTCGGCCATGTTCCAGGCAAACTCACTGTTGGGGGTTTTGAGGAAAAATCGGACTCTTTTAGAATCGACCTTCTCCACTTTATCGACCAGCTTTTTGGCAAATGAAGTGCCCAGTTTGGCATCTTTATGCAAATTATAAGAGGCGACCACGTCTTCTACCGTCAGGGGGCGACCGTCATGGAACTGAATGTCTTCGCGGATGGTGACTTCCCATACCTGCTGGTCGGTATCGGCTTCCCAGGCCGTGGCGACTTCCGGCACCACGTTGAGGTTTTCGTCGACCCAGGTCAGCTGATTGTAAGTGTTTTTGGTCCTGATTTCAATTCCATAATACGGATGCTTTGCAGTTTTGGGGCTCTTGTGCTTGGTGTTCTTATAGCTGCCCGCGTAGACCAACTTTCCGCCCTTTTTGGGAGTTTCCGCCCTGCTTAACGATGGCAAAAGCAGGTCGCCAAGAGATAGGGTGACAAAACCGGCGGCGGTGCCCACCATAAACTCGCGGCGAGAAAGACCCGTCTTTGATTCTAGATGGCGTTCTCCTTTGGGATTCCATTTTTCATTACTCATAGTTACCCTCCTTTTTTTGTAACGTTTAAAAACTTTATCGACCGAATAGAGTGGAATTAAAAAAATTTAACATACATCACCATCCCCCGGTTGATGCGAAATGGTCTAGCAGCCAACCGCTTTTTGAGCTAATAAATCTTCCAAAAACGCCTTACTGCCCAAGACATCGCCCTCCGGATCATCAAAACCGATGAGTTCCAGGGCAAGCATGCCATCGAAGGATGCCAGAAAAGGAGCGATCGCCTGCCAGTCAATGGTCCCGGAACCCAGTTTGCCATGGAGGCTGGATTGTCCGTCATTGTCATTTAAGTGTATATGCACGATGCGGGAGTCGAATATTTCGATGGCCTTTTCAACACCACCCTCAAGATTCGCATGACCGAGATCAAGCGTAATCTTCAATGCGGGACTGTTAATTTCATCTACCCATTCGACCAGGTTTGCATACGTAGACTGCACACAATGCTTGACATGGCTGAAGTTTTCCAATCCGATGACCACATTAAATTTTTCGGCAATGGCGGTTGCAGCCTGCAAAGATTCTTTAAAGCGCAGCAAGGCTTCTTTTTTTATATTTTCCAGGGTAAATTTCGGGTATTGGGTGAGTGGATGCCGCTTTTGAATAGACAGGGGTGCTGCAATTCCAGGGTGAATGATAACCACCTCTCCTCCGATATCGTGACAGAGCCGGATAGTTTCTCTCAGCTGTCTTCTACTTTCTGCTAGATGCCCATTATTGATGTCGGCAAGATTGGCGTCACCGATAAAGTGCACGGCCAGGGAGAGATGGTTTTTTTGGGCGATGGTCCGAATCGCCTTAACTTCGTCATTTTTTACCATTCCGGGCGCAAAATCAAAAACATTGGACCAAATTTCAACCCCTTGAAACCCGTAATCAACGGCAAATTGGATGGCTTCCAGATAATTTTTTCTTAGAAAAAGAGAATAGGTCGATAAAGCGATCATTACCAGAGTCTTTTTTAGAATTTAAACTGCAAAATGTGTCTTTTCATGAGCGTCGATTTGCCAGGCCATTTATTTCTTTTTCCGCAGCCTGCTCATACATATACAATCGATTCAAGAAAGAAAAATACATAAATTAAATAATATTATTGAAATGGTTTATTCAGCGCTTGAATAAACACTGAAGCATCGGTGGCAAGATCTAGATCGATGACCCATCTCAGGGAAAAGAATAGCCCTTAAGTGCAGAAACAAAGCTCTTTACGGTTTGCGACTTTTTTCTTTCCAGCAGGTAAACCAAATCAATATGCAGAGACAGCTCATCCAGGATTTCAACGCATCTGTATTTTCCTTCCTTGACATCCTTTTCAACGCCATACAAAGGAAAGAATCCACCGCCCATGCCGAGGTGAACCATGTTTTTCAAAGCGGAAGCATTTTCGCAATCAATGTAATTGTTCAAAGCGATATTTCTTTTCTGGAATTCCTTGATGATATATTCACGCGTGGCCGATCCGCGCTCCGGAAAAATGATCGGGTAATTGGATAAATCTTTCAACCCGATTTTATTTTTCATTTTATCTGCGGTGATAAAATATAATCGCGGATTTAACAGCTCTTTATAAATGATATTGCTGGGGTAAGATACTCTGCCGATAATGCCGACGTGGTATTCATAGTCCAGCACTTTCCCCAGCACCTCTCTGGAAAGGCCTGTAAATAGTTGCAATTTTAAATCCGGATTATCTTGCTTAAGTTGGAGAATAAGGTTGGGGAGCATATAATGCGCCAGCGTGGGAGTTGAACCGATCTTGAGATCACCTGACTTGGCGGAATTCAAATCTTCTATCTTATTTTCCATCTCACCGGCGAGGGAAAAAATTTTTTCCGCATAGGAAAAGACAATTTTGCCTTCAGCGGTTAATTCAATAACTTTCTTCGTCCTTTTTAACAATGGAATGTCATACTGTTTTTCTAGATTTTGTACCTGCAGACTAAGCGTCGGCTGAGAAACATTCAATTCTCTTGCAGCTTGCGTAAAGCTGCTATACTTGACGACACTGTAAAATGCTTTTAGATGGGTAAAATTCATTTTAGAATGACTATCTAAAATAAAGAGATGAGTCAACGACCGCCCGCATAGCGGGTGGCATGCGTTTTCGGCCATCGGCCGAAAAGGCAAAAGCACGTCAGTGCTTTAAACGTTGCGGTTGTAATCCCGCCGTGGCGGGATTTGAAAACAACCAACCAATCGATTTAATTAGCGGGAATTCACGTCTTGGATTTATAGATTGAAGATATTCGTTTACTGAACAGTGAATGCTTACTCGGCGATGCTTTTCCCGTCCATTCCCTGCAGCAGCTGTTGCATATACCAGATCTGTTTGTCGCTGGCGGTTTGGCCGACGCCAACAAACGGTTTGCCGTCCTGGTAATTCAGAGGACCCTTAAATAGATTGATTTTTTTGGTACCAAGATCCCTGATGAATTTTTCCAGTTCTGCCGTTGCAAACTCCGAAAGTGCCGGTCCGGCAATGAAACCAATGACAGTGGTATCGAGATTGTTGATGTTTTTCCAATCCGGGCCGAGCCAAACCCATTTGGACTTCCACTTACCAGACTTGGCGGCCTTGATAAAATCAAGGTATCCCGGACCCCAGTTAAAATAGGGCACTCCGAGGCACACATCAGATCCGCCTTCACAGGCCCCGATGTAATTCGAGGGAATCGTCCAAACCGTTTTGTCTTCCTTTTTCATCTGTTTGGCCACATCAAGCGCCTCGGTGGTATCAATTCCCGATATAACAACATCATAGCCGGTATTGAATAAATTTTTGGAAACCTCGCTGGGGTTCGCAGTTACTCCGGAGATATGAAACCAGAACCCGATCCAGGTAACCTGAAATTTGAGGTCCTTTGCATCCTGTTTCAAAACCTTTTCCCAGGCATATCTGGCGCCAAGATAGGCGCAGACAGCGAGTCGGCGTGTCTCTTCATTGATGAGCGGACCAATATATCCTATTTTTCCGGTTTTGGTGGTTAACGCGGCCGCAAAACCGGCCATCATTTTGCCATACTCCATGCGACCCATTAAATTGCTGAGATTTTGCGGTGCCTTTCCGGTGAGCACATCATCTCCTGATATGTGAACAAACTTGATTTCGGGATGCATGATGGCAGATTCACGGATTCCTTCTTTCATGTCAACCGAGTTGGCAATAATCAGTCTGGCACCCTTCTCCACCATGTCATCCACCAACTGCGGAATCGTCACACCGGGGCGCTCGGTCGGGTTGACCCGGTCGATGTAAATCATCTTGGTGCCGGGTACCGTTTTCACGACATATTTGCCACCCTCGTAGTGTGCCTGGCTCAATCCGAGATCATTGTGAGGGCTCACTAAAAGCAATCCGAAAGTAAAGGGCTGCGTCGTTGTGTCCGAGTTTGCCGGAGACATGACCAGCGCCGACATCAAAAGACTTAGCGCCGCAATCACCCATCGTCTTTTTCCAAGCATGAAAACCCTCCTTGCAGACGAACCCATCAGCTTTGATATAAATGGATAATGGATTCAATTAAGGAAAATTCATGCCATAGTATATAGAAAGGCTGTGCCGGGTCAAGAGGGAATTATTTGTAAGATTTTTTCTTGACCCTGTATGCCTTTGTCTTTATATTGAATTATTTTTCACAAGCTTAGATTGGGGGAATTCGTCTTAGAATAAAAAATAAACGAAAGGGAGAAAAACATGCGATTTACAAAGATTATGATCATTATTGGATTGTGTTTTATTTTGGCCGCCGGGATGGCGTTTGCGGCGGACAAAAAACTCAAGGCCGGCTTTATTTACGTGGGGCCGGTAGGAGACTATGGATGGTCCCATGCCCATGACGTGGGCCGCAAGTTTGCCGAACAGAAACTTCCCTGGCTGGAAACCGTCTACATCGAATCGGTGCCCGAAGCCGACTCTCCCCGTATTATCGACCGCCTCATTCAGGATGAAAAATGCGATGTGGTTTTTACGACCAGCTTCGGTTACATGGAAGACACGGTCAAGGCCGGCACCAGGTACCCCGACAAAAAATTTATGCACTGCTCAGGGTTTAAGCAGGCCCCGAATGTGGGCACGTATTTTGGCGATCTCTATCAGACCTATTATCTCAACGGACTGATGGCCGGGGCCCTGACCAAAACCGATAAGATCGGCTACGTCGGTGCGTTCCCGATTCCGGAGGTCGTCCGACATATCGATGCCTTCGCACTGGGGATTAAAGCGACCAATCCCAAAGCAAAAGTTCACGTCAAATGGATTTACGAGTGGTATGGCCCGGACAAAGCCAGAGAAGCGGCCGAAGCCCTGATTGCCGAAGGTTGCGATAACCTGGCATTTACAGAAGATACACCGGCCGTCATCGAAGTGGGCCAGGAGCACAGCGAAAAGGGCAAGCAGATTTACACATACGCCCATTACAGCCCCATGCAGCAGTACGGAAAGGATTCGGTGGTGTCCGGACAGCTCATGGACTGGGGTGTCATGTATGTCAAAATTTTAAGCGATCTTTATAACGGCACCTGGAAACCTGTGGACTATTGGTGGCTGGTCCGCGAAAATGCAGCCATCCTGGGCGGGAACTTCGATAACATCATTAACCCTAAATTTGAGGGTGATTTAAAAGCGGCCATGGTGGACACGGCTGATTTCGGCAAGATCTCCGTTTATGAACTCATCGTCAAACGTTACGACCAGATGAAAACCGGCGGTCCGGAGCTATTTGATCCGTTCGTAGGACCGATCAACGACAATACCGGCAAGCTTCAGATCAAAGCCGGACAGAGAGCGTCCAAGGGGGAACTGCTGAGCATTATGTATTATGTGGATAATATCGTCGGCAGCATCCCGAAATAATACGACTTCCCAAGTAAAACGGGGGGTTTGCATCTCTGCGGCTCCCCGTTTATTTCTATACAAACCCCATTTCCAGATCAGACCGCTAAGCGCAGCGCCTCCGTAAAAACATGGACAAGATCAAAAAACTTGAGATGATAGATATTTATAAATCATTTCAGGGGGTTATAGCAAATACCGATATTAATATCTCCATTGAGGAAGGGGAAATCCTGGGCCTTCTGGGAGAAAACGGCGCCGGAAAAACCACGCTGATGAATATTTTATACGGCCTTTATCAGCCGGATTCCGGGGCTATCCGGATCAATGGAAAAAACATCAGCATTAAATCTCCGGTTGATTCTCGACGGCAAGGCATCGGCATGGTTCATCAGCATTTTATGCTGATCCAAAATCACACCGTGGCCGAGAATATTGCCATCGGCTATGAAAGGGCTTCCTCTTTTTTCCCCCAACGCAAAATCAAAGACAGCCTGCTATCCTTTTCTCAAAAATTTAATTTTAATATCGATCCATCCAAAAAAATCTGGCAATTATCGGCCGGTGAGCAGCAGCGAGTCGAAATCATCAAAGCCCTGATCAACGGCGCGGATCTGCTAATCCTGGATGAACCCACGTCGGTGTTGACCTCCCAGGAGATCCAGGATCTTTTTCAAAATCTAAAGGAAATGAAAACTCAAGGACATCTGATTATTCTGATCAGCCACAAGCTGGACGAAATCCTGGAGATTTGCGATCGGGTCACCGTGTTACAAAAGGGGCGCATCGTCGGTGAGGCTCAAACCACGGATGTCGATAAAAAAAGTCTGGCGCGCATGATGATCGGCAGAGACATCATCTTTCAAATCGAAAAAGAACCCATGCAGAGGAGTGACAGGGTCATTACGGTCGAAAATATCGTCGTTAAGGACGATAAAGACCTGGAGGCCGTCAAAGGTATTTCTTTCGATATCTTCCGGAATGAAATTTTCGGCATTGCCGGCGTTTCCGGAAACGGTCAACGTGAGCTGGTGGAATCCTTAACGGGCCTGCGACCCGTCGAATCCGGCAAAATAACCATCAACGGAAATGACATCACCAATGAATCGGTGCGCTGCATCTACAACAGCGGTATTGCTCACGTTCCGGAAGAACGCATCAAATTCGGGATTGCCCCCGGACTGTGCGTGTATGACAACGCCATTTTGAAACAGCACCACAAGCAAAAATATTCAAATAAGCTTTTCCTGGCCTACGGCAAAATCAAACAGCATGCGAAAAATTTGCTTTCAGATTTTCAGGTACTGGCCCCATCGATTAACGTCCAGACAAAGAATCTGTCCGGTGGCAATATCCAAAAACTGATTCTGGGCCGCGAAATCAGCGAAGATCCATCCCTGCTGGTGGCCTCGCACCCGACATACGGACTCGACGTCGGCGCCACGGAATATCTTCGCAAGCTTTTGTTGAAACGCCGCCGGGAAGGCGGCGCCGTTTTGCTCGTCTCTGAAGATCTGGAAGAAATCTTCGAACTTTGTGATCGCATCGCCGTCATGTTTCAGGGTGAATTCATGGGCATCCTAAACAGTGACGATCCGCGTTTAAATGATATTGGGCTGATGATGGCCGGTTCATTGCGCCTCTAGTGCCGGAGTGCAAACATGCTAAAATTGAGGGTTACCGACCGAATCGACATCCTGCCAAGGCATTCATTGTTGTCACTCGTGGGTTCGCTGGCCGCCGGGCTGCTGGCCATCAGTGTTATTTTTTTGTTCTCGGGGGTAAATCCGCTGTATGCCATTGGCAAGATTTTCAGCGGATCCTTCGGCAGTCTATACGGCCTCAAGGAAACCATTACCAAGGCGATTCCGCTAATTTTAATCGGCGGCGGTCTGGCGGTGGCTTTTCGGGCTAAATTCTGGAATATCGGCGCCGAAAGCCAGCTGCTGATGGGTGCGATTTTCGGCACCTGGGTGGGACTGAACTGGGGACCTCATCTCCCTTGGCCGATCATTGTGCCCCTGATGTTTCTGGCCGGATTTGCGGGCGGCGCCCTCTGGGGGTTGATACCGGCAATTCTGAAGATAAAATTTTCGATCAACGAGGTCATATCGACCCTGATGCTGAATTACATCTGCAACGAATTTATGAAGCTTCTGATCGTCGGTCCCTGGCGGGGCAAAACGAAATTCGGGTTTCCGTACACCGATGATCTGCCCCTATCGGCAACCTTATCTGTGTTTCCCGGCTCCCGGATTCATTATGCGACCCTGCTGGTCGCCGTTGTCACCGTAATTTTACTCGGGATTGCGATCTATAAGACCCGCTTCGGCTATGAAGTCCGCGTCATCGGAGAAAATCCTGACGCCGCAAGATATTCGGGCATCGATTTTTTTAAAACCACCCTGATCATCATGGTCATCAGTGGTGGCATGGCCGGGCTGGCGGGGGTCGGTGAGGCCGCCGGCATCCACCATTATTTGAGCTATCCGGAATCCATATCGTCCGGTTACGGCTACACCGCGATTATTGTTGCCTGGCTGGCACGGCTAAATCCCCTTTATGTTATCCTGTCAGCGCTTTTCTTTGCGGGTATTCTCGTGGGGGGTGATGCTATCCAGATTTCCCTGGGATTGCCGGCGGCAACCGTGCAAGTTTTTAACGGCACCCTGCTTGTGTTTTTAATTATGGGCGAATTTTTTCTTAAAAGCCGGGTAAGGCTTCAATGGGGTCTGAAAATATAAAAGATATAGCCACGAATGAACACGAATTATCACGAAGTTTCACGTCTAAAGCATAAATAAATAATTAGGGTTTATTCGTGCTAATTCGTGAAAATTCGTGGCTAACTTATTCTTTTAACT
>JASFPE010000077.1:0-14723 GCA_050116155.1 Desulfobacterales bacterium
CACCAGCGGCCACTGGGAGCTGGCCGGGCTTGTGTTGGATTACGCTTTTCCTACTTTTCCCCAAGGATTTCCACAAAATATCATTGACGCGTTTGAAAAAAAGATCGGCAGAAAGACCCTGGGCAACTTTGCCAGCTCCGGAACCGTAATTATCGAAGAGCTCGGGGAAGCGCATCTGAAAACCGGCAGCCCGATTGTTTACACTTCAGCGGATTCGGTATTTCAGATTGCCGCCCATGAAGACATCATCCCTCTGGAAATGCTCTATGAATATTGTCGGGATGCCCGCAATATTTTAAGCGGACCATATGCAGTCGGCCGGGTGATTGCCAGACCTTTCGGTGGGGTTCCCGGAAAATTTAAGAGGCACAACGCCGCCCGCAAGGATTTGTCGGTACCCCCCCCGGCAGAAACCCTGTTGGATCGTTTAGCAGAAAAGGGATGTTTCACCGTTGGTATCGGAAAAATTGGAGACCTTTTCGGTCATCGCGGCCTGAGCGCTGAAATTCATACCGAGAACAACGAAGATGGTGTGGGCCGCACCCTGGAAGCGATGAAAAATCATCAAGGACAAAAGGGTTTGATCTTTGTTAACCTGGTGGAATTTGATATGGTTTACGGGCACCGCAGAAATGTCGAAGGTTATGCCGGGGCGCTGGAAGCTTTTGATCGCCGTATCCCGCAGATTCAGCAGGCGATGTTGCCCGATGACCTGCTGATCATTACGGCGGATCACGGCTGCGATCCGAGCTATACAACGCATACGGATCATACGCGCGAGTATGTGCCGCTGCTGGTCTATGGAAAAGAGACACCAAAAGCGGTTAATCTTGGAATCCGATCCACATTTGCCGACTGCGGTCAGACCATTGCCGATGTTCTCGGCGCCGGTAAATTGGCCAACGGTATCAGTTTCAAAAAGGATTTTACTGATGAATGAAAAGGTTAGCGAAGCCGTGACCGTGTTAAAACGCCGGGTTCAGTATCAACCAAACATCGGAATTATACTGGGCAGCGGCCTTGGCGGGTTGGCCGATGATATTCACAAATCCGTCAGTGTCAGATATGAGGACTTGCCCAATTTTCCGGTATCTTCTGTCTACGGCCATCGGGGAGAAGTGATTTGCGGATACCTTGACGATGTGTGCCTTTTGGCCTTATCCGGAAGAGTCCACTACTATGAAGGCTACAGCATGCAGCAGGTCGTGTTTCCAATCCAGGTGATGGCAGGATTTGGCGTCAAAACCGTTATTATTACCAATTCCGTAGGTGCCGTAAATGAGTCTTTCAACCCCGGAGATATTGTGGCCATCAGGGATCACATCAATCTGATGGGCGATAACCCATTGAGCGGATCCGAAGACGTTGTCGATCTGATCGAGCCATACAGCAGCGAGTTGAGGTATCTGACCCAGGAAACAGCAACCAGCTTGGGTATCGCGTTGCGATCAGGAACATATCTTGCCTACAGTGGTCCGTCTTATGAGACTCCGGCTGAAATCAGAGCCATGCGAATCATGGGGGCTGATATGGTGGGCATGTCCATGGCACCGGAAGCGCTGATGGCAAACAGGCTGGGGGTAAAGGTGCTGGGGCTTTCCATGGTTACCAATATGGCAGCCGGGATCAGGGCAACCCCGCTGTCTCATAAAGAGGTAATTGAAACATCTCAAAATGAATCCCAAAAATTCAACGCCCTGGTCAAAGGGATTATCAAGCAGCTTGGCCAGTAAATAAGTTTTAAGTTCATACTAAGAATCTAAGAATTTATAAAGTTGAATGGATTCTCATTTTAATTTTTTTTATTTGACAGGATCTACAGGATAATCAGGATTATTTTTTGTTTTTCATCACTTTCCGGAAGAAAGTGATGAAACCCAATCCGCTTCGCGGAACCTAATAATATTAGATCATTGATATTTGTTAAGCCATAACCAGACAATTAAACTATTAATGGAATGTTAAAAAAAATTACTATGCTTAATAACAATTCTGAACTAAGAGTTTATCCAAATTTGGGCGGTTAATAAATTTCCGACTGCAGGTCGGATTGTGTTTTCACGGTTTCATCCGGAAACCGTGAAAAAAATCATGAAGATCCTGTAAATCCTGTCTAATAGTTTTTTATAATTAAAATAGAATCCATTCCGAATTATAATTTTTATATTCTTGTACGGAACCGAATGGCATGAATGTATACGAGTTGATCAAGAAGAAAAGAGACGGTTTCGAACTGTCCAAAGCGGAGGTCAGTTTTCTGGTCAGTGGTTTTGTCAACGGCCGGATTCCCGATTATCAGATGGCGGCCATTTTAATGGCAATGTATTTCAGGGGCATGAGTGTTCGGGAATGCTACGACCTGACCATGGCCATGCTGGAATCCGGCGATATCGTCGATTTATCAAAAATCGCTGGTTTTAAGGTCGATAAGCACTCGACCGGCGGTGTTGGAGACACCACCACCCTTGTGCTGGCTCCTCTGGTGGCGGCCAGCGGCGGTGTTGTGGCCAAGATGACCGGCAAAGAGCTGGGCCATACCGGCGGTACGGTGGACAAGCTGGCATCCATCCCCGGAATAAAAATGGAGCTGTCCAAAGAAAAATTTGTCCAGATTGTCAACAGGGTGCATGTCAGCCTGATTGCCCAGACATCCCGATTGGCACCTGCCGATAAACTCATCTATGCCTTGCGAAACATGACGGCCACGGTGGACTCTATCCCGTTGATCGCCAGCTCCATCATGAGCAAGAAGCTGGCGGCCGGTGCCGATGGGATTGTTTTAGATGTCAAGACCGGCGCGGGTGCCTTCATGCAAAAATATGAAGATGCTGTTGAGCTGGCAAAGATCATGGTGAATATCGGCGAGCGTGCCGGGAAAAAAGTCGTTGCCCTGATTACCGGGATGGAGCAACCGTTGGGCAACGCCATCGGAAATGCCATCGAGGTAAAAGAGGCCATTGATACCCTTGGCGGTAACGGTCCCCGGGATCTGGTGGATCTGGTGCTGGAGCTGGGCAGCATGATGCTGGTGATTTCGGGGATTGCATCATCCGGCTCCACAGCCCGCCGGATGCTGGAGGAAAGTCTTGCGGAAAAAAAAGGCCTGAAAAAACTGGCAGAACTTATCGAAGCGCAAGGGGGCAATCCCGAGGTAATCCAAAATCCAGAGTTACTGCCGCAACCCGAGGTAAAAATCCAGATCAACTCCAGGGCTACGGGTTTTATTGAAAAAATCAATGCCCTGGAAATCGGAATGGCATCAAGAATACTGGGCGCAGGCAGAAAAACCAAAGACGAAAGCATCGATCCGTCTATTGGAATTCTTTTGAAAAGAAAAGTCGGCGACCGCATCGAAAAAGGTGAACCTTTGGCGGTTTTTTATTCGGACGGTGACAAACAAAAAATCGAAACGGCAACATCCAGATTTCTGAATGCCTATATCATCAGTGATCAACAGGTTGACCCGCCCAGGCTTTTTTATGCCAGGATCACCACTGATAAAATCGAGGAATTGAGCGCATCATGATTGATCGGGAAAAGCGGTTCAAAAAGTGCCTGGAAACGTTTCCAAAACATGTGGAGCCTATCCTGCAAACCATTCCCCTCCAGGGTGGCAGGCTGACTGCCCTGCAATGCAATGATCTGAGTAAAAGCTTAGGCATCGATCTGCAAGATCTCATGGTGCGATTGCTTCCCCTGGCAAGAATTTATGCCGTGGCACCGCTTTCCCGGTTTCAGGTTGGCGCGGTTGCCATGGCCGGTGTCCCCGGTGATGCGGATCAAATTGATCTTTTTCTGGGGGCCAACCTTGAATTCATGCATCAGGATTTGAATCAGACCATTCACGCCGAGCAGTCGGCAACCATGCATGCCTGGCATCGAGGCGCTCATTATATAAATGCAGTTGCCGTTTCAGAAACCCCCTGCGGACACTGTCGCCAATTTCTCTATGAATTTGAAAATAGCACAGACATGATGATCATCACGCCGGGCAGGAAAAATGTCGCCCATCGCCAAACGCCGCTTTCAGATTTGTTACCCGAAGCCTTCGGTCCGGCGGATCTCGGGAACCGGAATGCTTTGATGAACCGCACAACACCCGATCACAGGTTCAGGCTGAAAGCTGATGTCGAGGACCGGGTCATTGCCGAGTCTCTGCTGGCAGCCGAAAAATCCTATGCTCCGTATTCTCGGAATTTTGCCGGCTGCGCCCTTGAGACGGGTGCAGGTGAAATATACAGCGGCCGAAATGTGGAATCGGCGGCATATAATCCCAGCTTAACACCGCTTCAATCCGCGATCATAAGTCTGAACATGTCCACTTTCGGTAAAGACCACGCCATTCAACGCGTGGTTTTGGTGGAAAAGCCCACCGACATCAGTCAGCGCAACGCCGTTGAACTGCTCCTCGGATCATGGGCCCCGGGGGTTGAGCTGGAGTACTTTGAAATCGAGTAAAGCCTAGCAGCGATAAAGCAGTAAACAAAAACTGGAAGGTGTTCAGTGCTCAGGAGTCAAAACGAATAAAAGAGAAGGTTTCAGGTGTCGGGTGTTAGAAAAATTAGGTTTCGGGTGTCAGGTGTCAGGCCATAAAGCATGGGGCATGGGGCAGAGGGCATGGGGTTCACGAATTTGGAATTTGGAATGCGGGATGCGGAAAAGTCAGGCTACGCGTTACGTGTTCCGGGTTTCGCGTTAAAATAATGATTCGAAATCATCGGATGCTGACGCGTACCGCGTAACTCGCAACGCGCAACTGAGCACAGAATGCTGACACCTGAAACCTGACACCATTAGATATTTACAGGTTGCCAAGCCATAACGGTCTAACACTAGGAGAAAAAAAATGACCAACAATGAGAACGATTTGACCATCACCGCTGCCGAAATGGCAAAATATATCGATCACACTTTGTTAAAGCCCGAAGCCACCATTGATGCAGTGGGCACATTGTGTGAGGAGGCTATATCATATGGATTCAAAGCCGTTTGTGTCAATTCGGCACATGTTGCCCATGTCGTTCGCAAACTTCGTGAAAGCGGAGTGGATGTCTGTACGGTGGTGGGATTTCCGCTGGGTGCCATGCATATGCGGGCCAAGGCCTTTGAAGCCGAAAATGCGCTTGCCGACGGCGCTCACGAACTGGACATGGTGATCAATATCGGCGCGCTGAAAAGCGGTGATCTGAAAACCGTTGAAGCGGACATCAAGGCGGTGCGTCGGGTGGCCGCAAGCCCGGCAATATTGAAAGTCATCATCGAAACCTGTTTGCTGACAGAAGCGGAAAAGATCACGGCCTGTGAAATCGTTAAACGTGCCGGTGCTGATTTTGTAAAAAGCAGCACGGGTTTCTCAAGTGGCGGTGCCACCGTAAAAGACATTGCTTTAATGCGTAGGGTTGTCGGCAAAGAAATGGGAGTCAAAGCCAGCGGCGGCATTAAAGATTACGCCACGGCGGTTGCCATGATAAAAGCCGGAGCCAATCGCCTGGGCGTCAGTGCCGGCATTGCAATCATCGAAGGTGCGCCCAGGTGAGTCCTTATTACCAAATTTTATCTTTCAGTATTTGCGCTTTGCAAAGACAAATAAAGATACCTGCACGATCGGATTCTTCGCGGCTGGAAGCCGCTCCCACAGAGGAGAGTCTTTGCTCGCACTGTGGGAGCGGTTTCCAGCCGCGAGGAAAAAAGCCAAGCAAATAGAATCCTGTTCATGTCGACGATATCAAAAATAAACTTTTTCCAACCCGGGATATGGGAGAAGGGGGCCCTGTTAAAGGAAATTGAACGCAACCTGGCCATTGAAGATGATCTGTATGCCTGGGGCAAATGGAGACCGGCGTACGATCTGCAGGTTTTTAATAAATATAAGGGTACACTCGGCGGCAGGCCGACGGAAAGTTTCGATCCAAATGGTTTTCTAAGCGAACTCGGTCTTACGCAATCTTTGACGGCTGGAAGGTCAAACATCGAGCTGTTGCGCGCGTTTGTTCTGATCGATGATTATCGCCCTGATGCGCGCTACTTCCCAATGCCCGAGAAATTAGCCGCTTTCGTACAGAAAACGTTGTTGTTACTTAATTTCATTTCCCCCCATCTCGTCAGCGCCGTCGATCATCTGATCAACCCGCTGATCGAAAAAAAGCTGGAAGAAAAATATGTAACCGATACGCACGATCCTAACCCATACGGCAGATTCGAGGAAATTGTAAAAGGCGACTGTTATGAACTCCCCAAAGAAAAACGCTATTTCGGCATTTTAAGCAGAAAAGTCCCCCAATACGCCTGGGACAATGGCCCCCATTCGGGGAGTATCGACCCGGGCCGCAATGGCACCGAAAATTTCGGAACTTACGATATCGCCCTAGCGCTTGGTTTCACCGAATCCCAGGCCAGTAGAATCGCGATAAAATGCTATGATGTCGACATCAGCAAAACCCACTATCACCATCCCCACGACACGACCAAACCCAGAGTCACCGGCACGGTGGGTGAAATCGGAGACCTTCACAGGCATTACAACCGCAGTCCTTACGGCCGGGAAGACACGCGAATTGTTGCCGCTAAAATTCATCTTGAGCGTGCTCTCGACCTGGCAGACGAAGGCTACTATGACACGGCAGAGCAGGAATTGGCCATTGGTCTGCACAGTATTCAGGATATTTTTTCGCACTGCCAATTAACGCCGTTGGTGCATACCTTAATGGGGGAGTTCCCGGACATCGTGAAATATCATCCCCTGTCTATGTTCGAGACCGCCCTGGCCACCGAAGGCTATTTGAAAAAATTTATCCAGGGTTTAAATCTAAATTCGTTTAACTCTGATATGGTTTTGCAGCCAAAGTTAGCGCTTTCTGATCGGCTCATTGTTGGAAATTGCACCCCGGAAGAGAAATCTGCGGTATTGAGAAAAATGGCCGAATTTCCGGAAGCGCTGACCAAATTCCTGAAGCAAAACGGTATCCATATATATGTTGGTGCCGAAGGAAGCAGGCTTACCGAGCTGGGCTTTGGGATGGATATTGATGGTGATGGGAAGATCACACCGGGCAAATGGGTGGATATCAATCAGGACGGCCAGAGACAATGGTTTGAGGTGGAAGATCAATTCGATAACGGCAAAAATTGGAACCAGCAACCGGCGGCATATAACCATCAGCATCGCATGATTTTCCTTTCGAACCGGCTATTGGAAGATTCCCGATTTGAGGCGTTCTTAAAACATGAGATCAATCATGCCATAGATTTGACATTCTGTGATGATCTGCAATTGAAAGATAAATGGAAGGCATATATCAATAAGCTTTATGATACGGCACGCCGGCAGGGAATTATCGCCTTTGACGAACTCGACCCCCATGAGTTCTTTGCCCGAATCGAGCAATTTTAGTATGATGTCCCGGAAGTAATTGTTAAAATATGATGTACCGACATCAGATGGGCTCATATCAGTCGCGGCTGGAAGCCGCTCCCACGGTTCGATGATGCATAAGTGGGAGCGGCTTCCAGCCGCGAGAAATCGATCGAGTCAAGAGGCTTTTGTTGTTGTAAACAACTTCGACGAGGGATTTTGAGATGCAAAAATTAGATGAACGCCAGATCACATTGTTAAAACGAACTTTCATTGATTTTCAGCAAACTTCGGAATTCTTGAAAACCCCCCTGGTTGTCGATAAAGCCCAAGGCCTTTATTACTGGGATTCGGAGGGGAAAAAGTATTTCGATGCCATCGGGGGTATTTATGTAGCTGTTCTTGGGCATTGTCACCCCAGGCTCATCGAAGCACTTAACAATCAGGCGGAGAAAATCACCCTTGCACCGCCGCTTCACGGCATCAGTAATGTGACCCTAGACTTTGTAGAGAAGTTAGCCGCCATTACACCGGGCAATCTGAATTATGTCAAACCATTTAGCGGTGGGTCCGAAGCAGTGGAATCTGCAATAAAGTTTGTCCGCCAGTATTTTAAACAGACCGGACACCCCAATAAATACAAATTTATTACCCGGTATCTGGGATATCACGGTGCCACCTTCGGAGCTATGGCGGCCAGCGGGACCGGAAAGCGCAAAACAAAATTTGAACCCCAAATGGCGGGATTTCTAAAGTTGTTTCCGCCCACGCACTATCGCGATTGGTTCTCCACATGGGAAGAATGCAACCGTTTCAGTGCCCGGATGTTTGAAGACATCATCGTTAATGAAGATCCAGATACGGTGGCTGGCGTTATCATTGAACCCATCGGCAATATCGGTGGGATGATCACCCCGACGGATGAATATTTTACCATTCTTCGAGATATATGTGACCGCTACAATGTCATCTTAATTTTTGATGAAGTCATTACGGGATTCGCAAAAACCGGTGCTATGTTTGCCGCCCAGGCCTTTGGTGTCACGCCGGACATCATCTGCTGCGGCAAAGGGGTTTCCAGTGGAATGATGCCCTTAGGGGCAATGATCGCCCGTGAAGATATGGCGGATGCCTTCTATGGCTCAGGCGCTGACGGCGTCGAATTCGCTCATGGACATACGTTCGCCGGCAATCCCCTCTCCTGTGCCGTGGGCATAGCGGTCATTGATGAAATCGTGGAAAAGAAGCTCGATCGAAAAGCACAGGAATTAGGTGCATATTTGGCTGAAAAATTGGAGGGTTTAAAAAGCTATGGTATCATACGTGAGGTGCGCGGCAAAGGCGTTTTGCGAGGCGTCGAGCTCGTCAAGGATACGGTAAGCATGCAACCTTATCCAGAGCTTGGGAAAGCGCTGAAAATATGTGCTCTTAAAAATGGACTGATCATGCGAATCGATGCTACCTGGTTTGCGGTTGCGCCTCCTTTGATTGCAGACAAAGCAGATATCGATTTCATGTGTGATCTGATTGAAAAAAGCCTCAGTGATGCTCTGGAAATGGCACCAGACATCGTCCCTTAGAATCTTAAATCAATTGAATTTACTCTTTTAATTTGAGGAGATATTTTAAATCTTCGATGTCTTTTGTTCGCCCGGATGCCTTTTTCATTTTAATCAAATCATCAAGAGACGCAAACCATGCAAATGTGTCACCGAATTTTGCCTTTACTTTATTTTTCCAAACTTCCTCGAAAGAAATACCCTTCACGTAGGGGTGGATGTCCGTTTCAACAAGATATTGACGGATTAATATTTTCTTAGTTAAAAGCTCGTCAACTGTCAGATCACTGACGTCATAACCAAAATCTTTCAGCGCTGATAGCGTCCTTTCGGCATTTTTTCTTTCCGGCATTATAAATAGATCAATATCCAACGTAGCGCGGGAGTAACCATGCACCGGAAAAGCAGTTGCGCCGATTATCACAAATCTTACTTTATGCTCTTTTAATGATTTCAGGAGACTTTCCGTGTCCACGATTCCTCATCAATTCTCTCATTTCTTTTGACTTTCTTTGCATAAGAAGAAATCTTTCGTTTTTTGTTAATGATTTAAGATAACGCAATTCAAATTCGATTTCTTTGCTCTCATTATCTCGATCAAGTTTTAAAATCGGCATAAGATCACTCCTCAAACGTCGTATAATCTATTGATAAAAAATAGCTAAATTCTATCTTAAAGTAAAGAGTTATTCCTTGATATAGGGGACGCCGATGGAAGCCGGCGGGGTGGCGCGGCCGATGGCGCTGGTCAGCACGATGATGGTCAGCACATAGGGGATCATGTCGATAAATTGAGACGGCACCACCTTCGGCAGATATGGCTTGAGGGCCTCGCCAAAACCGAACAATAGCCCGGCACCGGCGGTCCCAAAAGGCGTCCACTTTCCGAAGATCATAGATGCCAGGCCGATAAAGCCCCTGCCGGCGCTGATGCCTTTGACAAAATAATGAGCGTGCTCCAGTGAGAGATAGGCACCGGCCATCCCGGATAGGGCACCGCTGATAATGACCCCCGTGTACCGCATCTTATCCACACTGATTCCCAGGGTATCCGCTGCCTGGGGATGTTCGCCCACCGAACGCAAACGCAAGCCAAACACGGTTTTGAAGATGACAAAATGAGAGACAATCACGATGGCGACGGTGAGAAAGACCAGCGGCGGAATTTCGCTGAAGAGCACTTTGAACGCGGGAATGGAATGGAGGACGGGGACCCGCAAATGGGCTTCGACCTGAATCTGGGTTTTATTGTAAAGCAGCCATGAGCAGAACACCGTAATGCCAGCCGCGAAGATAATGATCGCCAGGCCGCTGACGATCTGATCGGCTTTGAAGGTGACACAGACCACCGCGTGGATGAGCCCCAGCAGCATGCCGGCGAAAATCGCCGCTATCAGTCCCAGCCACGGGCTGCCGGTGGTGTTGCTCACGGCAACGGCGGTGAATGCGCCGGTCAGCATCATGCCCTCCAGCCCGATGTTCACCACCCCGGAGCGCTCCGAGTAAGTGCCGCCCAAACCGGCCAGCGTATAGGGGATTGAAAATCGTATTGAGGATGCGATGATCGCAAGAATCGTTCCCATCATGCCTTACCCTCTTGTCGTTTCTGAATGACATTGATCAATCGTTTCGTAATTTCGCCGCTGACGACAACGAAGATTAAGATCGTTGCTTTCAGTACCAGAATGATTTCGCGGGGGACTTTGGTGGAAACGTCGATGGCCAGTCCGCCGTGATCCAGGATGCCGAATAATAATGCAGCCAGAACCACCCCCATGGGGCTGTTGCGTCCGATAAAAGCCACACCGATGCCGTCAAATCCCATGCCTTCAAATACCCCGTAGCGGAAGCGGTGCTTGTATCCCATCACCTGGTTGACGCCGGCCAATCCGGCAATGGCGCCGCTGATGGCCATGGCCAGGACCGTATTTTTGGCCACGTTGATGCCCGCGCATTCGGCTGCCGTCGGGTTGAAGCCCACCGATCGAATCTCGTAGCCGAGTTTGGTGCGCTTCAAAAGATAGGCCACGAAAATAACGGCCAAAATGGACACAATCACAGCCGTGTTGACCAGATTGCTTTTGGGAAAATCGATGCCGATGGCATTCAGGTAGTGGGCCAGGCGGGAGAGCTGGGCACCTTTCGCAATTTCGTAAGTGTGCGGTATCCAGGATTCCGGTGGTTTATATGCCATGGTAAGGTACTGGGTGAAGGCCACTGCAATCCAGTTCAGCATAATGGTGGTGACCACTTCATGCACCCCGCGCTTGGCCTTCAAATAGCCCGGAATTCCGCCCCATATGCCTCCGGCCAGTGCACCGCCGAGGATACACAGCGGAACCAGCACAAAAGCCGGTAAGTTGACGAAGGTAAATCCAATCCAGGTAATGGCGAAGCCGCCCATGACCATCTGGCCTTCGCCGCCGATATTAAACAACCCGCACTGAAACGCCAGTGCCACTGCCAGCCCGGTTAAGATCAGTGGGGTTGCGCGGTAGATTACGTTGCCCCAGCCTTGCCGGTCCTTGAGGGCGGCTGTGAAAATTGCATTGTACACGGTCAGCGGGTCCTCGCGACTCATCGCCTGTTTGGCTATCACGGCGCCGTATCGGGCATAATCGTGATCACCGATTTTGGATTTGACATCTTTCTCAAACGTGGATTTGTTGGGAAATTCCTTGTTTTTAAAAGGCTGCAGACTGTCCAGGACGGCAACCGGAACCCCTTTATTTGCCAGCGCGGTAAACGCTGTTTCCGTTAGCGCGTAGCTTTTAATAAACACCAGAATGATGATGGCACCCACGATAAATGCCAGAATCACGGCCACAATCGGGGAAAAGATTCCCAAAAGCGTTTTATATTGGAAAAGTCGACCGATCTTCATTTTAGCTGGCACGGGTTATTGCCCTCCTCCCGTCATCATCAGTCCCAGACGCGCTTCTGTGGCCTCTTCGGGATTCAGGATGCCGACGATCTGTCCCTCATACATCACGGCGATCCTGTCCGAAATCGAAAGGATTTCCTCGAGATCCGCCGAAATCAGCAAAACGGCTTTACCCTGATTGCGAGCCTGCAGCAAGCGCTGATGGATGAATTCAATCGATCCGACGTCAATGCCACGCGTGGGCTGTGCGGCAATCAGGAGTTTGGGGTTCTGATCAAATTCGCGGGCCACAATGACCTTTTGCTGATTGCCACCGGACAAATTGCCCGCCAGGTTCTCCTGATCCGGAGGGCGAATGTCGAATTCCTGGAGTAAGCGCTGCGCTTTTTCCCGGATGGGGCCGAAATTGATCACATCCAGGCCAAGCCGCCGCACGAACGGCCGCCGGTAGTGAATACCCAGCACCATATTCTGGGCAACCGTAAAATCCAGCACCAATCCCCGTCGCTGCCGGTCTTCGGGGATATGGCCGGTTCCGCGTTCTCGGATCAGGCGGGGCGAATAGTTGGTAATCACCTGTCCGTTTAACTCCACCGCGCCGCTTTGCGCCTTGCGCAGCCCGGTCAATACCTCGACCAACTCGGTCTGACCATTGCCTTCGACCCCGGCGATACCGAGAATCTCTCCCTCACGAACATTGAACGATATTCCGCGCAAGGCCGGCAGGTCTTTGTTGTCCAGGGCGTTCAGATCTTTGACAGTTAAAACCACCTCACCGGGCTCGGCCTGGGTACGCTCCACCCGGAACAACACCTGTCGGCCGACCATCATGGTCGCAATTTCCTGCCGGGAGGTATCCTCCGTGCGGACCGTGCCGACGACTTTGCCGCGTCGCATCACCGTTACCGCATCGGAAACCGCCATCACCTCCTGGAGTTTATGGGTAATAAAGATGATGGTTTTGCCCTGGTCTTTGAGCGAACGCAGGATTTCGAAAAGCTCATCGACTTCCTGGGGGATCAGCACGGCAGTGGGCTCATCCAGAATAAGAATTTCAGCACCGCGGTAGAGCACCTTAATGATTTCGATGCGTTGTTCGATTCCTACGCTCAAGGTCTCTACTTTTGCGCTAGGATCAACTTTCAGCCCATACTGGTCTGAAAGCGCCTGTACGGTTTTATCGGCTCTGGCAATGTCCACAAAACCTTTTTTAGAAGGCTCCTGGCCCAGCACCACATTTTCCGCTACGGTTAAGGGGGGAATGAGCATAAAATGCTGATGGACCATTCCGATGCCGTGGGCGATGGCATCGCCGGGTCCGGAAAAGTGGACCGTCTCTCCGTTTACGGACATGGTGCCGCTATCCGAGCGAAGCAGCCCGTAAAGAATATTCATCAACGTCGATTTGCCGGCACCATTTTCCCCAACCAACGCGTGTATTTCTCCCTGCTGCACGCTGAAGGTCACATCATCATTGGCCACTACCAGGGGGAACTTCTTGCTGATATGATGCATTTCTACGGCGTAATCTGTCACGGCGACCTCTCCTCACGATAGGGTTAGCAGATTTCTATTAGCAGAAACAGAAAAAATAGCATCGCGTATCTTTCAGGCTTCGGATATATTGCCGGGAGCTTGGGGCGTGGGGCATGGGGTTAAAGGCCTTTCAATTTCAGAATTCTTTTACCCCATGCCCTCTGCCCCATGCCCCTTGCCTTTACCTTGAACTTGAACCTTGATACCTGGAACCTAAAACTTGTTTATATTTAAAGGTTTCGGATTTACTTTTCGGGCACCTTAATCGCGCCGGATAGTATTTTTTTCTCAGCTTCCGTGACCTTTTCGATCATCTTTTGATTGACCAGATCTTTGTTGTAATCATCCAGGGCATAATAAACCCCGTGGTAGGTCTGGCCGTCGATTTTCACGGTGTCACCCAGGCCGAACACTCTGACGCCGGCCTGAAACTTTCCGGCGAGCAGATCCTTGATAGTCAGATAAACTGCCACGTCCACCTGCTTCAGCATACTGGTAAGGCCGAAGTTTTCACCAGTTTCTTTGATGTGGCCGAGATGATTTTGATTCGAATCAACGCCGATCACGTATGTTTTGCGTTCCTTGCCGGCCTCGTAAACGCCTGCGCCCGTTAATCCCGAGGCATGGTAGATAACCCTTGCTCCTCGGTCAATCTGGGCCAGGGCCAGCTCCTTGCCTTTAACCGGATCTGCAAAGGCCGAGGGAGTTGTTCCGGCGTAGTCGCTTAAAACTTTGCAGCCCGAGAAGGCATACTGGACTCCGGCTTTATAGCCGGCTTCGAACTTATGAATCAGCGGAACATCCATGCCGCCGACAAAGCCGACTGTATTTTTACCATCTGCCTGGGCTTTCATGGCGGCGATAATACCCACCAGGAACGACCCTTCATGCTCCGTGAAAAGCATTGAAGAAACATTTGGTTTGTCGGGAATAAATCCATCGATAATGGCGAATTTTGTTTTGGGAAATTCGTCGGCAACCGCCTTGATGGCATCGGTAAACAGGAAGCCGACCCCAATTACCAGGTCGAATCCCTGACTGGCAATCATTCTCAAGCCCGTCTCGCGGTCGGCATCTGCCCCGGGTTCAATTTCCACGTGTGATACCCCCAGTTTGGAAGCCCACTGCAGTCCGCGATACGCTGAATCGTTGAACGATTGATCGCCTTTTCCGCCGACATCAAATACCATTCCAACTTTCAGGTTGGCAGCCGAAGCGGAGCCCAGGGCGACACCACACACCAGGGCCAGGGTGAAAAGAACTGCAATTATTTTTTTCACCATACCTAACCTCCTTTCATTATTTGGGTAAGTTAAGGGTGTACGAATTTTTTTTTCTGATTGGATGACGTTTATATCAACAGCGAATAGGCTGGTGATGATGTTACGGCAAG
>JASFPE010000078.1:0-14526 GCA_050116155.1 Desulfobacterales bacterium
ACTATTTATTTGTATCGTAATAGAGCTTATCTTTTCTATACTGGCAAAAAAAATCTGTCAATTACTAAAAAACGTATAGCCGGTGTTAAGTCAGACATGTTCCGCAACCTCTTTCCCGATCATGGATGGCTGACCCTCTATTAATTTTTTATAAATCGGCCGATAAACTTCGGCATCCTGTATCACGCATCCGCACCCACCGCCCAGTCGCATCAGCTCGGTACATTTGCTGCAGGCAATACAGCACTTTTTGCGGTCCAGTTTTCCTTTATTGATGATATCTTTGGCAAAATCAGGATAGGCAAATGCCTGGCGGCCAAAGCCGGCCAGTTGAAACCAGCCTTCCCGTATACCTCCGGCCGCGCAAGCGGCTCCGAATTCTCTCAACCAGGAAAATCCGGTGCCCACAATCGCCGCCTCGGGAACCTCCGCCTGGATGTCGCGCGCTAACCCCAGGATTCTTTCCACAGAATACAATTGATTTTCTTTGGGTACATAGGGACCGACATCGTAAGGGCGGCCGACATGAGGATTATAATACGGATTGCCGGCACTGATATTGATCAGCTCCACTCCCCTATCCCGCAACAATTTTACCAGTCGAATCGGCTCGGAGATCTCGACCTGGCGGTAATTGTCCTCTTTCACACCCCAGCCGTAAGGATACGGAATCGAATCATGGGCATTCATTCGCACCGCGACATCGACCCCGCCGGCCGACTGTGCCCGGATTTTATCAATGACATTGATCAGGAATCGGCTTCGATTCTCAAAGCTTCCGCCATAAAGTCCCTCGCGGGTGTAGGCCGACAGCAGTTCAGAAAGAAGATAGCGGTGGCAGCTTTTAATATCAACCGCATCGAAGCCTATGTCTGACGCCAGGAGAGCGGCTTCCACAAAACGATCTTCCAGTTCCTCCAATTCTTCATCGGTTATAATGCGTTTGGTGGCAGAAGTCTTGGCATCAAGAAAAGGATTGCTGGTAGCAACAATCGGTTGCGGCTTCGAGGAGGGCGTGCTGTATCTACCGGAATGAGTGAGCTGCAACACGGTATACGGTCGGCTGTCTGAGCCGAACATATTTTCGGACACCTTCAGGGTGTTTTGCAGCATCGCCCTGAAATAGGTTGCCGTTTCTCTGGTGAGCAACAATTGACGGGGATTCGCCCTGCCCTCGTAGACAACCGCGGTGGCTTCAAACCAGATCATCCCGGCGCCGCCCTCGGCAAACCGGATATACCGACGCCGGGTTAATTCTCCCGGACGGCCCTGATCGTCTCCATCCACGCCTTCCATGGGATGCGTTATCATTCGGTTGGGAATCCGCTTCTTGTAAATCTGCAGCGGTTGTTTGAGGATGTCAGTATCATCGGACAGGGGAAGAAAGATTCCCATGTCATCCAATGCGGTTCGCAAATCATCAATCGATGAAAATTTAAATTTCCTGTGAGGGTGCATATGATTACTACCTTTATCTTGAATCGCTCAAATGCGGGCAATTACTAATATGTCCATAATGCACCCGACATGAAATAAATTCTCTTTGCTTGCTTTTTTTTTGCGGCTGGAAGCCGCTCCCACAGTGTAAGCAGCGATCGATTCTTTGTGGGAGCGGCTTCCAGCCGCGATAAGCCTAATTCGTCGAGTATCTTATATTCGCCTTAGTAACTTCCGCAGGAAAAAGATTTATTTTTTTTCTGTGATTTGAGCCACAAACCGCTTTGTCATCACGTCCAGTTCGGCTAACTGGTCGGCGTTCAATTTGTGGTCAACCGTGTTTTGCATTAACTGTTGCGCCTTTTCTTCGGCTGCCTCCGCCAGGCGCTTGCTGCCCTGGCGCTCCCACTCCTCCCGGGTCTGACGCAAAAGCAATGCGGGCATAAAAAGCTCGTCGCGAAAATGTTCGGCGGTATGGGCCTGTTCCAGAAACGATCCCGAAATCCCCACCTGTCTGATTAAATCCACCGCCAGCGTTTCATCGTTTATGGCAACACCCTGCAGATAGCGTTTTACATAAGCAATGATTTCATCGTCAATAACGGCCTGGGCGGGTGAAAAGGTGAGTTCAGATTCCAGCTGACCCACCGACCAGATGTTGGAAACTCGGTTTTGCAAATGGGTGATGAATCCACAGGTTTTTTCCAGAGCTGCCTGGGCATCCGGACACATCGACTCGGTCGATACCCAGCTGGCCGACGGCAAATCATAATAGCGCCCCATCATGGCGGCGAGCTGTGCAAAAAGGTGATTTTCGGGTCCGCCGGTCACCGCAATGCTGGTGCGCATATCAAATGTGTGTGCCAGACCGAGATTAAAGACGCAGGGACGACCCGGTTCCAGAATCTGATTGACGACAATGCCGGCAAGAATCTCTGCAGCACCTACCGCCGCCGAGCCGGCCAGAGTGACCGGACCGGATACACCGGCCATGGGCTCGCCATTGATGGTGGTGGGAATGCCATGACCGGCAGAGCGCTTAAATATCTCCAAAGCCAGGTGGGTCCATCTTAGCGGACCGTGGGCCGTAAAGCCCACACTGAACCAGGGATAATCGCCGACCACTTTCTTCATTTCAACCATCATATCCGAACCCCGGGGGGTAAAGCACAGGACCCGAATATGTTTTTGGGTATTTTCAGCCATGGTACGGAGACCGACCACATCGCGTGCGGGCGGAGGCACATCATCTAGAGCATAACCAAACACCCCGTCTACATTTTCCAGCTGGTCGAGCAGACGCGCAACTTTAGCCATATCATCTGTAGTAAATGGGCGGATGGCATTGTCTGCAAACATTTTCAATCCCGGAACGGACCAGATGACGGCATCACTTACGGCGCTGACCAAAGGGCCATCTCCAGTCCGATCGGCAAACACAAACTCTTTTGGACAAAGGGCAATTTTTTCCTCTACCAGTTCTTCAGGAATTCGGATGACATCGGCAGAAATACCTTGTTTTGCACCCGCATCCACAAGTATCTGACAAATTTCATCATGATCCAATTTAATGCCCGGATCTTTCAACAAATCCAGGGCAGCACGATGTATTTTTTCAGCCATCAGGGGTTCATCCACACTTACAGCTCCTTTCCACAGATTCATTCCGTTTGTTATGCAACGCCAGACAAATACGTGACGGAAAAGATTCCGTATTGCGAAACGTGGTTTTATTTTCAGCCTTTATGTATGGTGCAAGGATTTTTCTGTCAATAGGATTTCTCTTGACGATTGGCGTTATCTTGATTAATTGCTAAACTTATCATTAGCCGGATAAGTCAAAATTGAAGATTGAAAATTGAAGATTGAAGATTTGTGGATGTCGCTTCGCTCCGTCGTTTTTACTATCGTTTTTCTAGAAACGATCCGCCGGAGGCGAACCTTAAATCTTCAATCGACAATCGACAATATTCAATTATTGGAAGATGGTGCAAATAATCCTATATAATTCCCTTGATATAAAATACACCTAAGTAATTTCTAAAGTACAAGAAGGAGAAAGTAGACCATGAATTTTCCAGCAATGGCGCGAATCAAACAACATTTTGACACCCATTCCATTCAGGATATCCCCGCAGCAGTACGCAGTGAACTCGCCAAAATCAATCTCCGGGATATGATTGCCCCTGGCGATAGTGTCGCCATTACCGGCGGCAGCCGGGGAATCGCCAATATCGCCGTCATCCTGGCCGAACTCGTCAGCGAATTAAAAAAAATCGATGCCAAACCCTTTATCGTTCCGACCATGGGAAGCCACGGCGGCGCCACGGCCGAAGGGCAGGTAAAAATTCTGGAACATTACGGAATTACGGGAGAAGCCATGGGAGCTCCCATCAAGTCATCCATGGAAGTCGTCAAGATCGGTACGACGTCTGATGGTGTTCCGGTGCAGGTGGATAAAAACGCCTCCCAGGCAGATCATATCGTCGTTGTAAATCGAGTTAAGCCTCATACGGATTTTATCGGCGAGATCGAAAGTGGTCTTATGAAAATGATGGCCATTGGACTCGGCAAACAGAAATCCGCTGATCACTATCATAACGTCTTCATTCATCTGGGGTACTATCATGTATTAACCACGGTAGCCAGAGAGGTAATCGAACAGTGTCCGATTGCCTTCGGACTGGCGCTGGTGGAAAACCAGAAAGATGAAACCGAAATTATTCGGGCAATCCCGGCAGGAGAAATTGAAGCCACCGAGCGGGAATTACTGGTAACGGCCAAAAAATTGTTACCACGCATCCCTTTTGATCCGATTGACTTATTAATCGTGGATCAGATGGGCAAGGATATCAGCGGCGCGGGAATGGATCAAAATGTCATCGCCCGCACCGTCATGCGGTTTCACCAGGTCCCATCAAATCCGAAAATCACCCGGATTTTCGTGCGAGATTTCACACCGGGCTCCGATGGTAATGCCACCGGCCTCGGCAACGCCGACTTTACTACTAAACGGCTGGTGGATAAAATTGACGCGCGCGCCAGCTATATGAATGCCATCACCTCGTCATGCCCCGAGGCCGTCCGAATTCCGCCTCATTATGAAAGCGATCGGGAAGCAATCGAAACTGCTCTCAGTACCATTGGAGACATCGGGCCCGAGAAAGCCAGGATTGTGCGTATCTTAAACACGCTGAAGCTCGAGGAAATGATGATATCCAACGCCATCCTTTCCGAAGTCGAACAAATGGATAACGTCAGCATCATCGGCTCACCGCAACAGATGGCATTTGACGACCAAGGGAATCTGATTTCTGATCTATAAGTAACCAGTTTGATGAACTCGTAACAAGTCGCTTTACCACCTATATCCCTGCTCCCCGCCTTCGCGGGGACAAGCTTCGCAGGTATGACGGTTTATGTTTGACAATTTAGAAACTCTTTTCTAATGTCATCCTGACAGCTTCGATCCAACAACAACCCCAAAAAAGGAGGTAAATTATGAAAAAGAGGAATTTTATCGTCAGTGTCCTGGTTTCTCTTTTGTTGGTTAGCATGATGATCGTCCCGATTTTGGCTCAGGCAGCCGACTACCCAAAACGTCCGCTTCAGCTCATATGTCCCTGGGGTGCCGGGGGGGGAACCGATCGGATATCGCGCATGGTGGCCGTCCTGCTTGAAAAAGAATTGGGACAACCGGTGAACGTGGTCAATCGTACCGGTGGCAGCGGCGCCACGGGGCACACGGCCGGGGCAACGGCAAAATCGGACGGCTATACGATCACGATGATTACTGTTGAAATCACCATGATGCACTGGCTGGGTCTCGCCCAGGTGACGTACAAAGATTATAAGCCGGTGTCTCTGTTGAACATCGATCCGGCCGGTGTCAACGTAAGAGCGGATGCTGAATGGAAAGATTTAAAGGAATTGCAGAATTACGTCAAAACACATCCAGGCGAACTCAAAGCATCAGGAACCGGCAAGGGAGGCATCTGGGATCTGGCACGCGCCGGCTGGTTGAAAGCGGCCGGGCTCGGCGTGAAGGATATCAAATGGGTGCCCAGCAGAGGGGCGGCACCGGCCCTGCAAGAACTGGTTGCCGGCGGCATCGATGTGGTAACCTGCAGCATCCCGGAAGCGGCGCCTCTGGCTGAAGCGGGAAAAGTCAGGCATTTAGCTATCATGGCGGATCAACGAGATGAAGTCTTTCCCAACGTACCGACCTTAAAAGAACTTGGAATCGATTGGTCCGTAGGGGCCTGGCGCGGGATTGCGGTTCCCAAGGACACTTCCGATGAGGTGGTGAAAGTCCTGGAGCCTGCGTTAGCGAAAATCGTCGCCAGTGCGGAATTCAAAGAATTTATGAAGAAAAACGGCTTTGGCGTGCTGCACAAAGGCTCGGCAGATTTTGGCACTTTTTTATCTACTATGGATGCCAGCAACGGGAAAATCATGAAAGAGGCTGGAATTATCAAGTAAAGTCAAAAACATCATGAAAATAAGTGACAGTCTGCTGGGACTTATAGCAATTGCCTTTGGGGCTCTGATCATTTCATTGACCCATAACTTTCCTACGTTGGAGGGCGGGTATCCCGGGCCCGCCCTCTTTCCCCGAATTCTGGGGTCTCTTTTTATCCTTTTTGGCGGGATCCTCTCATTCCAATCCATTAGAAAGGACGGCCTGACAAATCTGGTTCAAAAAGGTGAAACCTACTGGCCGGGCTTTACAAACTATCTAAGCGTTGCCGCTGCCGTCATTGCTTACATGGTACTGGTGGACTTTCTCGGGTTCGTGCTGACTGCCGTTGTGATCCTCACCCTGCTGATGAAAAAAATGGGCGTATCGCTTCTTAAAAGTGCCTTGATTGCGATCGCGACCAGTGTGTCCATTAATCTGTTGTTTGGGAAATTTTTATTGGTTCCCCTGCCCTGGGGAATTCTGGGCTGGTAGACATGAGTGGATATATTGCCCATGCGCTCACTATTTTAGCGGATCCTTATGTGCTCTTCGTCATTGCCATGTCCTCATTTTACGGCCTTTTCATCGGTGCCATCCCCGGTTTAACGGCCACCATGGCCACGGCCTTGCTGGTTCCGATCACCTTTTTTATGGATCCGCTTCCGGCCCTGGCGGCCATCGTGACCATGGAAGCCATGGCCATTTTTTCCGGAGACATCCCCGCAGCACTGGTGCGCATTCCGGGCACCCCCTCCTCCGCCGCCTACACCCAGGATTCCTATGAACTCACCAAAAGAGGCCATGCCGAATTGGCCCTCGGCGTGGATCTGGTGTTTTCGGTTATCGGCGGGCTCATGGGCGCTGTGGTCCTGATCATTGCAGCACCTCTGCTGGCTGAATTTGCCATGAAATTTACGACCTTCGAATATTTCTGGCTGGCTACCCTGGGACTCAGCGCATCGGTCATGGTTTCACGGGGTTCGCTGATAAAAGGGGCCTTTTCTCTGCTATTCGGGCTGGCCCTTTCAACCGTAGGGGTAGACATTACCCTGGGCTTTCCGCGCTTTACGTTTGGCAACGTCGAGCTATTAAACAGTATTAATTTTATACCGGCGATGATCGGTCTGTTTGGTGTGTCCGAAGTGCTGCGCAATGTTACCGGCAAGCAATTGGCCTATCCCATCGCCCGTATCAAGGCGAGCAAGATCTGGACCGGCATGTGGACGCTGATGAAGCGATATAAGGTCAACACCGTCCGGAGCGGTGTCATCGGAACCATTATTGGAATTTTACCGGGAGCCGGGGCCGATATCGCCGCCTGGATCACCTACGCGGTCGCCAAGAAATTTTCAAAAGAGCCGGAAAAGTTCGGCAAGGGTCACATAGAACCGCTGATCGATGCGGGTACCGCCAACAATTCGGCTCTGGCAGGAGCATGGGTGCCGGCCCTGGTGTTCGGTATTCCGGGGGATTCCATTACGGCCATCGTCATCGGTGTTCTGTTCATGCAGGGATTGCGGCCGGGGCCGATGATATTTGAAACCCGGCCGGAAATCGTTTATGCGGTCTACATCACCTTCATCATCGCCAATCTATTGATGATTCCTTTCGGTTACCTGGCCATCAAATTCAGCAGCACCATGATCCGGGTTCCTCGAAATATTTTGATGCCGCTGATTCTGATGTGTTCGCTGGTCGGTGCTTTTGCCATCAACAACAGTTTATTCGATGTGGGCGTAATGCTGGTAATGGGGTTTATCGGCTTTTTTATGGAAAAACACGACATTCCCGTAGCCCCGGCCGTTCTGGGCCTGGTGCTCGGCCCCATTGTGGAAGAAAACTTTATGGTCAGCATGATCAAAACCGAATGGGATTTCACGCAATTCTTTTCCCGCCCCATCAGTGCCGTTCTTTGTGTGCTGGCGTTGCTGGTATGGTTTTTCCCGGTCATCATGGGCTTTCTGCAGAAAGGGCTTCAGAACTCCGGGAATGGAGCTGGAAATCAAAATCATTAGCTTAAATCAAGAATCGGTATTCGCTTGGTGTGCGGTTTTCTTGCAAGGCACCACCACCTTCCCCCAAGCAAATTCTGTTGACGAATAAAACCGGAATGTCATATTAGTTTGATACAATGATATTCAAAGAACCAATCATTTTGAAAGGGGGGGATTCGAATATTACCATAAAATTCGGGGATGACGGAAGCCTGTATTTAAATTTGTACATTCTGACTTTTGAAAAGATCAGCAAATCCAGAAAACTAAAATGGCTGGTCGATACAACGGCCCTGCGAACAACCATCATGCTGACCTTCGATCCTCTGCGAATACAAATCGACGGTGTGATCGCTACGGTGGAGGAAATCATCGCCGACGGTATATCCGTACCAAATCAATATCCTTCCAGAATCGTTCATCTGCCGGTTTTCTACAATGATCCGCATACCAGAGAATGTGCAAAATGCTTCGATATGCCGCCAAATCTCGAGGTGATGGCAAAGGAGAACAACACTTCGGTTGATGAGATCATCAGAAGGCATGAGGCACCCGAATACTTTGTGAGCTATACGTCGTTCATGTTCGGCAGTGTCGGTGCTTTTCCCATCGGAAAGTATGAAAATATAAAAAACTCGAAATATAAAACCCCCCGAACATGGACGCCTCCAGGGACCGTCGGTATCGGCGGATCAACCACCGCAATCTATTCGATGAAATCACCGGGTGGCGTTATGATGCTGGGAATCATACCGGTCAAAACCTATGATATCGATGCAAAAAACAAACATTTCGAAAATGATAATCTGCTGGTTCATCCCGGAGATCGCATAAAGTTCCACAGTATAGACGCAAACCAGTATGAAAGATTGAAAGGCCAGAGAGACAGCTATTCATACGAAATAGAACACAGCTATATCGAATGGAAAGCATATGAAAGTATGTAAAATACTGGATCCCGGCATGCTTTGCACGATCCAGGACCTGGGAAGAAAAGGTTACTATTCAATTGGTATCCCCAACAGCGGTGCCTTTGATCAAATATCATTTAAGTACGGCAACGCCATCCTGAAAAACAACGCCAATGACGCGGGTATCGAAGTTTTGTGGGGCGGATTGCGCCTGGTTTTCATGACACAAACCGTCATCGCAATTACCGGCGCAGACATGCATCCGAAGATTGACGATGCGGCTGTGCCCATGTGGCGACCGATTGCGGTCAAAAAAGGGCAAATTTTAACGCTTAAAGGACCGCCGGAAATAGGCGTCCGCGCATATTTATCCTTCGCGGGCGGAATCGATGTTCCGGAATTTTATGGCAGCCGATCGACCTATCTTTTGCTGGGACGCGGCGGATATGAAGGACGTAAACTGGAAAAAGGGGATATTTTATCCAGTTATGAAGCCGGAATCAGGGCAAGGTTGGAAAATGCAAACCAATATGTTATTCAGACTTTTTCATATCCATGGCGGATTCGTATTCTGTTTGGTTTGCAGAGAGAACTCTTCGATGCGCAAACCATTCAAAATTTTGGTGATAAACAATGGACGGTGACCGATAAAGCAAATCGTGTAGGATTGCGGCTGGGCGGTCAGGAAGTTAAATATCAAATCCGCGACAATGTAATTGATTCGGGCATCGGGGGAATCAATCCATCCAACATTCCCACAGAAGGAAACCCGATGGGTTCGATCCAGTGCCCTTCTGAGACCGAGTTGATCGTAATTGGCCCGGACGGCCCCTGTGAAGGCGGGTATGCAAAGATTGGAACGGTCATTACGGCCGATTTTCATTTGTTGGGCCAGGTGAAACCAGGCGATGACATCTTTTTTAAACCCATCGAGTACAGCGAAGCCTATGGCGCCTTGTATGATCAAAAGGAAAAGCTGGGTTATATCTAAGTCAGGACTACCTCTGGCTGCCGAAGCGGCCAGTTTGATCGATAAAAATACTTCGGTAATCAAGTTTTGATGATTTCGCAACAAGACCAATTTCCCCTCCCCTGGTGGGAGGGGACTTAGGGGAGGGGGATATCATCGGATGTCATCCCATTTTGCTCACCCTCACCCCGACCCTCTCCCTTCAAGGGAGAGGGAGTCTTTGGACTTATTTGAAACTCGTCAGACTTTGGTTAGAAAGTAGGGCGGGCCTCCGTGCCCGCCGGAATCAGATCATCACGCACCTCTGATTTTGGTCGGCACAGAGGCCGACCCTACTCGGATTTCATGAAGTTTCATACGAGGACTGCCAACCAATCGAAAAGGGGAATAACATGTTTATAGATATAAATTCCGATGTTGGTGAAAGCTATGGAAATTACCAATACGGCAATGACGAGGAAAACATGGCGTATCTTTCCTCGGTCAATATCGCCTGCGGTCTTCACGCCGGCGATCCGTTGGTCATGAGGGAGACCGTTGAACTGGCAATGAAAAGAAATATCGCCATCGGCGCTCACCCGGGTTTTCCTGACCTGCAGGGGTTCGGCAGACGCAAGATGGATCTAAGGCCAGAGGAAGCCAAAAATTTCGTCATCTATCAAATCGCTGCCCTCGACGGGTTTTTAAGAATCGCCGGGGGAAAATTGACTCATGTCGCTTTACACGGGGCGCTTTCAGTCGTGGCAAAATCAGACAATGAAATCGCGACGGCAGTCATGGAAGGTATTCGGGAATATGACCCGGGGCTGATTTTTCCCGGTATGCCGGGGCTGGCATCCTATGAGACCGCTAAATCGCTGGGAATAAAAGTGGCGACCATTGTGCCCATCGACCTGAGTTTTTACAAGGACGGCCGTTCGATTATCGAAAGAAAAAAGAAGCCGCGCGATCCAAAAAAGGTGGCGCGCAAGGCGCTAAAGCTCGTCAAAGAAAAAAAGCTCGAAACGGTGGACGGCATCGATAAAGACCTAAAAGCGGATATTCTATTGGTCCACGGCGATGGCCCGAATTCCGTCGAAATACTGATAGAAATGAGAAAAACATTGGAAGCAGAAGGGATCGAGATCAAACCATTCCCGACATTTATTTAATGTCAGAGGGGAGAAACCTACAATGGAGGCATCTGAAGTAAAACGGCTGGACCGGTTGCATATTCTACATTCTTGGTCGGTGAACGCGTCGCTAGATCCGAGAGTCATCGATGATGCCGAGGGTGTATATCTCATCGATGGGGACGGCAATCGGATGCTGGATTTATCATCCCAGTTGAAATGCGTTAATGCCGGTTACAAACATCCGACCATCATTGAAGCAATCCAAAAGCAGGCTGAAAAATTATGTTTCATCAGCCCCAATTTTGCCTATGAATCCCGTTCATTGCTGGGACAACGCCTGGCCGAAGTCACCCCCGGTGATCTGAATCGCTTCTTTTTTACGCTAGGTGGTGCAGAAGCCAATGAAAACGCGGTAAAAATGGCCAGAATGGTTACGAAAAAGCATAAAGTTCTGGCATTTTACAGATCTTATCACGGCGCTACCTATGGGGCCATCAGTTTAAGCGGAGACCCCCGAAGGCCACCCGTGGAGCCCGGAATTCCCGGTGTGGTGCACCTGCTCAATCCATATTGTTACCGTTGTCCTTTCGGACTCGCTTACCCTCAGTGCGGGCTTCAATGTGCTGAACACGTGGCCGAGGTTATCGACTATGAAACGCCCGAAACGATTGCTGCCTTTATTCTGGAGCCTATCATCGGCTCCGGCGGTGTTATTATACCACCGGACGGTTATTTGAAACGTGTTAAAGAAATTTGTGAGGCCAATGACATTCTCCTGATTGCCGACGAGATCATGACCGGATTCGGCCGCAGCGGTCAATGGTTCGCCATGCAGCACTGGGATGTCGTCCCTGATGTGATGACCATGGCCAAAGGATTGACCTCTGCATATGCACCGCTTGGCGGCGTTGCCCTATCAAACAAAATCGCCGGGGTGCTGGAAAGGGAAATGCTCTACTGTGGATTGACCTATTCCTGTCATCCGCTGTCCTGTGCCACCGCTCACGCCGTCCTCGGTGTTTACCAGGAAGAAGGCCTGGTGGAAAACTCACGGAACCTGGGCAAAGTGCTCATGGCAGAGCTTGAGCGGATGCAGCAGCGCCACCCATGTGTCGGCGATGTTCGCAGTCTGGGCCTGTTCGCCTGTCTGGAGCTGGTCAAAAATCGGGAGACCAAGGCCCCTCTAGTGCCCTACAACGCGAAAGGCGAGGCAGCGGCATTGGCTAAAAAGATCAGCGGAATGCTGGTATCAAAGGGCGTCATTGCTCCGCTGCGTTGGATGTTTTTGGCCATTACGCCGCCGTTGTGCATCACGGAAGATGAGTTGAGACAGGGCCTTGCAGTCGTCGACGAGGTATTGGCTGAAGTGGACACGATGGTGGAAAAATAGCCCGGATTTTCATAAGCTAAATATCGTCTCAATTAATCAGTTTCGGCTGATATTTGGTTTTCTATCATCAATGATTTCTGCGAATTATCCCAAACTCCGGATTGCATGGCAATCCCAGGTGTAAACTGCAGGGCGCAATGATAGGGGAATGAATTTTTTTTTACCAATCTACCAGGTTTTAAGTGAAGATCAAGTCCGGACCATACACGATCATACGCTTGATATTCTGAAAAATACAGGAATTGCTGTTCAGCACAAACAGGCATTGGAAACCCTCTCTGAATCAGGTGCCGTGGTTGATTTTGTCAATCAGCGGGTCCGTTTTTCGCCAGAACTTGTGGAGAGATCATTGGAGGAGATTCCTAGAGAATTTGTCTGTGCAGGCAGGGATCCCAGATTTGATTTCAGGGTTGCATTTGATGCCCCTCCCATCTGTCGCTGTACCGCAGGTGCTGTTAACCTGCTGGATCTCACAACCAATAAGAGCAGACCCGTGACATTGGCAGATTGTCGGGATATTGCCCATATTATAGACGGGTTGGAGAACACAACATTTTCGGCAACCCAGGTTCCCCGCGACGTCCCCTTACCTGTTTATGATATCCAGGCCCTCAAAGTGATGTTGGAGTCTGGACGTAAACATATCTGGGCTCTTGTCAATAGTTCTGTGAATCTGGCTTACCAGATAGAGATGATGGTGGCCGTGTGCGGTTCCGAAACGGTCCTGGCAGAAAGGCCTATATGCCACGGAATTGTCACGGTGTTGGAGCAGTTTAAATTTACCCACGATGAAATTGAGCGTTTACTACTTTATGGGCGTTACAAAATTCCCGTCAAAGTGCCCATTGCGCCCATGATGGGCGCCAATGCACCGACAACAGTTGCAGGCACCATGGTCCAGGCCAATGCCGAAGCCGTTGCCAGTGCCGTTCTCATTCACTGCCTGTGTCCGGGTACTCCCACCTGGTATTATTTTTTCATTCAGGCCATGGATAAACGGACTGGTGGAAACATCTTCATGAGTCCTGAAATCGTGCTTTGCTCACTTGGACTGATTCAAATGGCCCGGCATTACCAAATGCCGGCGGCCCCGTCCTCCTTTGAAACCAATGGGGCAAGGCTCAGTGATGTTGTTTATGGCAATGGCGTGTCGGTGAGCCTTTTTGCACTGGCGGGAGCCTTTGAAAACGCTTCTACAGGCTGCGTGGATATGTCCTTGGGCGTGAGCAAGCAGGGGTTGATTATCGGTGATGAAATATGGGGCCATACACGACGTCTGCTGGCGGGATTCTGTGATGAGGCAGATGCCTTTGCCCTGGATGCCATCAAACGGGTTTCCGAGGGCAGTGGTCACTATCTGACCGATGATCATACCATAAAGTATTTGCGCCTGGAGACGCAGTTCGCTCCGGATATCATTTCCTATCGTTCTTACAAGAACTGGTGTGACAGTCCCAAAAGTCTAGCTGAGGAAGCCCAGGAACGCGTGACCGAGCTGATTAAAAATCACAGCGTACCGCCTCTGGACGAGAACGTACAAAAAGAATTGAATCTTATCGCTCAGGCGGCAAGTAAAAGGTTATTAAATAAATAAGTTTTATAAAAGGAGGCAAAGATGATTACCGAAAAGGCAGCCATTGCTGCCAAAAAGAGCCAAATTCACCTGAAACCACATGGTGCACTGGGGCTGAAGGGGCTCAGCCAGGAGGATTGTGCAAGGATTCATGAAGCCAGCCTGGAATTGCTGAACGAGACGTCTGAATGATTTGTATACAGGACAACGAAGAAAAGCCCTCAACGCGGATGTTGTCCAGGTCACCCGTGTGATGGATACCCTGGACAGTTTAAAGATCCTGATCTCCATGTTGAACGCCACCGATAAATCCCCGATTACAGAAAGCCTGCACACCCTGGCAGCCATGCTGGCAAATACCAAAAAGCCGGTAGAGGCGATCCCCCCACAGCAGATTTGATTCCCAAGATGGCTTTAATCGGTGAAGCCGCTGTTGGAAAGGAGACATTTCGCAGGCGTCCTTTCTTTCTTACCGGGGTTTGCGTGGTCAGCCCATTACAACTGGTGGATGAATGCAGTGAAGTACTGATGGCTGATGTCGAACAAGGCTTTACGACCAGCGTGCTGTCAATGTGTTTGGCCGGTGGTGCGGCGCCAATACATCTGGCTGGGACAGTGGTTCAGCATAATGTGGAAGTCTTAAGCGGTCTGACTCTGGGACAATTGGTAAAGCC
>JASFPE010000079.1:0-14524 GCA_050116155.1 Desulfobacterales bacterium
CCAGCCCCCACCGTTAAGGACGAACTGTCTTAAGTCATCCTGATTATCGGTGAAAGCCCCGGTATTTTTTGTAACAATAACGTCATAGCGATTGAATTCCGGGGGTATTTGGGATTCGATGGTCAGCTCGATATGCGGCATGGATTGAAGATACGCATAAAAAGGTTTGAGAGATAAATCATCATCTGCTTTCACTAAAAAAAGAATAGAGATGGGAGCATGGATAACCATGATGCTACCTTTCGACTGCCAGCGTTTACTGTAACCGCCAGCGAGAACCATCTTTGGAATCCTCAACGGTAATGCCAGCCTGTTTCAGGCTGTCGCGAAGCGCATCGGCGGCATCGTATTGTTGATTATTCCTGAACCTGTGCCTCAAGCGCAGCAACTCTTCAACAAGAGGAACAAGCCCCTCTGCTCTGCTGGGTGGAAGGGACGCGAGTTTCACCCCTAAAGCGACCATGAGCTCCCGGAGCGTATCCCTGGCCTGAGATATGAATTCAGGGCTCTCGAGATCCTGCTGCGCCTTCCAAATCAACCGATCAAGCTCCAAAAGCGCATTGGTGGTTTCTTTAGGCGCATGCTTTTCAAGGCTATTGTGAAACGCCTCTTCAATCGCATGAACCTTTTTCCAAAAAGAATCCTCTTTGTGTTCAACAACACGCTCTTGATTTGATACATCCGGAATTGTCATATTTATGTCAGTTTTCAACGCAGCCTCCCGCAGCACCTGAAGCGGAAATCGATCCGATTTAGTAAAGCTCCTTTCCACACCGCCGCGGCGCAACGTCACGCTACCGATACCCCGGATGAAGGCTTCATCCCTTTCGAGATCCAACAGACATGCTGTGTGCTCATCTATCCCAATAATGGAGACGTCACCCGGCAGGCCAGTTTCAAGCTTCCGAAGGCGTGCCTCGCCCATATAACAAAACCGGGTGTCGTGGGTCCCTCCCTCGGCATTGTTCCAGTGAGGGATGACAACCAAATTGAAGCCGAAGTGCTCAAGAACATTCATCCCCTCCACCCAATGCAGGTCTTCACCGACTTTATATATCTCGTAGACCGGAAGGGTGAAGCGTCCCACCGTTAAGGCTGCGGCACTGGCAGCCACCAGACAATTGCCTGCTGCGATGCGTTCGGTAAGGATTTCAGGAATCGGTGTCTGGCGCCACTGGCGCACGGCATAAGTCGGACTTCCCGGCCCGATCAGCACAAAATTGGCTTCTCGGAGTCTTTGAAAGGTTTGCATCGCTTCATAGGATTTTGTGGGCTCCCTGGCCTTGTAGCTGGCCAGCGACATGGGGTGTTGGACATGGTGACGGAAGTAATTTATTGCCCGTTGAGAAATATGATCGCAATTAAGCTCGAAGCCGGCCGGGGTGTCCAGGAAAAATGCTTGCGCGGGCTGCGGCACCCTTTTTAACAATTCTTTATGAACTTCAACCATGGTGGCCGTCAGTTCACCCGAGCCCATGAGTGCGATAATACCCATTTTTGGCGACATGTTGAGTTCCTAAGGGTGTATTTATTGAGGGACAGGATAATTTCGAGATCTAGTAATGCGCCACGTTTTTGGAAATGCTCTGTTCGTAATGAAAATTAAAATCGCCAAGCACGCTCCAGTATTCTTCAATTATTGCATCGGCGACATGGGACCATTGGAATTTTCGAACCGAGTCCCGAATGTCACTGACAGATTCCATCTCCCAAAGCGGTTTTGAAATGAAATCACCGACTGCTTTGGCAATTGCCATAGGCGTAACATCCGTCACAATACAGCCGGTTTTCCCCTCACAAATAATACTATCCATCGCCCCCACCTCGGTGGCTACCACCGGTGTTCCACAGGCAAGCGATTCCAGCGCAACAAGTCCGAAGCTTTCGTGATAGGACGGTACCACCAAGAGATCTGCAGCGCTGTAATATCGCGGCAGGCTGTCTTGTTCTATGCGACCGACAAAACGAACCCTGTTGCGTAAACCCAGTTCTGATGACAGGCGTCGAAACTTGATGGAATCGGGCGCCGTATCCCCATCGCCGCCGATAATTACCAGTTTGAGATCGCGGTGATGCTGTAAATACGTCATCGCCTTCAGCAAACGGTCGAGTCCTTTTAACGCGGCAAATCGACCGACATACAAAATAATATTTTCGTTATCATCGATTCCCAGCTGTTGGCGCGCAGATGTCTTTTCCTCGGGACGAAATAGACCCAGGTTCACACCACAGGGAACCATGCTCATTTTTTCAGATTCGGCGCCATAATAGTGCGTCAGTTCGGCTTTTTCTCGTTGGGTGGCCGCAATAATGCGATGGCAATGTTCAACCAGCTGCTTTTCAGTGGCGATGCGAAGCAGAGGCTCTGCTGTGCCCACCCCGGTATGGTTTTTGACAGCACCCAGGGTGTGAAACATCACCATGTGGGGAACATCCCAACGCTCCTGTGCCCAGCGGCCGACCTGCCCCGAAAGCCAGTAATGGCTGTGTATGAGATCATACTGAAGCCCTTCCTGAACAATAAAGTCCTCCAGGGCATAGGTAAAATCACCGAGATAGGGATAAATGGCCAATTTGTGCATATGCCCGTTTTTACCGGCCTTCAGATGAATAACGCGAACATTTTGATTCAAGCGGATGACGAGGGGGTCATTAGGGTCGTGAATCCGTGTATATATGTCTATGTGATGCCCCCGGCTACCCAGTTCACTGGCGAGTTCACGAATATATACATTCATACCACCGGTGTCTTTGGTCCCCAACTCTCCAACCGGGCAGGAATGTATGCTGAACATGGCTATTCTTAACCGTTGCCCTTCCACAGTATATCCTTTCCAGATTTTTCAAAGATTAATTGTTTTGGCGCGAATTCTACCCTTATCTCAATTGTATTTCACATCCGTGCAACGGCACTTCCTGGCCGCCCAGACGATATTTATAGGTTTCGGAGCCTTTCAAAAAATCATATTTTTGTTGGCCCTTGCGGATACTGTCCCGAATGCTGAATATTTTGCAAAGTAACCCGACGCTTAAAGAGTTAAAGTTAACATCAAATCCGTTATTGTAAAGATACGTTCGTGATTTATAATCAACACACAGCGCCGTCGCGACGGCCTTCCCATTTAAATCCAGAACGTAAAATTTTATCATTTTCTTTGTAGCCATCGCCTCCGTCATTGACCGAAAAAATAAAGCCATTTCATCGGTCATGAAGACCTCCTTATCCTCTCTGCTGGATTTAAACAGCTCAAAGAAGATTTCCACCTCTTGTCTAACATCTCTGACATCCTCGACGACACGATATCGGATGTTACCTGCTTCTGCCAGTCTTCTAAGTTTTCGCCTGACCTCGTGTCGCTGTTTGCCCTTTAACATCAGCATATATTCGTCCCAGGTGGCCGGCAAATCCAGCTCCAGGGCAACATCCATCGGATGACAAACAACATTGCAGCCTTTGGCTTTAGCGACCTTTGTTAGCTTGGTCAAAACCATTGATTCCGGGCGCAACGGCTTTAAATCCAGACGGGTAATGCCCTGCTGGCTCAGGTTGTCGAGCAAAACACTGAAAAACACGTCGCTCTTCCCGGGAGCTACAATGAAGTCCTGGTAATCGCATACATTGGTGCTGCCGATAAAGGCTGCGCTTTGGCCAATTATGCGAAGCGGCGCAAGGCCGATAAGGTCTTGTGCGTGTCGAACCGCGCAAAGATAGATTTCAGAGGTGGAGCCGAATGTATTCCACCAGGCCTTTAGCCAGGGAGGTAGAACAAAAGGGCAGTCCCATCTAAGCGGATAGTTTGATTGACGCCAGTAAGAGAAAATATCTTCAAAACTCTCCATCGTGACGCGATAGTTTTGATTTGTACCGGTCAGTGCTTTTTTCCTTTACATAGAAAGAATCGATCCTCATAAAAGATCAGGGCAGCATAGGACAAAGGCCTCAGAGTGTCAAGTGCAGGGCTAATGATGCAAAATTAGAGACCACTTGACAATCGCCACGCCACCGGGCACAATGACGTCGTTTCAGAGGTGTTTGACAGTTTGTCGAAAACTAAATTGGAGGGCGATCATGGATATCATCTTTTACAACGGTAAAATCAACACACTGGATGAAACGGGAAAGATATGCTCAGCGGTGAGTGTTGTTAACGGTAAAATTGCTGCAACCGGCTCAGACGCGGAATTGCGGAGCCTCAGTGGACCCAAAACAGAAACCATCGATCTTAAGGGGGCTGTCATGTTTCCCGGATTTATGGAAGCCCACAATCATTTGTCCATTTATGCATATCTTCTAGATGGCATCGATTTGTCTCCAGCCAGGGCGCAAAAGATGGATGACATCCTGGAATTGGTCAAAGCCGAAATCCTCAAAACGCCTCCCGGAACCTGGATCAAGGGTTCGCGCTATGCCGAATACTTTCTGGCCGAAAATCGGCATCCGACCAGAACCGATCTGGATCGCGTCAGCCCCGAGCATCCGGTAATTGTTTACCATACCTCTTTTCACGCCTGCGTGTTAAACACTATGGCACTTGATAAGATGGGCATCACCGGCGACACCCAGGCGCCCCAGGGCGGCATTATCGAAAAAGATGACACGGGGCAGCCCACCGGTGTTCTCCACGACCAGGCCATGCTGGATGTCTTCAATAAATTGTTCCTTGCAGATCTGACGGCCTTGAGCACCAAGCAGCGTGTCGAACTCTGCAGCAGAGCAACGGAAAATTATGCCAGGCTCGGTCTGGTTTTTGCCGCAGACGCCCTGGTGGTGCCGCAAACCCTGCATATGTATCAGGAAACGTTGGCAGCCGGTCAACTCAAGATTCGTATCTACACGATGAACTATATGCTTGAATCGGAGCCGCTTGTCGGATCAAAAATTAAAACCGGCTTCGGTTCCGGGCATCTGCGAATCGGGCCAATCAAAATTTTTGCCGACGGCGGCATGTCCAACCGTACGGCCGCAATAAGCCAGCCTTACCTTGTTCCGCCTTATGACAACGGCCTCAAGATTCAAAGTCCTGAAGAACTCATCGAAAAGGTCAAATCGTATCACGCCCTTGGATACCAGATTGCCATCCATGCCCAGGGAGATGATGCCATCGGCGATACACTGGATGCCTATGAGGCGGTACTGGGCCCCACATCCGACAACCCGCTGCGGCATCGCATCGAACATGGCGGATGTTTATATCCCGATCTGCTGAAACGTGCCGCAGATATGAACATCCCGGTTTCGGTGCAACCCGTGTTTTTCAGCGAACTCGGTGATGGCTGGATCGAAGCTTTTGGTCCGGAATTGGTCCAGCAGCTCTATCCCTTTAAAAGCATGCTCAACGCTGGCATGAATATAGGCGGCAGCTCGGATTGCCCCGTATCAGCTCTGGATCCGCGCATCGGACTGCGCGACGCCGTCCTGAGACAGACCCCCTCGGGCGAACGACTCAGTCCGCATGAAGCCCTGACCATGGACGAGGCCATCCGTATCTACGCCCAGGGATCCGCTTATCTTTCATTTGACGAAAGCCACAATGGCACTATCGAGCCCGGAAAACGAGGGGACTTTACCGTTATGGCCGCCGATCCCAGAGAGGTTACGCCTGAGAAAGTACCGGACATTCCCTTTACCATGACGGTGGTAGACGGCGAGATCGTATGGTGCGGTTAATGTCGATTGAATATGGAATGTGCCGACAAGGCTGCAAAATTTCTGCATGTCAGCCCGTCTGCGGTTTGCGGGTCAAAAGTATGCCTCGCGCACTTTACATACCCTGCACAACCACGAGATCAGTGTCCGCGTTGGCGTGGCGGATTTTCATGACCTCCTGGTATTCGGGCGAGTAGTAAAAGCGCTCGAAGGATTGCTTATCCGGAAATTCGATCAACACGAGCCGCGTCGGATTCCAGGAGCCCTCGATGACCTCGTGTGGATCTCCGCGTACCAGGTATCGTCCCCCGTTCTGTTCGACCAGGGGCCGTGCCTTGGCCTTGTATTCCTCGTAAGCCTCCGGGTTCTTGACGTCTGTATTCACGATCAAGAAGACACTCATGTTTTCCTCCTTTATGTGCAAACATTTACGTATCGAAGGCCGGATGGATTGTCAACGGTGATCTTTTGGTTACGAATTGATACATTTTATGAATTGACATTTTATTTGAGGCGCGCAAAAAGAATTGATATAAGCCTAGCCCGGACAAGATCGAACCAAACAGACTGGTCTTACATTAACTAGTCAAAGCTAACATGCGGCTCACTGGAATGTTGGAATCCTGGAATATTGGGTTCTCAATTCGGAAAAAATTTATCTTTTAATAAAAATTGAGATATATTCAGATTAAAATAGACCCAGTTATCCACTATTCCATCATTCCACGGTTCCAATACCATGAATCTGCTCGGCAGCATGTATTAAAAAATATTTTGCCACAAAATGCACAAAAATATTCTCTAAGGATCTTGACTATAGAATTCGGCAAGTTCGCCATTTAAATCCAATACAATACGGGTATCAAATATGAAACTTTTAGAGCATTTTAAATCCTATTGTTCGTTCTGGAAACCCTCCGTGGCCAGAAGAATTACTATTTATTTCGTCATCTTCGGTTTGATTATATTTTTGATTACATCATTCTTTTTTGCCATTGGGGAAAAAAAGCACTTTATGCGCTCCACCAGCAAACTGATCCATCACCAGTTTTCGCAGCTGGAGGACAGCCAGGAGCCGGATTTTATCTGGTACGGCATCAATAAACCACGCCCGGATCTTTATGATCTGATGAAGTGGCTGGAAAATATATCTTCGAGTTTTTACAGGATTACCGATATCTCTATCTATGCTAAAGATACTGGCGCGGCATCTTGGTTTCGATTGTATTTTACGGATGATCAAATCCTGCGTGCCAGTCCAATTGAGGATTCCTTTGTTGAGGATCTAAATAAGACCATCCGCAGACGCTTCCACCGCTCTGATGTAGATTTTATGACCGCGGCCGGAGAACTTTCCATGTTTATCGACATTACCGGCAGGTTGGACACCAATTATTACTTTCTGAAAATTGCCATCGCAGGCGAGGGCATCGCCGGATTCATCGGATACAGTATGATAAAATTTATCATCGCCTTCATTATAGCACTGGGTATCTTTCGCTTTATCGGCTATTACTTTGCCCGTAAGATCTCCAAGCCCATTGAAAATCTTTCTGAAGCGGCTGCCGAAGTCGCCAAAGGCAATCTGTCCAAATCCGTTCCCGTCACCACAAATGATGAACTTGGAGAACTGGCCTCCAGTTTTAATAAAATGATCGAAGGACTTAGAGAGTGGGAACGGATCAAAGTATTTGAGTTTGAGCTTGAAAAAGGGCAACAGATTCAAAAGGAATTTTTGCCCACCGCAATCCCGCGGTTGCAGAACTGGGATATTGCAGCCTGCTTCTACCCGGCCGGAAAAGTATCCGGAGATTTTTATGATGTATTCACTTTGCCCGATGGATGCATGGCACTGGTGATTGCCGATGTATGCGATAAAGGAGTGGGATCGGCGCTTTATATGGCACTGTTTCGCAGCCTTCTTCGAGTATTTGCGGAACAGGCCGCCTACTGCACCGGGCCTGTTGCAGCTAAAATTGATCAAGAATGTGAAGGTGTCGGTATTGAGGCTCCCGAAAATGGGCAACTTGTCTGCCTCAGAGCGGTTCCATTTACAAACAATTATATCGCTCAAATTCATGGCGAGGAAGGTATGTTTGCCACCCTGTTTTTTGGCGTGCTAAATCCCACTACGGGACAGCTTTATTATATAAATGGCGGACATGAGCCTCTTTACGTCATCAATTCAACCGGTGTAAAGACCTTATTAAGGCCGACCGGCCCGGCAGTTGGGATGATGCCGAACATGCCGTTTAACATTCAGGAGATTCAACTTGATCCAGGAGATATTCTGGTGGGGTATACGGACGGGGTTACCGAAGCGCGCTCCCCGGAAGATGAGCAATTTAGCCGACATAGGCTTCAATCTCTCCTAGAGCAACCAAATGGTTCGGTTTCCGATTTACTGGAACGCATAAAATCCAGCCTGTTTTCGTTTATAGATGTCGCACCCCGCCATGATGACGTCACCATGCTCGGGATTCAACGGACACCGGGCTAGGGGAGATCGTCGGCAACTTCGGCATAAAAGTTGTGGATACGGCGTAGCAGCTCATCCGGGCTTTCGCCTTCCACAAGCTGAGAAATATCCCACCAGCCGAGTTCATTGAGGTGATCGGTTTCATCCAGAATTCCCTTAAAATAGTCGTCTCTCCATTTGGCAGAGCTGACCGATACCAGCCCGTCATTTTGACCTTCTTTTTCTTCAATGACACGAAACGGTCCCTTCAGAAGATTGAAAACCCCCCAAAAATCCTGCCTGCCCGCCCAGGTTTGAAACTTAATCTGCGACTGACAAGCCAATTCAAAATCAACAACCTCGGGGCGTTCATTGAAGGCGTTGCAAGAATCGGTCTTTAAATCCTGAAACGCATCGATATTCAATCCAATTTTTTTGAACATGGCCGGTATGCGGGAAAAATTATCCAGTCCCCAATCGGCAAAAGGAGATCCGGCATGGGGTGTGGAAATTGTTGTCAGTGATGCGATACGTTCATGGATCCTGCCGGCATTGCGGTCATTAAACATCATATGCCGGGAGTCCAGGCCTCCCATACTGTGGGCGATAATATTTACCTTTTCGGCCTTGGTTTCATCGAGGATTTTGCTCAGATTGTCTTTTAAATCTGCTGCTCGTTTATCGACACTTGCCGCCCAAGCTACTTTGGAGTGAAAAACCTGATACCCTTTGGCTCTGAGCATAGTGCGAACGCCCCTAAAATAATTCAGCCGATCGATCTTGGGATCATCATTATTATCCGCATCCAGGGATTCATTCCAGAGAATGTCAAACCGACAGACACCGTGGGCCAGTAAAATGGGAAAGGCCATAATTACTCCTCCATTGAGGTTCAAAGGTTCAACGTTCGAGGTTCAAGGTTTCGTGGTACGGGTTGCGTGTTGCGGGTTTCAGGTGTCAGCTGGTCTCTGGCTTCTGGCCTCTGGTCACTGGTTAAGCATAGCGCAAAGCGCATGGCGTTGAAAACGTAAATACCAATATGGTCTTTTATTTTTTAACCTTATGCGTTATCCGCGATGCTGTTTTAATTTTTGCTTTTTTGATTTTCCGCATTCCGCATTCCCACTTCCGAATTCTTTAAATACCCCATGCCCTTTGCCCCATGCCCCATGCCGATGGTTTGATGACACCCGAAACCTGAAACCTAAATCTATAGCTGAATAATAAAAAATAAAGGCGCTAATGGCAACACTATACTGTTTACAGTGGAGCGCATATTGTATATGTTTTGTGGCCAAACTGAAGCCTTTTTTCAATTACAGGAGGAACACGTGCAGATATTAAAACGCTTATTTTTTTTGCTGACCCCATATTGGACGGTTCTGCTGATCAGCATGGTACTGCTGATTGCACGGGCAGCAGTTGAGCTGGTTCCCCCCCTGTTTCAAAAGGCCGTTGTGGATGAGGTCATCACCTCGCGCAATTTAACTTATATCGGGGTGCTGATCGCATGTCTGGTGGGCGTCTATGCATTGCAACAATTGATAAGCATCGGTGACAATTACATCCGTCACTCGCTGGGAGAAAAGTTCATTTTTGATTTGCGGGTTCGCCTGTATGCCTATTTGCAACGCATGTCCCTGTCCTTTTTCGAGCGCACCTCAACGGGTGATCTCATGTCACGGGTCACCAATGATCTCGGTGCCCTGGAACACTTTGTGACCCATGGTTCGGCACTGACGGCGGTTGACCTGTTTCGCCTGGTGGGCGGTATAGTCGTGCTCTTTGTGTTGGAGCCGCGCCTGGCTGCAATTGTCATCATCCCGATGCCGATTCTAGCACTGGCCTTCAGACATTACAATACCAAGATCCGTCCTGTATATCGCCGGGTGCGGGCCCGCCTTGGTGACATCAATGCCAAACTGCAGGATAACCTTTCTGGAATTCGTGTGATTCAGGCTTTTGCACGCGAAAAATTGGAACAGGAACGCTTTGCAGCCGAAAGTGAAAATTATTATCGTGCCCGCGTGAAAGGCATCCGTTACTGGTCGACCTTTTTCCCGGCCATCCGCTTTCTGGGGTCCCTGGGAACAGTTGTGGTTTTGGGTATCGGGGCCATCATGGTGATACGCGACCAGATGACTCTGGGTACGCTGGTTGCCTTTCTGGCATATATCACGTCATTCTATGAGCCCATTAACCGGTTGACCGAAGTGGACAATATTTTCCAGGAAGCCATTGCCGCCGGTGAGCGTATTTTTGAACTCTTAGACCAAACCACAGAGGTCAAAGACTTACCTGATGCCGTCACACTGCCTGCCATCAAAGGCAAAATGACTTTCGAACATGTATATTTTCACTATGAATCCGGTGACCAAGTTCTTTACGACATCACCTTTCAAGTTGCGCCGGGTGAAGTAGTGGCGCTGGTGGGCCCTAGCGGCGCCGGCAAAACCAGCATTGCCAATCTTATTTGCCGCTTTTACGATCCCATACAGGGAAAGGTCACCATAGATGGCCACAACCTGTGCGACGTAAAATTGGCTTCGGTACGCCGCCAGATCGCGGTGGTGCTCCAGGATTCCTTTCTTTTCAACAACACCGTGGCTGAAAACCTGTTGTACGGAAAACCGGATGCCACTGATGATGAACTGGTTTCAGCGGCCAAGGCAGCCAATGCCCACGAGTTTATCACCGAACTGCCCAACGGTTATGACACCGAGGTCGGGGAACGCGGGGTGAAGCTCAGTGGTGGTCAGAAACAACGACTGGCCCTGGCCCGTGCAATCCTGGCCGACCCTCGCATTCTGATCCTGGATGAAGCGACTTCTTCTGTAGACGCCGAAGCAGAGTACCTCATCCAGCAAGCACTGAATAAAGTCCTGAAAGGCCGCAGCGCACTGGTGATCGCGCATCGACTCAGCACGATTCGAAATGCCCACAAAATTATCGTTCTGGACCAAGGCCGCATCGTGGAGATGGGCAATCACCAGGATCTGATGCAGCGTGGGGGACTCTACCACCAGCTTTACAACCGTCAAATGGAACTGACGCCGGCTCCGGTATAATTCAGCGATTGGGCCTGCAATGTGGACAATTTACGATGGCTGGCTTTGCCTTTTGGGGTTGCGTTTTCATATCTTCAGTGCTAGATTGATTTGGATCTTGCGCTCAGCCATATCGCCGTTTAAATCTTTTGATAACCACCTGGATGCTCCGCAATAAATGGATCCTGGTAAATGGGTCCAAAGGTTTGAGTCAATTTCAACCCATCAAAACCGAAAAAGGAGATCACAATGCACAGGTTAACGTCAAAAGGAAAGGGGTTTTTTTACCTTAGAGCCGTCCTTATTGTCGCTTTCTGCTGGCCTGCGCTTGGTTATGCCACATCGACCGCTCCGCCGGATGCCGCATCAATTCAGTCCCGGATGCAAGACATGATCGATTTTCTCGATTCTCCGCAATACAGGCAGGCGGTTTCATGGGGTGAGCATGTGGTTCTGTGCTATCGATTGGCCCAGCAACGCGGACCGACGATTTTCGAATATTATCTGCTGGAAGCCCTTCGAGAAGACATCGGGTTTCCAAGAAGCGCTGTCCTGTCGGTTGCGCTGCGCGCAAAAGAGCATTCTCCGAGCTGGGATCAATGTCGTAACTTTATAGACCGGGTCAATGTTTCTCGGTTTCGCACCAGTCAAAAGACAACAGATCGGGCACAAAAATTGGCCAAAACACCTCGCCGAGCAATCATAGAAATATTGAAAAACAAGGCTTTCGCAGATGAATCATCCTCTGCCGGCAAATCGTCACCTGCACCACAGCCACAAGCCTGTGTCGGCTACAACATCTATTTCGGCTATTTACACGCTCATTGTGAATTATCGGACGGTAAAGGAACTGCGCTGGAAGCCTATGAATTTGCCCGTGATGAGGGAAAACTTGACTTTTTCGCATTAACGGATCACGGTGAATATCTGATTATCTGGCCATGGGAAAACAAATGGCAACAACTGCTTGATGCGGCAGAGAAAACTTATGTGCCACATGCTTATGCAACCCTGTATGGCTTCGAGTGGTCCAATCCCGTTCTGGGGCATCTCAATATTATCAATACTGCTGATTTCACCAGCGCCATTTCTACGTTCGGGCTAACGAAAATATACGACTGGCTGATCCAACGACCCGAGGGATTTGGTCGCTTCAATCACCCCGGCGATTATGATTTCATCAGATTAGAACACTTGCATTTGAAACCCTATCCCGACGTTGTCGACCAAATGGTGGGGATTGAAAACTATAACGGAACGGACGGTTTTGACCAATATTATTACTCCGGCAGCTGGTGGCCATTCATTCCTTTAAGTTACTGGGATGTGGGGAACCTGAGAAAATGGTATCTGGGTTCCCTCGGCGGCCAGGATAACCATAGCAAACATTGGGGCATACGCAACGAATTTCGCACGGCCGTCCTGGCTGAAAAGCTGACACGTGAATCTATTATAGATGCCTATATGAACCGCCGCTTTTATGCGACCGAAGACAAAAACCTGCATCTCGATTTCAGATGCCAGGGATATCCAATGGGATCTCGATTATCCGGCGTTTTACGCGAGTTTAGCGTGCAGGCCTGGGATGATGATAGCGGTGATATCTTCCGGGAAGTGCGTCTGTACCGTAACGGAAAATTAGTTGAAACCAAATCGCTACCTGGGCAAAATTTTATCGAGGTGGTTTTCTCAGATCCCTTATTTTCTCGCGCGGCTTATTATTATGTCATTGTTGGACAATACGATGATAACGACGAAAATGGACGCAACGACGAGGCGATTTCTTCACCGATCTGGATTGAATAAAAGATAACAGGCAGAGTCCCTTGCCGCTCTGCCTGTTATCTGATGGCTCCCCAGCATGCCGTTATTCTCTTGCGGTATGCTTCTCGCTCCTATTTTCGGAAGTCCGGCCAAAAAGAACTCACGCACATCCGCGAAGCCTGATAAATTGGTTGTCAGTGGTTTGAAGATTTCTTTACATCTATACAAATAGTGTGCCAGAAATGTATATCACCTGGGCACTATTTATATTACTTTTAGTTATAATAAGTTATCTAATTTTATAATTTGTATCGAATGAAATAATTGGGAATTTATCTTCACAGACATTGTGAAATACAATTCATATTTTGCTTGACAAAAATAATTTGTTCGATAAAATAGAACAAAAATCACTTCAACTTGAATGACAGACACGTTTGGTAAAATATTGCGCAAGTTCCGGATGCAATCCGACATTGGGCTCAGGGAACTTGCTCGCCTGATCGATAAATCTCCCGGATATTTGAGCGATGTGGAACAGGATAACGTACCACCGCCTTCGGAGGCAGTTATCGTAAATATGGCCAATGCTTTGAATGTGGACAAAGACCAACTCCTTTTAGCAGCTCATAAAATGGATCCTGAACTGTCCAGTTATATCGCCGAAGAGCCACAGGCAGCCGATTTTCTGAGAATGGCCAAGGAAAAAAAATTTAAAGGATCCGATTGGGAAAAGCTCTCGAAAATTGCAAAGCTGATCGACCTGGGCAAGACAAAAAAGGATACCAAATGATCGTACCCTGGTTGCCAAAAAAACAGATTACCGACTATGCCTCAAAGCTTATCGAGGATTACACTCAGATTGTTCAGCGTGATGTACATCCCCCGATTCCCATAGAAGATATTATTGAGCGCGGCCTGAATTTGCAGCTGGGATTTGCCAATTTAAGAAAAAAACTGGAAATGGATGACGTTCTCGGCGCCACCTTCATCCGCCAACGGAGGGTCTGTGTCGATGAGAGCCTCCTGAACGATAAGTCGGAAGGCAGGCTGTGTTTTACGTTTGCCCATGAAATCGGACATTGGGTTTTGCACCGAAAATTAATTAATCACGCCTGTAGATCAAACTCACTGGCTAACTTTATTTTTTGCCGATTGCGGGACGCCAAAAAACCAATTGAATGGCAGGCTGATTACTTTGCATCCTGCCTGCTGATGCCCGCAGAACAGATTCGAAATGCCTTTTATCATATCTTTGGGCCCCGGCCTTTAATTCTTTACAATCTGAAAAGCTCCTTTTGGGGGCCGATTAGCTTTGACCCCTGTGTGGAAAACTGGCCGGTGATTGCTGCTAAAGTCAAGGAGTCAGGGGGATTCACCAACGTGTCCAAACAGGCCATGATCATCAGATTACAGGAGCTGGGCCTGGTTAAAAACGAAACCCGCACCCGATTATCATGGCAGGCGTCAGCGATCTTCCGCGAAGCGAATCACTTGTCAAGTAACCGAAAAGGCATAAGCATCTCTGTGCTTTAATCGTTGCGGTTGTCATCCCGCCGCCACAAGATTTGAAAACAAGCCATCATTTGCCAAGTATTCATTAATTTC
>JASFPE010000080.1:0-14522 GCA_050116155.1 Desulfobacterales bacterium
GCGTGGGATGGATGACCGATTCCAAATGGAAACAAACGCTGAAATTCACGGAAGAAAACTTTGATGCCAAGATAAATTTTGCGCCAAACGAAATTTACACCAATGAATTTTTAATGCCGAAAAAATAGTTCCATTGCTGTATCCGCTTTAATTATACCCAAATATCATTCATTAGTTGGTATAAAATAAACTTCAAATGAGGGCGATCAGAATTGATCCTTTATCTTCAATCAAAGCCTAACTTGTTCGTGACATCCGGCTGAAGTTAGACAATCGATCCAATGGCCAAAAGGCAGGAGGGAGAATTGTCGGATATGAAATATATCGAAAAAACCAAGATTTATTCGATCCTTATTGTTTTGGGTTTGTTAATTTTCTGGCAACTCATGGTAAAGGTGCTGAATATTCCCGCCTTAACGTTACCGTCTCCGACAAATATTCTCGCGGCTCTCATCGGGCAACGCGCCGTGCTATTAGAACATGGGCTGGCTTCAAGTATTGCCGTTGTGGAAGGGTTTATTGTTGGGGGGGCCATTGGCATCGCACTGGGCGTCATATTGATGTATTTCGAGGTATTGAACAAGGCGCTGATGCCGATTTTAGTCTTCTTCCAGACCATGCCCAAAGTCGCCATCGCTCCCCTGGTCATGGTATGGTTCGGCTTGGGCAATCTCTCAAAGGTGGTTTTGGCGTCTACGATTGTTTTCTTTACAGTCATGATTAACACCATGGATGGCCTGCGAATTCGACCGGAATACTCAGATCTGGCCCGGGTCTATAAAGCCAGTGATTGGCAGATTATGATGAAAATCCGAATCAAGAATGCGTTGCCGAACATATTTACCGGACTCCGCATCGGCACGACCCTGGCGGTAATCGGGGTGACCGTGGCCGAATTTGTGGGCTCCCAGGAAGGCCTGGGCCATTTGATGGTATTATATCAGGCTTATTTTAAAATACCTCGGATGTTTGCGGCGATCGTTTTGCTCTCCATCTTCGGCTATGTGTTTTATGAGGTACTCAAGGTAATTGAGAAAAAATTTCTACCCTGGTACCGCGAGGAATAGGGAGGATTTGAGCAATGACCGATTTTGTTTCGATAAACAATCTGACCAAAGCCTATCAGACGGAAAGTGAAACGATCACCGCATTAGAGGATATTTCCCTTCAGGTCAAACACGGAGAATTCATTACCATGGCCGGGCCGAGCGGTTGCGGAAAATCCACCCTTTTGCACATCATTGCGGGATTGCTGGAGCCCACAACGGGTACGGTCGACATAAGGCATTTGAATTCTGAAGAGAAGCAGCTGAGCGAGTTGGGGCTGGTTTTCCAGCAGCCCATTTTATTCCCGTGGAGCTCAGTCATCGATAACATCCTTTTTCCGCTCGAGTTACTCGGACAAAAAGCCGGTGGACGTGAGCGCGCAATGGAGTTGATCGAGCTGGCGGGGATCAAAGGATTCGAGGGAAAATGGCCTCACGAGTTATCCGGAGGCATGCAACAGCGGGCCTCTATTTGCAGGGCATTGATCTCGAATCCATCCTTGTTATTGATGGATGAGCCCTTCAGCGCCGTTGACGCCCTCACGCGTTTGAAACTTACCACGGATTTACAGAGAATCTGGGAAGAAGAAAAAATAACGATTATCTTCGTGACCCACAATATCGAAGAAGCCGTAACCCTTGGAGATCGGGTGTTTGTTTTGACGGCGCGCCCGGGCAGGCTAATCTGGGAGGAAAAGATTGATCTGCCGCGTCCCCGGGATCGAAAGACGACGACCACAAAAGAATTTCAAGATCATTGCGGCATCATTTACGAGAAACTGGGATTTTAAGCGAAGGTATCAGCCCGTGCCGAAATTCACGTCGTGGCAGAGTGCATAGGCTTCCAGCTCAGTGAGGTATGCTTGCTTGTCGTCTTCATCGAGCCAGGATCCGATGAAGGCATTACGCATAAATTGGACCATTTCCTCAGCCGAGTAGCCCGCCCCCTGCTGTACCCCAATCATGGTGTTGGTTAAATAGCGGCTGGCAAACTCTTCGGGATCATCCGTGTTAATGGTCACCGGCAGCCCCAGGTCGAACATCCGTCTCAGCCGCTTCAACCGGCGCGGACCTGGATCCGAAACCCGCCAGGTGGGGCATACCGTCAGGCAGATATTTCTTTCCTTGACGGCTTCCACCAAGGCCGGATCATCGATGCAGTTGACCCCATGATCAATGCGTTCGACCTCCAGAACATGAATGCACTGCCGAATATGTTCCGGTGAGTTTTCCTGATCCACATCGCAATGGGCCGTCAGGTGATATCCTTCTTCCCGGGCCCGACGAAAAAAATCCTTAAACTTTACGGGTGGATTATCCTGCTCAAAGGAGTCCAGACCGATACCGATAATGTATTCACGATAGGAAGCAGCCAAATCGAGCATCCGCATGGCGTCCTCAGCGGAGCGGTCCCGGTTTGCGCACATGATGAGATCGCTGGAGACATCGTATTGCTCGGCGCCTTTTTGGCATCCCTGGTGGAGTCCCCGAATAATGGCTTCAAAGGAAAGTCCGTGTTCGAGGTGTACCTGGGGATCGAAAAACAGCTCTATATGGCGAATATTTTCTTGTTTGCATTTTTTCATCAAAGCCAAAGCAATGTCAAAAAGATCCCGTTCCGTTCGAATCACCTGCACACAGCTATAATGAAAATTGAGAAAATTGACGAGGGCCGGTTCACCATAGTCCTGGGCCGCCAGCACCTCGGCCGGAGAGTTATAGGGAAGATCGATGCCATTGCGCCGGGCCATCTCAAGCAACATCTCCGCCTGGATCGCACCTTCGATGTGCAGATGCAATTCGGCTTTGGGAATATTTGTAAGGAAGTCCACCATGTCGAGCATACGTCTGAATCCTCCTATTTCCCGATCATATCCGCGTTTTCGATCGAATTGGAGGCACGGATCTTTTTTAAATAGTTGTAGACCGTAAAATTTGATACGCCCAGGCGGACCGCCACCTGGTTGACAACCCCCTTGATTTGAAACGCGCCTTTGCGTTCAAGTTCTTTGACGAGCCGGATTTTTTCATCCTTGGTCATGGTTGCCGGTTGTTTGCCGATTCCCGAAACCGCCTGTTCGAATAGGGTGTCCACCGTATCGTTAATCGAAAAGGCAAAGGTTTCCGTTAAAGGCGATGCGTGACTGTGATTGTTAAATTTGGCAAGCACGTCTATGGCACGCATGGCATTGAGGTAATCGGTGGTATCGAAATTAATGCAAAAGGCCGCAATGACTTTGCCGTGTTCATCACGGATGAATATGGTCGACGATTTGAGTTCCCGGCCGTCGTCCATAATGGTCTTATAGCCGTATCGATCTTTCACCTGGCGTCCTTCTTTGATCAACGCCGTGACCACCATGTCGGTAATGGGCGCACCCAACTTACGCTTGGTAACGTTTCCGGCAAGGTGGACCAGAGAGTGTTTCAGTGTTGACAGATCATGGATGGCGACTTCGCAATTGGGCCCGAATGTCGTCGCCACTGCATCCGCCAGCTGCTTAAGCAAAGCGAATATGACTTCTTTATTGCTCATGATATTATCCCGAATATTTTAGGTCTCATCTTCCAGGCTCTTTTGCACCGCGGTGACAATGGTGTCATAGCCTGTGCAGCGGCAAAGATTTCCGGCCAGTCCTTTGCGAATCTGATTGCGCGTCACCTTCTGGCCCTTGTGTTTTTCGACAAAAGCGGTTGCGGCCATCACGAATCCGGGCGTGCAAATACCGCACTGCACCGCACCTTCATCCACGAAGGCCTGTTGCACGCCGGACAGCTTTTCGTTTTGACTTTCGCCTTCCACGGTCCGAATGGATCGGCCGTCAGTCCAGATGGCCAGATACAGACAGGCATCGATGGGCACATTATCGACCAGCACCGTACAGGCGCCACACTCCCCCACGGAACAGCCCTGTTTGACACTGATCAGCCCCAGCTGTTCCCGCAGAACCTCCAGAAGCGACTGACGGGCGTCCACGTTAATTTCTTTTTTCTTTCCGTTTACAGTGCATGTGATCGTATGGTTCAATTTATGGTTCCTCCTGCGTTTACAATGGCCTGTTTCACCACCCTTTGGGCCAGGGTGGCGATGATCTGCAGACGAAACTCCCTGGCCGCCCGCCATGACGAACGCGGACTTACGTCATCCACGACGGTTTTGGAGATATCATCCAGTAATTTTCGCGATACTTTTCGGCCACAAGCCTTTTTTTCAGTTGACTTGCACCGGATGGGTACCGGCGCGGCCGTCCCAAAAGCAAGCCTCAAGTCTTTCAACACACCGCCATTCAATCGGCACACTGCCGAACAGCCGATGGTGGCAATATCCATGGCATCTCGCATGGCATATTTATAAAAATGCCCGTGATAACCGGCATAATTGTCACGGGTCACCGTAATCGCCGTCAGAATCTCATGTGGCTCAAGGGCCACGCTGCCGGGTCCGAGAAAAAATTCTTCCAGGGGCATCTTTCTTGGGCCGTCCGGGCCTGTGATCGTCAACTGCGCATTAAGGGCAACCAGGGGGGTGGCGCTGTCGGCACTGGGAACCCCGTTGCACAGATTGCCGCCGATGGTTGCCATGTTGCGCACCTGGGGTCCCCCAATGGTGCCAATGGCTTCAGACAAAACCGGTATGTGCTTTAGGACCACCGATGATTCGCTCACCCTGGTAAAGCAGGTCAACGGCCCGATGACGATATCCCCATCATCGGTCAGGGTGATGAAATTCAGCTCGGCAATGTCATGAATATCAACCAGATGATGGAACTGTCCTTTGCCTTTTTGGAGTTTGACCAGCACATCCGTGCCGCCGGCAATCAGGTGGGCCTCCGGGATTTCCTGTAACAATCGAATCGCCTCCTCCACACTGCCGGCCCTGTGATAGCTTTTAAAATTAAACATATGGTAGCCTCTATTCGATTTCAGATTTCGGATTTCGGATTTCAGATTTTAAATTTCGCATTGATAGTCATGATAATTTAGGAATTGCGAATTTAGAAATTTAGGAATTAAATATGTAATAATTTGGGAATTGTAAATTTAGGTATTTAGGAATTGAATGTATTCCACCTAAATTTTATATCAATTCTCCATTTCTAAATTCTTGAATCCCTGAATCCCTCAATCCCTGAATCCCTCAATCCCTGAATTCCTAAATTAATAATCTACAGCAACCCTGCCTTTTTAAAATATCGATAAAGCACATGCGGGGTCATGGGCAGTTCGTTGATCTTTACGCCGGTCGCGTCCCAAATGGCATTGCGGATGGCCGGCGGGGGGGAGATGATCGGCGGCTCCCCCAGAGACTTGTTGCCATAACCGGAGGTGGGTTCGTAGGTCTCCACAAACTCACAGCCAATATCCGGCACATCCACGGTTGTGGGGATCTTGTAATCCAAAAAATTATTATTGTAGATATAGCCGGTCTCTTGATCGATCAGCATTTCCTCGTATAGCCCGGCGGCCACTCCCATGGCAACGCCGCCATGCACCTGTCCTTTGGCCATGACAGGATGCAAGATGACGCCGGAGTCATGGATATTGTATATCTCCTTTATCTCCACCTTGCACAACGGAACATCCACCTCCACTTCCACAAAGGTGCAGCCAAATGTGGGGGCGTTGGTGGTGGTCTTATGGGAAACGTCGGCGGTTAACTGGCCACCGCGTTCCTTGTCATAATAGGCATCCAGCGCCACCTCTTTCAACGAAATGACAACCCGCGCGGGATCATTGCGGTGCACAATTTGACCGTCAACAATGTCAAGCTCACCGCCAAGAACATTGGTCATCCGGCCGGCATGCTCGAGTATTTTTGCTTTAAGCTCCCTGGCTGCTCGAAACACCGCGTTACTGGCCACATAGGCCTGGCGTGAGGCATAGGCTCCTGTATCAAACGGCGCAATATCCGTGTCCTGGGTGGACACCACATGAACAAGTGCATATGGAATTCCGATGGTTTCCGCCGCCATTTGGGCGACAATGGTATCCAGGCCCTGTCCGATTTCGGTGGCACCCACCTGAATATGAAGGGATCCATCCTGGTTAAGGATGATGCGGGCACCGGCGATCTCCATACAGACCGGATACGTTCCCGAAGCATAGCTGAAACAGGCGACGCCAAGTCCACGCCGCAGCGGGCCCGTTTGATCCTTCGACCGGGTAGACCGTTTTTCATCCCAGCCGATGAGGGCTTTCCCCTTTTGAAGGCATTCAATAATTCCACAGCTTTTAAACCGTTCACCGGTCAGGGGATCGGCATCCCCCTGCCGGGCAACATTTTTGATCCGGAACTCTACCGGATCCATGCCGATTTTCCGGGCAGCTTCCTCAATCATGCATTCCACGGCAAATATCATCTGGGGCGCGCCGTAAGCCCGCATCGCACCGGCTGCCGGCGTATTCGTGTAAACCGTTATGGCGTGGAATTTGATGGCCGAGCGGGGGTAAAGCGAGCGTGACTTGGCACCGGCTGCGCCTGCCACCGAGTGTCCATGGGAGGCATAGGCGCCGGTGTTTGAAATTGCATCAATATCGAGGGCCATCAGGGTTCCGTCCCGATTCACCCCGGAGCGCATCTCCACATTAAACGCATGTCGGACCCGCGTGCCGATCATGCATTCTTCCCGGGATAGATCTATCTTTACCGGCCTGCCTCCCAGCTTCAGCGTCAAAAAGGCCACCATGGGTTCCAGGATGACGTCCTGCTTGTTGCCGAATCCACCTCCGATATACGGTTTAATCACCCGGATGCGGCCCCAGGGCAAATCCAATGCTTCGCCAACGATGCGCCGCGCGATATGGGGAATCTGGGTGGAGGATACCACCACAATATGTTCCAGATCATCCATATAAGCATAGGCGATATGATTCTCGATATGACAGTGTTGACACGTCTGGGTCCGATAGCGGCCCCCGATGACCACATCGGCTTCGGTGAGCACATCTTCTATGTCCCCCCCCACCGAGTAATGGGATTTGCCAATGACGTTTTGGGAGCCGGCATGAATCTCACGGGCGCCCTCGACCAGCGCAACTTCCGGTGTCACAAGGGGATCATATTCCTCATAGGCCACCTTGATCAGCTTCAGCGCCTCCTGCAAGACAATATTATTTTCGGCCACCACCACGGCAATTTCATCTCCCCAGTAACGAATATCCCGGGTCAGCAACAGCCGGTCTGCCACGTCCTTGTGATCGGGGTCCAGCGAATACGGGTGACCGGCCGTGGCGAATTTGTTTTGTGGTACATCATCATAAGTGAATACCGCTTCGACACCGGGTAGTTGTTGGGCTTTGCTGGCATCGATTTTTTTTACGCGGCCGTGGGCGATGGTGCTGCGCAGATATTTAGCCACCAGCATGCCCGGGATAAAAAAATCGTCTGTGTACTTTGCCCGACCGGTCACCTTGGCCACCGCATCAACCCGCTTGACTGATTTGCCTACTGCCATGGGAACTCCTTCTTAAAATAAATTGCCTAAAATGATCTAAAATGCCTAAGGTGCCTAAAGTTCAGGAATCGCTTCGCTCTGTCTTTATAATTTAAATGATCGTTAGCCCAGAGGCTCTCGACGTTTAGAATTACTCCATTTATAGCCGCTATGCGAGGTCACTTCAAATGTCATTTGTTTTGGCGTAACAAGCGCAAAACGTAGGGTCGGCCTCTGTGCCGACCAAATCAGGCGGGTGCAGAGGCCCCGCCCTACTCTGTTTCTCTGTGCCCTGTGTGGTAAATAAAAAGCTAAATTTTATCCAGCAATCTCGCCGAAATAGCGTTGCATTTATGCATCAGCTCCGTTTCATCGAATCCGGTCAATCTTCCATGCTCCACTGCAATGTTTCCGTTGACGATGGTATATTCGGTGCCGTGATTGTATCCTGAAAAAACGATGGCTGCCAGGGGATCCGAGAGAGAGCCGCTGTATTCCAATTTGCCGACGTTAAACAGGGCCAGATCTGCCGCCCAGCCCTCCTTGATCTTGCCGACTTTTTCGAAGCCCAGCAAAGTGGCGCCGTTTTCGGTGGCCATCCGCATAACATCCATGGTGGTAACGGCATCGGCACCATAGTGAACCCGTTGTAACAGCAAGGCGTTCCGGATTTCACCCAGCATATCCGATGAATCGTTGGAAGCACTGCCGTCCACAGCCAGCGCCACATTGATCCCGCGCTGCAGCATTTCTTTGACCCGACAGATACCGGAGCCCAGGCGCATATTGGAAGTCGGGCAATGGGCAATATGGGTGCCGCTGTCTGCCAGGCGCTTCAACTCGTCGTCATTAAAGTGAATTCCATGGGCATATGAAACGTCGGCGCCGATAAATCCGCAATCCTCCATCAACTCCAGCGGTCTACGTCCGTAATTCTTTAGACAAAAATCATTTTCATCATTGGTCTCCGCCACATGCGTATGCAATCTTACGCCGTGTTGACGCGCCAGGTTGACCGTTTCTTTCATCAGTTCTTCGGTAACCGAAAACGGGCTGCACGGCGCCAGAATGACCCTGCGCATGGACAACTCGCCGTCGTCGTGATACCGGTCGATGACGCGTTGGCAGTCTTTCAGAATTTCATCTTCGGTCTGCACCACACTATCGGGCGGCAGCCCGCCATCTTTTTTGCTGAGAGACATGGAGCCCCGGGTGGGAGAAAGCCGCATCCCCAGATTTTCAGCGGCCTTAAATTGCGCCCCAACCAGATCACCATCGACATTTTGGGGATAGATATAATGATGGTCTGTGGAAGTCGTACAGCCGGTTTTAAGCAGCTCCGCCATGGCAAGCAACGAAGCATAGTAAACGGCTTCTTCGTCCAGATGCTTCCAGATTTCGTAAAGATATAATAGCCAGTCAAAAAGCTCTGCGTTTTGTACCGCCGGCAAATTGCGGGTCAGGGTCTGATAAAAATGATGATGGGTGTTGACAAACCCGGGTACCACCACGCAGGTGGAACAGTCGATGATCCGGTCTGCGCGCTCCGCAATGTCGGGACCGATTTTTGAAATCCGATTATCCCGGATCAAAATATCTTCCCCCCGCCGCGATCCGTCTTCGGCGGATAAGAAGATATAAAAGCAGTTTTTCAGCAATATCGTGCTCATGACTTCCTTTTTTATTTTCTTCACCACAGAGACACAGAGTTCACAGAGATTTATATATTTTTTGATTTGCCGGGAGATGCCGGCAAATCAAAACCATCATGCCTGCGGCAAATATTCTATTATTCTAACCCGCCCGGAGGGCTGAGGGTTTTTCCTGGCCGTCGTCTCCCGGCCAGGAAAAAAAATAATTCCTCTGTGATCTCTGTGCCTCGAGCGAAGCGGGTGGTGAAAATAATACTTATAAATCTTCCACAATATCTCTCGGTTAATTGAATATATAAAAATCACTCATGGCCGTTAGCAGCACCGCCATTTGGGCTGCGTGGCGCAGATCGATCGGACCCGCGGCATCCGAGGTGAATGTGATCTCCTCAACACCGAAAGATTTTGAATTCATCTGGGCCCGAACATCTTTGGTCTCATAGATCAGACGGTCTCCTTTTCGCAACAGGGTTTCCAGCGCCCCATCTACCCTGGCGTTCAACACCCCATCGGCAAGCAAGTAGCCATTGGGCTCAGGGGCAAAGCTTTGGGGGGTCAGGTAAAATTTTGGCTTGGCACGGTACGGCTCGCCATTGGTGGGACAAAACGTGGCACAGTTGCCGCATTCGTTGCAAAAATCGCCGATATTAATAATCTGAAATGGTTGATGAATACGCACGGTTTCACCTTCATGGATTAGTATTTTATCGCCGGAGCGCAGGGCGCTTTGAATGGTGAATTCCACCGGATCCAGGTGAAATGCGATATTGGCCCGGTTGGGGCATACCATGGTGCAGATGTTGCACATCACGTCACATTGCAGGCAACGCTGGGCTTCCTGTCGGGCAGTGTCGTCATCCAGAGTCCGGGTGACCAGATCAAAATTAAAACGTTCGTCCAAGGCGATTTCGGGTACAGCAGGGCCGAACAATCGCCGGGCCTGACCGATTTGCAAATATGTGATGTCCGGGGCACGGTCCGTTTTTGTGATCGGAACATCAAATTGTAAAGCTGCCTTTCGTTTGATGGACTCTGCCACGCGTTTGCCGTCACCGATCGCCCGAATAAGCGTGGAGGCACCTCGCACGGCGTCACCGCCGGCAAACACATCGGATAGCTGGGTTTCAAGGGTATCCGAATCGATCTGTAATTCGCTTTGCGGAAAAAAATCCAGCTCCACTCCCTGGCCGATGGCTGAAATCACGCTGTCCACCTGAATTTCGAATTCGGTGCCCTCGATCTTTATGGGTCTCGGCCGACCACTGACATCTATTTCCCCCAGCTCCATTTTAAAACACACGTTGGACGTCACCCGGCCGTCTTCAACTAAAAGACATTCCGGCGCGGTGAGCTCAGTCAGTTGAATGCCTTCATCCAGCGCCGCCTGGATTTCTTCGAAATCCGCCGGCATCTCCTGCCGGGTACGACGATAGACGATGCTGACGTTCCCATCGGGACCCACCAGCCGTTTGGCCGCACGGGCGGCATCCATGGCCGAGTTGCCGCCGCCGATCACCACTACGTTTTTGCCCAGATCCGGAGGTTGGCCGCGGCGAACCTCGCTTAAAAAACTGATCTGATCGTATACGCCCGGTGCATCATCGCCGGGGATGCCCAGATTCAGGCCTTTTTGAGCGCCGACGGCAACGTAGACGTAGTCATAAGTGCTGCGCAGGTTTTCAAATCTCTCGAGATTGATTTTCGAGCCGCAATGGATCCGGACACCCAGAGCGACAATGCCCTCGATATCTTTTTTGAGGCTTTCATCATCCAGTCGAAAGGACGGGATGCCGTCGGCGGCCATGCCCCCGGGGATATCCTTGGTTTCGTAAACATCCACCGCAAAGCCGTCTAAAGCCAGAAAGTACGCGCAGGCAAGTCCGGAAGGGCCGGCACCGATGATCGCGACTTTCAATCCATTGGACGCCGCAGGTTTACGCGGCACATTGTGATCATGTTTTTGAGCAATGAAGCGTTTTATTTCACGGATTAACAGCGGATTGTCGTAATTCATGCGGGTGCATTTGAATTGACACAAATGATCGCACACCATTCCCTGAATATTGGGGAAAGGATTGGTTTCCAGAATGACGTCCATCGCCTTACGGTAGTCGCCTTTGGCGGTATGATACATATAAGCGGGAATGTCCTGACTGGCCGGACAGGTGGATACGCACGGTGCCCTGACACAATCAAAAGTGGTGAGCTGGCGTGCGGTTTTAATGTTCTCAAAGGGAAAACTGGATTTTTGATAGACCCTATTTTTCACCACAGCGGTGGCATAGGCATCGAGGTTTTTCTGCCCCGCCTGTTTGAGGTCACCGTCCTGGCCTTTAGCAGTAATAAACGTCTCAATTGAATCGGCGGCAACGGCGGAAATGTGTTTTGCGATTTCATCCAGGTACTGTCCCAGACGCCCATAACCGCCGGGCTTAAGGATATCCGAGCACACCGTAACAGGCCTTAGATTGCAGGCCAGAACATCGGCGACATTGAAGCAGCCGGTGCCGGCGGAAAAACTGATATCAAGCTCAGCGTTAAAGTCGTGTTGTAATTTTCGGGCCAGATTGATGCTAATGGGATGCAGGGCCCGCCCGCTCATGTAAACCATATTTTCATTTTGGGGCAGGTTCTGGTCTTGGTTGGTGGTTTCCAGAGTATTGGTTAGCTTCAAATTGAACTCAACCCCGATCTTGGCAGCACTTTCCCTAAGGGACGTAATCAGTTCCAGGCCAGCATCGTATTTTAAATCATGTGCGAATGCCTCATCCGGCACGTCGACGTCGAATCCCAGTTCGTCATTCAGAATATTCCTCAATTCCTGTGGGCCCAGCAGGGTGGGATTCAACTTGATGGTGGTGTTCAGCTTGCGCTGCTCAATGAAATACCGCCCGATCTTTTCGACTTCGTCCGGCGGGCAGCCGTGCATGGTGGAGATGGTAATATTGTCCGACATGCTGTCCGGGATTTCCAGGTCCTTAGCCCGTGGATAAATTTTGGCGAGGGTATCGATTTTGGCTTCTTTTTCGGCTGTACCGTCGGCCATCTTATCCAGGAAGGTTTGCACATTGGAGTTGAGAATGCCCTCCAGATTGTATCCCACGCTCATATTGAAGATAAAACCCCGCGAATCCGGATCGCCCCATCCAAATTTGTCTTTGAGAATGTGCAGGATAATCCAGGCATTGAGATATTCGTTAAAAGATTGCTCCAGTTTGAGTTCCTGGGACCATTCGCAGTTGTAGCCTTCGTCGGTCATGTCGATACACGGTTTGGTGACTTCCAGTTCGTCCAGTGTTTGCACGGTCTTCAGCTCGATATAACGGGCACCGGTCAGCCAGGCACTGATAATATTCTGCGCAAGCTGGGTATGGGGACCGGCAGCCACACCGATGGGGGTTTCCAGTTCCTGCCCATAGCGCGTGATTTTGAATACATCGCTGCTTTGCGGAACAAAAAACAGTTCCTTACGAATCCCGAAAATCTGCCCCTGTTTCTCCTCTGCCAGAATCCATTGCAGCAGTCTTTCAATGTTGCAGGGCGTAAATTTGTCGCTCATTGTCGCACTCCAATTGTCTTGCCCTTCTAAATTGCGAATCAGTTTCTTAAATAATTCATATTTCCCATCCCCAGGCGAGAGGGGATTAACAAACTGTCCAATAAGCCTCAAATAGCACAAAAAGTCCTCCCCCTCGACGGGGGAGGGTTTGGGTGGAGGTGATCACCCTCCCTTAAATCCCCTACCATCAAGGGAGGGGAAATGAGTTGTTGGACAGGCTGTTAAGGGGAGGGGATACAAAATTAACTCAACAAACCCTCGGTTCTGCTTTCTTTATTAACTCCTCGAGCTTATCAGCCGGATTTTTGAATTTGCTTAAGAAAATCATGGCCGCAATGATGTACGGCTTATATCCAGCCTGGATGTATTGTGGCACCCGGTAACGTTCAAAGACGGAGGCTTCTACTTCTCCCCGCTCACAGCTGACGCCGCTGATGTCGGCCGGCAAGCAATGCATGTAAAGCGCGCTGCCGTTCTTGGTGGTTTGCATCAGCTTTTCGGTGCATTCCCAATCAATGAATTGGCGGTTGTTTTCCAGACAGCGTTTTTCAAGATCCTTGAGGCCTTTGAGATCGCCTTTCTGCAGCAGGCGGGTTCGTTCTTCCATGACGGTGTATGGGGCCCAGCTTTTGGGATACACAATGTCTGCATTCTTGAACGCCTCCGACATGCTGGTCACCCGGGAATAACTGCCGCCGGATTGGCGGCCGTTCGACTGCGCCACTTCTTCGACTTCCGGCAACAAATTGTACCCCTCGGGATGGGCCAGGACGACTTCCATTCCAAACCGGGACATTAACCCGATAACACCCTGCGGTACCGACAGGGGTTTCCCATATGATGGCGAATAGGCCCAGGTCATGGCAATTTTTTTGCCTTTCAGGTTTTCGACACCGCCAAAATGATTAATTAAATGTAAAGCATCAGACATCGACTGGGTGGGATGGTCGATATCGCATTGGAGGTTAACCAGCGTGGGTCGCTGGGGCAGTACTCCCTCCCGATACCCCTGCTCCACGGACTGAGCGACTTCTTTCATATAGGTATGACCCGCACCCAGATACATGTCATCCCGGATACCGATGATCTCGGCCAGAAACGAGATCATGTTGGCGGTCTCCCGCACGGTTTCTCCATGGGCAATCTGGGATTTTTCTTCATCCAGATCCTGGGTCGCCAATCCGAGCAAATTACAGGCGCTGGCGAAACTGAAGCGTGTACGGGTAGACTTATCCCTGAAGATCGAAACCGCCAGGCCGGAATCAAACACCCGGCAGGAGACGTTGTCTGCACGCATTGCCCGCAAAGCCTCGGCGGTTTCAAAAACCGCGGCGATTTCATCTTCAGACTTGTCCCAGGTTAACAAAAAATCATTCAGATACATGTCTTCGATATTCTTTGTAAACAGGGTCTGGATACCATCGAGGATTGTGTCTTTATTCATCTGTTTTTGGAACCTCCAAATCTATAAAAAGTGACTAAAGTGAATCACGCCAAGGCGTGATTTGAAGTGATCTAAAGTTGAGGAATTCTATCATTTAATAAATAGACAGAATACATTAACTTTAGTCACTTTAGATCACTTGAAACTTTATTTATTTAATTTCCTCCACAACTTGTTTCCCATCTCACGGGAAAATGCCAGGATTTCGTCTTCCTCCATGGTCATCAGCTTTTTGTTTTTCACCACCATTTGTCCGCCGGAAATCACGCTGTCCACATGGCTGGCGTCCAGACCATAAACAAAGTGCCCTAAAAAATTGTCGGCATCGATCTCCGTGGGGGAATTGTAATCCAGAATCACGAGGTTGTTGTCCCCGTCGCCGCTAAA
>JASFPE010000081.1:0-14508 GCA_050116155.1 Desulfobacterales bacterium
CCAACGTTATGTGACCCTGGCTGGGACAGATTTGTCGACCACCGCACGATCACCGGCCAGGCAGAAAATTCTTGAAACCCTGAAGGCGCACTGTGAAATATCGGTAAAAGAATTAAAGGCTTACGTACCGTCTGCGCCGGCACTGATACGATCGCTGGAGGATGCGGGGTATCTGAAGATTATTCAAAAGCGGGTTTATCGGGACCCCCTTGGTGAATCGATTCGTCCGGATGCCGTTCCCCAACTTACACAAGAACAGCAGAAGGTTGTTGAGCGGGTTTGTGAGCAATTAAATGACGGATTTACGACCTTTCTTCTGCAAGGGGTGACCGGCAGCGGAAAAACCGAAGTCTATATGCAAGTGGCCGCTGATGCGATCCGCAACGGGCATTCCGTCCTGGTGCTGGTTCCAGAAATTGCACTCATCACTCAAATGGAACGTCGGTTCCGAGCGCGTTTTGGAGAGCGAATTGCAGTGCTGCACAGCGGTTTATCCACCGGGGAGCGCTTTGATCAATGGGGTCGTATCTTGAACAAAGCGGTGGATATTACCATAGGGGCTCGGTCTGCTATTTTTGCACCTTTTGAAAATATCGGGCTGATCGTTGTCGACGAAGAACATGATACCTCCTACAAGCAGGAGACACGTCTGCGATACAATGCCCGCGATCTTGCGGTGGTCAGAGCTATGCTCAACAATTGCGTTGCGTTGCTGGGTTCTGCTACCCCTTCGGTGCAGTCATATTATAATGTCTGTCAGCATAAATTTGCTGAAGTCACCTTGAAAAAACGAATTGAAAAACGCCCGCTGCCTGAAATCGATGTGGTGGATCTCCGCGACAGCAGAGATGCCCGTGGAATTCGACGATTTATTACTTCCGAGCTCCATGATGCCATGCGGGATACGCTGGCACGGGGTGAACAGACGCTCTTATTTTTAAACCGCCGAGGATTTGCCAGCTTTCCGATCTGTGCCTCATGCGGTCAGGCGATTCGCTGCAAACATTGTGACATCTCGCTGACATTGCACCAGAAGGCCAACGCTTACAAATGCCATTACTGTGGATTTAGCCGGGCATCGAGCTCACGTTGCAGCCTTTGTGGATCATCGCGCATCAAACACCTGGGACTTGGAACCGAAAAAGTCGAGTCCGCGCTAAATGAACTCTTCCCGGATGCCCGTGTCGCCAGAATGGATCGAGATACAACCACGCGCAAAGGGTCTATTTTGACCCTGTTAAAAGGAATAAAGAACAAAACGATTGATATTCTGGTCGGAACCCAGATGGTGGCAAAGGGCCACGACTTCCCCAATATTACCCTGGTGGGGATCATCTGTGCCGATCTATCCCTTAGCTTTCCTGACTTTCGTGCCGGCGAACGGACGTTTCAGCTCCTGGCTCAGGTGGCGGGTAGGGCCGGGAGAGGTGATGTGCCGGGACGTGTTATTTTGCAGACATTTAACCCGGATCATTTTAGCATTCAGGCAGCCAAGAATCAGGATTTTAAAACTTTTTATGCTCAGGAAATCGAATTTCGCCAGGCACTGAACTACCCTCCGCTATCACGGATGATTCAGCTTAAGATATCTGGCAAGGATCCAGCCAAAACCGAAACCCATGTGCGGTCTCTTGGGAAGGCATGTCATCATTTGAGGTCGCAAAATCCGGTATTATATCGGAGCATAGAGATCCTGGGACCGATTGAGGCATCGCTGCCCAGAATTGCTCAATTTTTCCGCTGGCAAATTCTTTTAAAGAGTGTGCGCACCAAAGCTTTGCACGATTTTGCCGGGCGTCTTATGGCCGATCATGCCACCAGCTTTGGGCGGCGGGATGTTAAGGTTGTTATCGACGTAGACCCTTATTTCATGATGTAAACTGGTTTCAAAAATATCATCCCTTGCCCGATGGCGGCGTTTCTCGTCGTCGAAAATTGCTCACGTACTATATGTACGCTGCGCAGTTTCTCCTCCTCTAGCCTTGCCCTCGGACAAGATCTAATACTTTTGAAACCAGTTTAAATCAATAACTTGAAAAAATTTAGAAATATTTCGATATCCACGTCACGGGTGCTTTCCGATTTGATGAAAAATGTAAATCGCGGCAAGATGCCGCTCCCACAAATCATATTGGAGAATTTATTTAAAACGGCTCGATGATGATTAATAGAGGTGGGAGTGGCTTCCAGCCACGAGGTGTACGACTCCGTGTAGCTCCGCTTTTGAATCGAATCGAGGCCTGGCCCCCGGACAAGACCTAAAGGTTTTGAGCCCACTTTTTCACAGATGCGGTTGTTGCTTGACAATCGAACCTATGCAGCTTAAAATTTTTCATAGAATCAAAAACTTGGCTTTCAAAGGAGTGCTGTTTATGACAATAGGCCTAAATTCTGTTATTGCCGTCATATCTGGCATTTTTTGGCTCAGCACTATTTTGTATGCTGCGCCAAACGATGTTGTCTCAGATAACCATATTAAAACCGGTACAGCCGAACTTACACCCGTATCCGATAAGACGCCGAAGGCGTTTTTGCCGGTGACCAAATGGGAGTTTGAGCCGGTTGCCGACGGTCAACACGTCGTTCATGAATTTATCATTCAAAACAAGGGAAATGCGCCCCTGAATATCGAGCGGGTAAAAACCGGGTGAGGGTGCACGGCTGTCTCTTATACGAGACAGATCCCTCCCGGTGGCGAGGGAAAAATCACACTGAGATTAAATACCGCAGGATATGGCGGACGGCGCATGACAAAAACCGCCAAGATATATACCGATGATAAAAAACAGCGGAATCTTGATCTGGTAATCTCCGGGATGGTTGAAAAATTTGTCTCCATTATTCCGCGGACGGTCAGTTTAAGAGGCTTTGTCGGGGATAGCCTTAAAAAATCGGTGAACATTATTCCGGAAGAAAAATACGCGTTTAAAATCACAAACGCCCGTGCACGCAGTGGAAAGTATATCAATATTCAGATCAAAGAGATCCAGGGGACAGATCACCGAGAGTATTCATTGATTGTGGAAAACCTGCGCCAGGAACAGGGCCGATATCATGATGTGATTATCCTGGAAACCGACAGCAAAATTCAACCAACCATGTATGTCCGGGTGTACGGCCAGCTGAGGAAGCCTCCAGCAGAAAAACAGAAATGATTCGTATGAAAGATGTCAGCGTCGTTGCCTTTGACTGTGACGGTGTGCTGTTTGATACTGCCCAGTCCAATCAGGCATATTATAATGAGATTTTAAATCATTTTGGCAGACCAAGCCTGACGCCCGAACAGTTTGCTTATGTTCATATGCACACCCTGGATGAATCTCTGGCTTATTTATTTGAAGATAAAGAAAATCTGGCAGATGTATATGCGTACCGTAAAACTATGGATTATGCTGATTTTCTGAAATTAATGAAACTCGAACCAGAGCTTATCCCCCTAATTAATAAAATCCGACCGCAAATAAAAACCGCCATTGCAACCAATCGATCCGATACGGTAAACGGATTGCTCCATGAATTTGGCCTGAACGGTTATTTTGATTTGGTGATTACTTCCACCGATGTGAAATTACCCAAACCGAATCCAGACCCGTTGCTCAAAATTTTAGAGTATTTCCAAATTGAAGCCCAACAGGCAATTTACGTCGGGGATTCTCATTTGGATGAATTGGCGGCAACATCGGCCGGCGTAACTCTGGTTGCGTATCGCAACCCAGGGTTGTCGACGGCTTATCATATCGATAGTCTGAAAGAGCTCGGCACCTTTTTGGGTGTTTAGAAAGGGAAAAAATGGATAATGAACCAACCGAAGAAACGAATGCAGAGTCTTCACCGTCGGATATAGACTGGGAAAATCGTGTATTATGCCGTGATGGAAACTGTATCGGCGTTATCGGCCCCGATGGCCTTTGTAAGGAATGCGGGAAAAGATATGACGGCACGATTTCATCAGAAAGTGTTTCTGAGGAAGAGGCCCAGGCAGACCAAGAGGATATCACCACGGTAGAAGAGACGCCGGATGCAGAAAAGACATCTGGCGGTGATGATTGGGAAAACCGGAGACTGTGCAGCGACGGAAACTGCATTGGCGTGATCGGCCGTGGCGGACACTGCAAAGAATGTGGCAAACCCTATGAAGGTTAAGCGAATGATCAACTATTGCAATGGAGTAAGTCTTTGCCGCTATTAAAATTTATTCCTGCCCCCTCATGGGGAGATCTAATTGATATTCTATTTCTCACTCTGGTGACCTACCAACTATATGTTTGGTTTAAAGAAACCCGCGCCCTGCGCGTCATCATAGGTTTGGTGGCGTTAGGGGGAATTTATTCCGTTGCCAAATCCTGGGATCTTTTGTTGACCACCTGGGTCTTTCAAATCCTATGGCAAGTTCTGATTATTCTATTGCTGATCCTATTCCAGTCAGAGATTCGTCAGGTGCTGGAGAAAGTCAGCCCGTTGCGGTATTTGCGATCACGGCGTCGGGCGATTAAAAAATCTTTTGTGAATGATCTGTCGCATGTCGCCTTCGATTTAGCCGCCGAGAGAACCGGTGCGTTGATGGTTCTGACACGGGATGACAACCCTTCCGAATTTTTCCATGGCGGACAGTCCATCATGGCCTTACCGGACCCGGCGCTGATAAAAAGCATTTTTAATCGCAACTCACCGGCACACGATGGTGCTGTGGTCATTTCCAGGGAGCGCATCAGTCATATGGGATGTATTTTGCCGCTCTCCGAAAAGGAAGATTTGCCAGAACAATTTGGCACCCGGCATCGGGCTGCTCTGGGATTGTCAGAGGTGTCAGATGCAGTTTGCATTGTTGTTTCAGAGGAACGCTCAGAGGTTTCCACCGTCGTGGAAGGTCAGATAAGCAGCTGGCAGCATCCCGATGAACTGGCTGAAAAACTCACCGAATGGATTGGAGGACCTGAAATGCGCGTGCCCGCATTAAAACAGTTCTTCAAGGATACGTTCCTCCAAAATTGGAAAACCAAGCTGGGCGCGTTAGTTCTGGTTACGATTGCCTGGTTGATTCTGGCTGCCCAGCAGGAAATAAAAATCAACATGACTGCCCCGGTTCGTTTTTCGAACCTGCCCAGCGAGCTGATCGTTGATCACGATTCAACGTCGAATATCAGCTTAACCCTTGCCGGCAGGCGCCACCGTATCGATGAATTGAAGAATCACGATATTCACGTACTGGTGGATTTGAATAAACTTGCGGTTGGCGAGCATTCGATCAAGATTTCGCGGAAAAACCTTGCCATACCGGCAGGGCTTAAGGTTGATCGCATCAATCCTCAGGATATTGCAGTAATATTAAAGCCATTGACCACCGATTTGATGCGGGACTAAATCACCGGCAGTGAAATCGTAAATTGGGCGCCGCCGTCGGGCACATTCTCGGCCATGATCATGCCCTTATGATCCTCGACAATTCCATGGCAAATCGAGAGCCCCACCCCCATACCCATGGCTTTTTTACTGGTAAAGAACGGATCAAAAATATGATCTAATTCTTTTTCCGATATTCCAGGGCCGGAATCTTTAACGCAAATGACAACGTTATTTTTCTGATTAAAGGTGTCGATCTTGATTTTGCCGGCAAATCCCGGCAAATGCTCCAGGTCTTCCTGGAAATCGGGATCATTGGTAATCGATTCCACCGCATTGTTGATCAGATTCATGAACACCTGACCCAGCTGCTGGGGAGAACCGTCGATTCGTTGCGCTTTTGCCTCAAGATTTAGTTGAATATCGATTCTATTTTTTTTCAGATAACTGCGAACCAGTGCGGTGGTGTTTTCGATGACCTGATTTAAATCCAAGGGCTCTTTATTTTCTTTGCCCGGACGATTCAAATCGATCAGATTTTTTACCGTATCTCGAATGCTATTAAATGCACTTTTGATCAGATCTAATTTGTTTAGCAACTCGTGATCCTTTTCATGTGAGGTGCGAATCACATTTAGCAGTGCTGTAATTCCCTGCAGCGGAGAATTGATCTCATGGGCGATTGAAGCTGCCAGTTGCCCGGTTGCAGCCAGTCGTTCAGATCGGATGAGTTGATTCTGCAGAAGCTTGGTCTGGGTAATATCCCGCGCGACACACAAGAAACACGGTTCACCCAGATACATCACGTAACGGCAGTTAATATCATTGGGAATGAACGTTTCGTCCTTGGTTTTTAGCTCCAGCTCAAAGCGAGCTTCCTTTTCTTCGCTGGCCTGTTTCATCATGTTTTCCATCAACGAAGTCTGATCGGATTCAATCAGGTTTATGATATTGAGGTCTAAAAGCTCGCTTTTGGTGTAACCGGTGCTCTCCAGCACCCGGTCATTGGCTTCAATGAATTTACCCTGGCGGTCGATGATAAAGACGCTTTCAGCCACATTATCAAACAGTTCCTTATAACGCCGCAGTTCTTCTGCCCGCTTGAATTCGGTTGTTTCCGTAGAAATGATGGTTGCCGCGACCACTTTTCCGGAAATTCTCAGTGGTCCAACCCGATACGTATACCAGGATGGATCGCGATTATCGTCGGTGCAGACCTCAAAGGTTTCTGTTCGTCCGGTTCGGAATACGCTTTTAACGATGTCTTCGGCCAGGCCGCGATATCCGGAAGGCAAATATTTATAAAGGCTTTGCCCGGTGATGTTTTCGACAGGCTCGTTGGTGATCTGTTGATTAATGAAATGAATGGTTCCATTCTTGTCCACGGTGGTGATGACATCGGGTGCGGTTTGGACCAGCGAGCGCCACAGTTCTTCTGATTCGTTCAGCTTTTTCTGGGCCAATTTTAGCTTATTGATGGCTGTTTGGGAGTGTGAGCCGAAAATGATAAACAAACACAGCACGATTACCCGCATATAGATATCGTAGAGATCCGGGCCAATCATTTCGGCGATTAGATTAAATTTATTCGAGAAAAAAATATTCAAAATCGAATCCAAAAACCAATAGATGGTGGCAATAAAAATTACGGCCACCAGCATGGAATCCGTAAGTTTCTGTCCTTGAATCGTATCAGACTTCATTTTGATCCACCCTAATTAAATGTTGGAAATGGAATAAAGTACAAACTGCCTGATTAAGCCTAGACTCTTGTATCGCATTTTTATATCGATGGCAAATCTTAAACGCCGGTGGCACCCCGAAATGATAGTGGGCATAGAGATTTTCAATCGACCTTGAAATTTGGGGTCCACCCCCTGGACTTGATCATGGTTGCAGCATTATACGGCAGACAACCGGTTCGGAATATGATTTATGGACTTCCCAGATAATGCTCCATGCGTTGGCGCCAGATCTCATGATTTATGACACAAACATCACCTTGATCCTCGCGGGTTGCCACCACGATGCCAAAATCCTCGGGCGAAAAATCACTGCATGCATCTCCGGACCAAGTGGTAAAGTCGGGATTGACCGAAATAAATGCCTCCATGCGCTCGCGATCCACCGGAACTGTGCATCCCATATCCGGCAATACTATCACATCATTTTCTTTTTTATCATCATGAACATAATAAGCGAGCATCATGACCTCCTTTGTTTATCGTCCGTTGCAAATTGACAACAATATAAAACAATTTTTTTTAATTGGCGAGTGCTATATCATGGTTTCGATCTCATTTTTCCTTCTGGTCGCTTGAGCGACATTTCAGGTATGCGCCTTGATTTCATTTCTTCTTCTATTTACTCTCGGTTCTCGCTCTGATATATGGATTTTTTCACATTCATCCTTGCGAATTGAAACGCACCTAAATTTTATGGAGGATCTGAAATGCCCAAACCGCAGTATCCAACTAAAAAGGGAATATGGTCAAACGGCAAACGATCAGAAGAAAGCTACGATAATGTACAATTCGGAATGCCCTATCCAGAGGCTATAGAGAATTTGCGCCTGGCTATTGCCGGAAGAGATGATTTTGACCCGGCGGTTCTTTTTGTCTGGGGCACCATGCAGGCCACGGCCGTGCTCAATATTTTAAAGGATGCCGAGGCGGCCTTTGGGGAGGCTGGCCAGGAGATGGTTCGCAAGGCCATCAATCGGGCCGGTTATGAAACCATGGATGGTTTTCTTAAAAATTCCAAATTTCCAGAAGACCTGGATGAGATCACCTTATGTTCTTATATCGTCACGGGGCTAAACACGATTTTATACGCCTCACTGGAAAAGCCCTGGGTTGTCTCCGAAGATCGTTGTGAATTTGATATTCTCTGGTGCCCCCATCAAGATCGTTACACGGCCTTTGACTGCCGGGTTCAGCGCTATTTTGTGGAAGGCATGATTCAGGCGGTGGATGATAATGGCCTGCCCAAGTTTACGGCCTGGGTGGAAAAGCTGATACCGCGTGGGGCGGAATGCTGTCATTTTGTGGTCGAAAAACGCAAAGATGCGGGCAAACGCAATCCCTGGCATGTTTACTCCGATGAGCTCGGCAAACGCGCTTTCAAGAAAATGGAAGGAAAAGAGTAGCTAGCTTCTATGCTTCGTTAAGGCGGGGCGGTAAGTTTTTTTCCAAGTTTCAACCAGATACTCGATACACGATCCTCGATCCTCGATAACTAGTCTGAGACGCTGTTTGTCTTGAGTTATCGAGCATCGAGAATCGAGTAACCAGCATCAGCTCCAAATGTTAAAAACTGTAACTTATAAACGACGATAAAAGTTGGTCGATATCGCATCACGAGGCACCTAAAGTATTTTTCTTTCTTCCGATAAAATAACGTTGGCAAATGGCGGGCACATTTTGCAGGTCCACTCCGGCAGGGGTTGCTGCGCCATAAACTGCTTTAGCTGGGCTGCAGAGCAGTCGGGTGGAAGCGGTTTGTATTTCAGATAGGGTTGCCAATCCGGATCGTTTGACCTTCCTATTTTTTTAAGAACCTCTCCGATATATGCGATGGGGGCGCATTTGTATAACTGACGCTTGTAAAGCTGCAATGTTTTGCAGGTGCACTGTTTTTTGCTCCCGGCTATGTCGTCGTGTTCAAAGGGTTTGATATTGTTGCCCGATCCCTGATAAAAAATTTGGAAATTCAGCTTTCTTTTAACGTCTACCGGAGCCGCCCATTTGGTTTCAATCCGGCTGGGTGTATTGGCAGCCCATTTCTCTAAAAGTGCCAGGCCTTCCTTTACCTGGGCAATGCGTTTATCATTGGCTGTTTTTGCGGTTAATACATGCGGAGACACCTGAATGTGGATATGATAGTTTTGAATCAACTCCTTGAGCCATAAACAGCTTTTTATCAGGATGCCGTTGGTGACAATCCGCAGTTTGGTTTCATCCGGAGAGAAAAATTTTCGGTAGCTGATACAAATTTCTTTTAAATTTGAGTTGAGCAGCGGCTCTCCGCCCAGAAGGTTTATTCTCTTAAAATAAAGTCGGTCTTTCCAGGGCCGGATCCATTCAACGAGTTCCTTTGCCCTAAAGGGTCCGCCGTACCCATAATCTGTCAGGTGGTTACAGCCGAAACATTTAAGATTGCAGGAATTGATGACATGTAGGTCTAGATTCTCTACCACAATAGGTTTGTTGCGATCTCTGGTATTCAACATGCGTATAGCCATATCTTGACACCCAAACGCCTTTTTGACATAGTTTTTTCAAAAAAACAATTCCAATGATTGCGACAGATATCTTGCACCTGAAAAGGGCTGCGGCATAGATGCGGCTATTTTCAATCATCCGGATACCGCAGTATTAACTATGGGCACAATTGAACAAAATCGCTACTCCTGGGATGTGGCCTATGACTGGAAACACCAGGGCAGCGAATGGTCCAAAAATTGGGGCGGTGTCGAAATGCAATGGCATGCCTCAATTTTACCCCGAATTCACAGCTTCGTTCCGACGCGATGCATTCTGGAAATTGGCCCCGGATTTGGTCGCTGGACCCATTTTCTAAAAGACCTCTGTGATCGGCTGATTGTTGTCGATCTGTCTGAAAAATGTATTCATGCCTGCCGGGATCGTTTCAGGCACTGCTCCCATATCAGCTATCATGTAAATGACGGTCTATCCCTGGATGTGGCTGTCGACGGATCTGTAGATTTCGTTTTCAGCTTCGATTCTTTGGTTCACGTGGAAATGGATGTTATTGAGGCCTATTTAAAACAGCTGGCTGCAAAAATGACCCCCAACGGAGTCGGGTTTATCCATCACTCCAATTTGGGTGAATACGCCGCCTATTTTTCATTGTTGAAAAAGATCCCTAAGGGAAAAATCAGAGACTTTCTGTCTAAACTTCGCATCATCGAACGCAAAAGCCACTGGCGTGCCTTCAGCATGAGTGCCGAAAGATTTGCCGACATCGCCTTTGAGGCGGGTTTGCGGTGCATCAGTCAGGAAATTGTCAATTGGAAAACAAGCCCCAAACGACTCATCGATTGCCTGTCGATATTTACCAGTAAGGGATCTGTTTGGGAGCGCCCCAATCAGGTGATCCGCAACCATGGTTTCATGAGAGAAGCAGCCTATTTGTCGAAGCTGTCCCGGCTATACGGTTCCGGTTTTTCAGAAAAAAAACGACAATCTTCATCCGTTTAAGATATGAAGTAAATGGACCGATGGGTTCATGCCTCATAGATGAATCCTCCCAACAAACTGAATTGAAGGAGTTGCTATGCCCAGACGTGAAGACATCAACAAAATTCTCATCATCGGATCAGGACCCATCATCATCGGACAGGCATGTGAATTTGATTATTCCGGCACCCAGGCTTGCAAGGCATTGCGTTCGCTCGGTTATGAAGTCGTGCTGGTGAATTCCAATCCGGCCACCATTATGACCGACCCCGGGATGGCGGATGTGACCTATATCGAACCACTGAACCTGAAGGCATTAACCGAAATCATCGCTATCGAACGACCCGATGGACTGCTGCCCAATCTGGGGGGGCAGTCCGGTTTGAATTTGTCTTCAGAATTATATCGATCCGGTGTGCTTGAAAAATACGGTGTGCAGATCATTGGTGTCAATGTTGATGCCATTGAGCGCGGAGAAGATCGCCTGGCGTTCAAGGAAACCATGAACCGGCTGGGCATCGAAATGCCCAAAAGCCAGACCGTCAACAGCGTAAAAGACGCGGAGAAGGTTGCCGCGGGGCTTGATTATCCCGTGGTCATTCGACCAGCCTACACCATGGGCGGCACCGGCGGGGGATTGGTCTACAACGTTGAAGAGCTGCGCACGGTTGCCGCCCGGGGATTGTCCGCCAGTCTTGTCCATCAGGTCCTGGTGGAGGAATCCGTGCTGGGTTGGGAAGAACTTGAATTGGAAGTGGTTCGTGATGCCAAGAATCAGATGATTACGGTCTGTTTCATCGAAAATGTGGATGCCATGGGAATTCATACCGGCGACAGTTACTGCACGGCCCCCATGCTGACGATTGACCCGCAGCTTCAAGAGCGTTTGCAGAAATATTCTTACGACATCGTGGAGGCCATCGGTGTTATCGGCGGCACCAATATACAGTTCGCCCACGACCCTGAAACCGGGCGGGTGGTGGTCATTGAGATCAACCCGCGAACCTCACGCTCTTCGGCCCTGGCTTCCAAGGCAACGGGGTTTCCCATCGCCAGGGTGTCCGCCCTGCTCGCCGGCGGTCTGACACTGGATGAAATTCCCTATTGGCGGGATGGTACTCTGGAAAAATATACGCCCTCCGGTGACTACGTGGTTGTGAAATTCGCCCGCTGGGCCTTTGAAAAATTCGCCGGCGTCGAAGATGTTCTCGGCACCCAGATGCGTGCCGTGGGAGAGGTCATGAGCATCGGCAAAAACTATAAAGAGGCATTTCAAAAAGCCATTCGCAGCCTGGAAATCAATCGCTACGGGCTGGGGTTTGCCAAAAACTTCAATGAGCTGCCGTTGGAAAAACTCATGGATATGCTCAATACGCCCAGCAGTGAGCGCCAGTTCCAAATGTATGAAGCCCTGCGCAAGGGAGCCGATGTGCAAAAGCTGAGCGAAATTACCTATATTAAACTCTGGTTCATCCAGCAGATGAAGGAACTGGTAGAGCTCGAAACTGAAATTTTGACCTATAAAGGTCAGCGGCTACCTGACGATCTGCTCGCCCGGGCCAAAAAAGACGGCTTTGCAGACCGATACCTGGGTCAGTTGCTCGGTTATACGGAAAAAGAAATTCGGGAGCAGCGCATATCCATTGGAAGCAATGAAGCCTGGGAGCCGGTTCCGGTCAGCGGGGTTGAAAATGCCGCATATTATTTTTCCACTTACAATGCCGCCGACAAGGTTGCCACCAGCAGCCGTAAGAAAATTATGGTGTTGGGCGGCGGGCCGAACCGTATCGGCCAGGGAATCGAATTTGATTACTGCTGTGTGCATGCTGCTTTTGCAATTCGTGATGCCGGCTATGAATCCATCATGGTCAATTGCAATCCTGAAACCGTCTCCACGGATTACGACACCTCCGACAAACTTTATTTTGAACCATTGACCGTGGAAGACGTGATGAGCATTTATGAAAAGGAACAACCCGAAGGGGTCGTCGTACAGTTCGGCGGACAGACGCCGCTGAATATTGCCGGCGAGCTTGCCGATGCCGGCGTAAGGATAATAGGCACTTCACCGAAAACCATTGACCTGGCCGAAGATCGGGATCATTTCCGTCACATCATGCGCGATCTGGGCATCCCCCAGCCGGAATCGGGAATGGCCAGCAACGTGGATGAGGCCCGCGAGATTGCCGCCAAGATCGGATACCCGCTGATGGTGCGTCCGTCATACGTGTTAGGGGGTCGCGGCATGGAAGTCGTGCAAGACGAAGACATGCTGAGGCATTACCTGGAGGCGGCGGTGGACCTTTCACCGCAACGGCCGGTGTTGATCGACAAGTTTCTGGACAACGCCATTGAGGCCGAAGCCGATGCCATTGCCGATGGTAATGACGCCTTTGTGCCGGCAGTGATGGAGCATATCGAACTTGCCGGAATTCATTCCGGAGATTCGGCCTGTGTCATTCCGCCCATCAGCATAGCGCCCAAGCATATTGAAACCATCGATGAGTACACCCGCAAAATAGCCACCGCCCTCAACGTGGTCGGATTGATGAACATCCAGTATGCGATTTTTGAGAATACCGTATATGTGCTGGAAGCAAATCCCAGGGCGTCACGCACCGTGCCGATCGTTTCCAAGGTGTGCAATATTTCCATGGCCAACCTGGCCACCCAGGTGATGCTGGGCAAAAAGCTAGCGGACCTCGACCTCCGGCAGCGCCCGATTCCGCATTATGGCATCAAAGAATCGGTCTTTCCCTTTAACATGTTCCATGAGGTGGACCCGGTTTTAGGCCCCGAGATGCGTTCCACCGGTGAAGTTCTGGGACTCTCACAATCCTTCGGGCGTGCCTTTTTCAAGGCTCAGGAGGCAACCAAAGTGGAGCTGCCTCTCGAAGGCACCGTCCTTTTTACCATCGCCGACAGGGACAAAACCGCGGCATTGGAGCCGGTCAGGCTTTTCAGAGATCTTGGTTTTCGCATTATGGCAACTCCGGGAACGCATCAATTTCTGAAAGATCGGGGGATGGATACTATTGCGGTTCAAAAACTCGGCGACGGTCGGCCGAACCTGGTGGATGCCATTAAAAGCGGTGAGATAAACTTGCTGGTCAATACGCCCAGCGGACGCAGGAGCAGCCAGGATAGCTCCGATATCCGCAGGGCTGCGATCAAATACAAGATCCCGTACATTACCACGACGGCCGCCGCCATCGCCGCGGCCAAAGGCGTCGCCGCCAGAAGAGAAGGCAACCCCAAAGTAAGGTCTCTGCAGACCTACCACGCCAATATCAAATGATTTTGGTCTACGGTTAATTTCATTCATATTATTGACAAATTAGCTGTTTTCACTTATTTTCTAGACGCAAACTGTTCTTTTACATACCCCTCCACACAATTTTGGATTTCGGATTTCGGAATTCAAATATTGGAATGTCCCACCTGTGGGTTTTGGGGGCGAAACGGCTTCGACGGGGACAAAGAAGCTCCGGCTGCATACCGAGCATTCCTGTCTGCTCGTAAATCCGATGGGAACCTAAACATAATCGCAGATGATTATGAATATGCCCTGGCCGCATAAATAGGCCAGCGCTCTGCTAGATTTTTCCTGCGGACCTAGCAAGAGCGTCGACTAGCAGGATAGTCGATTCTGATTGCCCGCGGCAGCATCGGCGAAACTTTAGCAGGCTGGTCCTTTGCGTATCCTGCCCGGAGGAGACATGAGGGATGAGATTTAAAATCCAGGATAAGTATGTAGAGGCCCGAGTGGAATGTTTTCGGACGCGGGTTCGACTCCCGCCGCCTCCACCAGTTGAAAGGTTAAATTACATAATGATTACAGGATATTGGGAATCACACCGATTCCCTTTTTCCTTTTTGGGGTAATTTTGGGGTCAAATTCTCACTTTTTTTGTCAGAATCAGCATTTGCACCGTCTGACTCCAAGCTCGGCTCATAAACTTTTTCC
>JASFPE010000082.1:0-14454 GCA_050116155.1 Desulfobacterales bacterium
CCGGACTTGATCCGGCATCCAGAACATATTGAATTTACTGGATTCCGGCTTTCGCCGGAATGACAATAAATTGATTTTAGGACTTTTTACGGATTCATCAAATTTGGGATTTATATAATTTTATTCTATTCGTCAGGACTATCTATAAACCGGGAGGATAAAAGCGATGGTAAATTGGTTCATCAGTTTGCATCCGGTGGCTCAGGCGCTCGTGGCCACATTGTTTACTTGGTTTCTCACGGCATTAGGTGCCGGACTGGTTTTCTTTTTTAAGAGCATTAACCGAAAAGTTTTGGATGGTATGCTTGGCTTTGCGGCAGGAGTAATGATTGCAGCCAGTTACTGGTCATTGCTGGCACCGGCCATCGAGATGGCCGAAAAATCAAGCCTTCCGGCCTGGGTTCCCGCTACCGTCGGATTTTTGTTGGGCGGACTTTTTCTGTGGGTTGTGGATAAAATTCTTCCTCATCTGCATTTGGGTTTCCCTATGGAGGAGGCCGAAGGAATTAAAACCAGCTGGCAACGAAGCATCCTTTTGGTGCTGGCCATCACCCTGCACAATATACCCGAGGGCCTGGCCGTGGGGGTGGCATTTGGGGCCCTTGCCGCCGACCTGCCTGCAGCCACACTGGCCGGTGCCGTCGCACTGGCCCTGGGTATCGGTATTCAGAATTTCCCGGAAGGCACGGCCGTCTCGGTGCCCCTGCGTCGTGAAGGATTTTCCCGCCTAAAAAGCTTTTGGTACGGACAGCTTTCCGGAACGGTGGAACCCATGGCGGGCGTTCTGGGGGCGGCAGCGGTAATCTTGATTAAGCCCTTGCTACCCTACGCATTGGCCTTTGCCGCCGGGGCCATGATCTACGTGGTCGTGGAAGAACTAATTCCGGAGTCTCAGCTGGAGAAAAACACAGATGTTGCCACCATGGGCGCAATAGTCGGATTTGCGGTGATGATGACACTGGATGTGGCATTAGGCTAATGCACTTGCCACATAATATAATCTAACGGCAAATACCTTTATTACCCGCAAGGTGCAATTTACAAAGCCCGCAGATTATGCTAAAAGACCCCTTCGGCATTCGGATGTAAAATTCATACAGACCACATAAAATTAAAACTAAAAAAGAGGTAGAATAAAATGAGTATCGAACGCGAATCCATTGAATTTGATGTGCTTTTTGTCGGCGGGGGGCCGGCCAGTCTGGCCGGCGCCATAAAACTGCTGCAGCTGGCCCAGGAAAAGGGCAAGGAACTCGAGGTGGCATTGATTGAGAAAGGGGCTGAAATCGGATCCCATGCCCTGAGCGGTGCGGTGATGAATCCTATAGCCCTCAACGAGCTGATGCCGGATTATGCAGACAAGGGCTGCCCGGTTGAAGCCACCGTCCGGGCGGACGAATTTTATTTTCTGACTAAAAACAGTCACTTTTCGGTGCCCTTCGTCCCCAAACATATGCACAACAAGGGCAATCTCATTATCAGCCTTTCCCGGCTGGTGCGATGGTTGGGACAGATTGCCGAAGAAATGGGCTTAAACATATTCCCCGGATTTGCTGGAAAAGAGGTGCTTTACGGTGAGGATCAGAAAACCATTATCGGGGTCCGAACCGGAGACCAGGGCCTTGATCCCGATGGTGAGCCCAAATCAAATTTTGAGCCAGGCATCGACATTCTTGCCAAAGTCACCGTCTTCGGAGAAGGTGCGCGCGGTAGTTTGTTCAAGGAAATCGCTAAAAAACTCGATATTCTTCATGACAAAATGCCGCAGGTATTTGAGACCGGCATTGAAGAGGTCATCGAACTGCCTGAAAACCATTATTTTACCAACAGCAAGGGCAACGATATCCATCTGATGGGCTATCCAATCGGTCTGTATACCCCGGGGGGCGGATTCATTTATGAGATGAAAGACAATAAATTAACTTTGGGCTTTCTGACAGGACTCTGCTACCAGGATCCGCTGCTCGATCTTTATGAAGCCTTCATTAAGTTTAAGCGCCACCCCCTTGTCGCCAATATCATCAAGGATGGTAAAGTCATCGAAGCCGGGGCCAGAGCGGTTTCAACCGGAGGATATTATTCCATACCGCAGCTGGCCGTCGACGGCGGCATGTTTGTCGGCGGAAATGCGTCCATGCAATTTATGCCGGGCTTAAAGGGTATTCATGTGGCCATGAAATCCGGTATGCTGGCCGCCGAAGCTATCATGCAAGCACTCGAAAAGGGTAGCTTTAATGAAGAAACACTGGCTATCTATTCACAATTGTTTGAAGATAGTTGGGCCAAAACGGAAATGTACGAGGGGCGTAATTTTTATCAGGCCCTTTCAAAAACGAATCTGAACAAATTCCTCTTGCTGGGGGCCCAATATTTTACCAAAGGCCGAGGGTTTGTCGATCGCATGCCCCTGGAGGAAGACCACAAAACATTGACTCCGTTAAAGGAAGACCGGCAAGATATGCCATCGGGTCTGGGTGCCAGTGCCTATGATGGGGTCTTGTATGTAGATAAATTGACCAGCGTTTATCTATCGAAAACCAAGCATCGGGAAGATCAACCGTCTCACATCATTGTGCATGATACCGACCTGTGCATCAATGAATGTTACCCGACATACAAGAGTCCCTGTACGCGGTTTTGTCCGGGCAATGTCTATGAAATTGAGGAGGATGAAAACACCTCTCAGCTGAGGCTTAAACTGAATCCCTCCAACTGTCTGCATTGCAAAACCTGTGATATAAAGGATCCCTATGAAAACATTACCTGGACCTGCCCGGAAGGCGGCGAAGGGCCAGGGTACACCATGTTATAGGTAAAAATATTGTCATATAACAAAATTTGTGAGCCTTTTGGGAGCAACATCTACAAACAAAAAAGTTTGAAGTGTGAAGTGATCTAAAGTGACTAAAGTTGAGGAATCCTGTCGATTTATTATTAAAAAAGATGGAGCGAAGCGACACCAAAACTTTAGGCACTTTAAACTTTAAATCACTTTAGATCACTTTTATAATTTATCCGGATAAGGTTTCGACCTCCTGCACTACAATAAAACGAGGAAAGGGAGTTAAATGAATTATGGATTTTGAACTAACCGAAGAACAACAGATGGTCAGAGAGATGGCTCAGCGATTTGCTGAGACAGAGATCAAACCCAAGGCTGCTGAATGGGACGAAACACATGAACATCCGGCAGATATATGCCAACAGATGGGGGAGTTGAAGATGATGGGCATTGCCGTGCCGGAGGAATATGGCGGCGGCGGCATGGACAACGTCAGTTACGCCTTGGCCTTGATCGAAATCTCAAAGGCGTGTGCCAGTACCGGCGCCATTATGTCGGTCAACAATTCCCTGTATTGTTTTCCGGTGATGGCATACGGAACCCATGAACAGAAGGTCAAATATCTTACCCCGGTTGCGGCGGGCGAAAAAATTGGCTGTTATGCCTTAACCGAAGCCGGAGCGGGGTCAGACCCGGCAGCCTTGCGGACCACCGCCGTCAAAGACGGGGATGAATGGATCATCAATGGAGAAAAGAAATTCATCACCAGTGGTAATGTGGCCTCCTACGGCGTCATCGCCGCCGTAACCGAAAAGGGCGCGGGCTACAAAGGCATAAGCTCTTTTGTGATTGATCTGGATAATACGCCGGGTTTTAAAGTCAGCCGGGTCGAGGATAAGCTAGGAATCAATGCCTCCGGCACGGCTGAGATGGTCTTCGAAGATGCCCGGGTGCCTGCCGATGCCCTCCTGGGCGAACCCGGACAGGGATTCAAACAGATGCTCACCACCCTTGACGGCGGTCGGATCGGCATCGCCTCTCAGGCAGTCGGAATCGGACGCGCCGTTCTGGAAGAGTCCCTGGAATATGCCAAAACCCGCGAGCAGTTCGGCAAATCCATCGCGACGTTTCAGGCCATCCAGTGGAAATTGGCGGATATGGCCACCGAGCTGGATGCCGCCGAACTCTTGACCCTTAGAGCGGCCTGGTTGGAAGATCATGGAAAGCCCTACGAAAAAGCTGCCGCCATGGCCAAGATGTATGCGTCGGATATAACCATGCGCGCTTCTGTTGAGGGCGTGCAGATTTTAGGCGGATACGGTTACTGCAAAGAATACCCTATGGAAAGACATATGCGGGACGCCAAGATCTGCCAGATCTATGAAGGCACCAATGAAATCCAGCGATTGGTGATTGCCAGTAACCTTTTGAAAGGAAAATAAAACCACGCCGCGATTTTATAATGAAAGGAATTTGCACATTATGCCATACTCCATCGCATTGGCCGGCAAGGGTGGCACCGGTAAAACCACGCTTGCCGGAATGCTTATCAGATATTTGGTAAACAACAACAAAACTCCGATTTTAGCAGTAGATGCGGACTGCAACGCCAACTTAAATGAAGTTCTGGGCCTGAAGATCGGCGATACCCTCGGTGGCGCCCGGGAAGACATGAAAAAAGGTGATGTTCCCAACGGGATGACCAAAGACATTTTTATGGAAATGAAACTCGAAGAAGCCGTGGTCGAAGCCGATGGCTTTGATCTGATCGTCATGGGACAACCGGAAGGAGCTGGCTGCTATTGTGCCGCCAACACATTGCTGACGCAGTTTTTAGAAAGGCTCCAAGGAAATTATCCGTATATCGTAATGGATAATGAAGCCGGTATGGAGCACATCAGCCGTTTGACCACCAGTAATGTGGACACGCTTCTGATTGTGTCAGATCCCTCCCGGCGCGGACTTCAGGCAGCCGTTCGGATAGATGAACTCGCCAGATGCCTGAATATCGGGGTCGGTAAAAGCTACGTGGTCATCAATATGGCACAAGAGTCACCATCGGATAAGGCCATGCAAATGATCAAAGCAGCCAATCTTGAACTGATTGGAACCATACCGAAAGATGACATCATCTATGAATATGATTTCGAAGGGCTGCCCACCTTCGATCTTCCGGAAGACAGCAAATCGGTTCGTTCCGCATTTGAGATTTTCGATAAAATCGTAGCGTAACTCTAAGCACCAATGCTTTAGCGTGGCTGGAAGCCGCTCCCACATGGCAATATGATCTGTGGGAGCGGCTTCCAGCCGCGAATATTTGAAAAACGAAAGCCCAAGTACCAACCTCATGAACAAGACTGGATTTCTATATGATGAGCGTTACCTGGAACATACCACCGGCTACTTTCATCCGGAGAGACCTGATCGGCTTCCCTCGGTATATAACGGCATAGAAAAATCCGGTCTACTCTCCAACCTTGTCCTCATCAAAGCCAGCATTCCAGAAATGAAATGGATAGAAATGGTCCACGACAAAAATTATATCCAGCGCTTCGAAAATTCCTGTCAACTCGGAGAAACGGTTTTTGACAGTCCGGACAACCAGATGTGTGCGATATCCTATGAAATCGCTCTGCTGGCAGTCGGTGGTGTCTTGGAGGCGGTCCGTCAGGTCATGGAAGGTCAATTGGATAACGCGTTTTGTGCCGTCAGACCTCCCGGGCACCACGCGGAAGTCAACCGGGCCATGGGTTTTTGTTATTTCAACAATATCGCCATTGCGGCCAGATATATTCAAAAGCAATGGGGTATTGAACGCGTGGGCATCATTGATTTTGATGTCCATCACGGCAACGGGACCCAGCATATTTTCGAAGACGACCCCAGTGTCTATTATTATTCCATCCATCAGCATCCATCATTTGCCTATCCGGGAACCGGCCGTGAGTTTGAATATGGCAAAGACCTTGGCTACGGTTTTACCAAAAACTCGCCGGTGCTGCCGGGCCAGGGAGATAACGAATATAAAAAGCTAATGCAACGGGATTTATTACCGGCATTTGCTGAGTTTAAGCCCCAGGTCATCCTCGCGTCCACCGGGTTTGATGCCCATGCGGATGATGATATGTCCGATATAAAATTGTCTACCGAGGGATTTTCCTGGATTGCCCAGAAAATCGTTGAAATGGCCCGTGTCTATGCCCGAGGACGGTTAATATCTGTACTCGAAGGCGGATATTCACTGGCACGCTTGCCGGAGCTGGCAAGGAATCACGTTAAAATCCTCTTGAATGGATAATATTAGTTGAATCGTTAATTTGTTGATTCGTTAATTTGTTGATTCGTTGATTGGTTGATTCGTTGATTGGTTGATTGGTTAAATCGTTAATTCGATAAATCGTAAAATGGTTTAAAGGTTTGGTGTATCGGGTATTGTTTCAAGCCAAACACCAAAAACTATTTTTTTTATTTGAGCGGGTTTTCCTGAAAATAGATTCTCTGGATTCCCGCTTCCGCGGCAATGACAGCCTTTGAATGAAAAAAATCTCCGACGCCAGACCTAATTAACTAATCAACTAATTTACCATTTAACTAAAATTAGGGGGATACCATGTTCGTCAGCAGATCCATGACCCACGGGGTCATCACGGTGGATCAGGAGGCCAGCATCTTTGAGGCACAGGAATTAATGGCTCGAAATGATATTCGCCATCTTCCGGTGGTTGACCCGGAACAGCGCTTAATCGGCATCGTTACCGATCGGGATATCCGCAGTGCCTTGCCGTATAGCTTTTTTAAAAAATCATTTGAACCATCGGAAAAAGAAAAGCTCTCCAGGCTCAAGGTCGCAGACATCATGACAAAAGAGCCCATATCGATTTCACCGACCTATACCATTCAAGATGCGCTGTTGGTTATCCAGAACTCTAAGGTCGGTGCGCTACCGGTTATCGATGAAGATCGCAGGGTCACAGGAATTATCTCGGTAAGAGATCTTTTGCGAGCCTTTATCAATGTTCTCGGCATCGGAGAACCCGGCACCCTGTTGTGTATTCTCGTGGAAGAAAAAATTGGACAGTTGAAAAAAATTGTGGATGCCATTACCGAAGAAAATATTTCCTTTGGCAGCGTATTGGTCGCCCGCTACTGGGATGAAGACAAACGCGCCGTGTTTCCTTACCTTTTAACGCAAAATGTCGCCCCCGTGAAAAAGAAATTGGAAAAAATGGGATTCACGCTGCTGGATCCAATGCAATGGTATCTGGACCAGTTGCCCGAACATGAATCCAGCGAAACACCGAAAAAATAGCCCCAGAAATTGATTCCCAAACCGTACAACGACTTGTTTATCTACTACCTCGAAGGCCGTTTAAAAGCGGATAAATATTTGTTTGGCGAAAATTTTATCGGCAACTGGGAAGAAGATAATTTTTCTTTTTTATTCTTCTCCAGACCGGCCCGCAACGATGTCGAAAAGCTTTTGCGCACCCAGCCGCAATTAACCTATGTTGACACATATCATATGTCTTATGATCAGTGGCAAAGCCAGGCGTTTACAACGGTCCGCTATGGAAAATTTTGCATAATGCCCCCGTGGGAGGCTTCAACATTTCAACCGCCCCAATGTGGTGATGAAGTTCCGATTTTGCTGGATCCGGGTGTGGTATTCGGCACCGGCACCCATCCCACTACCCGCAGCTGTCTGGAGGCTCTGGAATTGGCCGCCGCAAAATCACCCCCTGAAACCGTGCTGGATCTGGGAACCGGCACCGGGCTGCTATCGCTGGCGGCCGCAAAATTGGGTTGCCGGAAGACTTGTGCCATTGATGTAAATATGCTGGCGGCCTTAACCGCCAGAAATAATGTCATCATAAATCGGCTTGAGGATAGCGTGTTGGTCGCAAAAGGAAGGGCAGAGAACTTCATTGACTTTCCCGCAGATCTTGTGATTGCAAATATTCACTATGATATCATGCAGCGGTTAATCGATTCCAGCGGATTTCTTCAAAAAGAAAAATTTATACTCTCCGGACTCTTGCGCAGTGAAGCCAAAGCGGTGACCCATAAACTGGCACAATTTCCGGTAAAGATCTTAAAAACGTGGACACAGGATGGAATCTGGCATACATTATATGGAAAACGGAACACGCTGTTGAAAAAAGTTGGAAAGCCTTTAAAAATTCGATAAAGTGTAAGGATAAGACCTCCCGATTGTCGAAAGGATAACGATGCGTATCAAATGCTGGGGCTCAAGGGGTTCTATTCCGGTTTCCGGAAAAGAATATTTAAAATATGGCGGCGATACGACCTGCCTGGAAATCCGTACCAAAAACGATGATTTGATTATTGTTGATGCCGGCACCGGTATCCGGCGACTCGGGAACAGCATCGCCGAAGAAAAGCACAATACAATCCATTTTCTCTTCACCCACGGCCATTGGGATCATCTCATGGGCTTTCCCTTCTTTAAACCCCTTTATTTCAAACGCACCAAATTGCACATGCATGGCTGCCCGTTTCACACGAAATTTGTGGAAACCATCCTGTCCAAAGTGATGGCACCGCCCAATTTTCCGGTAAAATATTCGGATATAAAGGCCCAGATGCAATATGAAAAAGCATGCCCCTTAGAATTTGATATCGGCTCGGTAAAAGTAACGCCGATTCCCATCAGCCATCCGAATGGCGGCAGTGGATACAAGTTCATCGAAGACGGCAAATCGTTTGTTTTTCTAACCGACAATGAACTGGGATTCGTCCATCCCGGTGGCCAAAAACTCCAAGATTATGTCCAATTTTCAACCGCAGCGGATCTTCTGTTGCATGATGCCGAATACACGCCGACAGAATATAAAATCTTTAAAGAATGGGGTCATTCGCTGTACACCGATGTTCTGGATCTCGCCTTCAAAGCCGGCGTTAAGAAATTGGGGCTCTTTCATTTGAATCAGGAGCGCACCGATGATCAAATGGATAAGATCGTTGATAAAAGCAAACAGTATATGGCCGACAACCAACTGAACATCGACTGCTTTGGTGTGGCAATGGATATGTCCTTCACGGTTTAGGGAACTCGTCAAATCGTTAAATGGTTAAATGGTTTTTTCAGGAAAGCTCATCTAAATCTATAATAAGCGTGTTTTGTGTTTGGTATTTGGTGTTTGGTTTAAAACAAAACACGAAACACTAAATACCAAACACCAAATTCATTTAACCATTTAACGAAAGCGAAGCGGAGAATGGATGATCTAATCAAACGCGCGGCCGAAGATATCGCGGCGGCAAAACTGGTGACAGCACTGACCGGTGCGGGGATTTCCACAGAGAGCGGGATTCCACCGTTTAGGGGAAAGGGTGGTCTGTGGGAACGATTCGATCCCATGGAAGTGGCTCACATCGATGCCTTCATGCATGATCCGGCCAGGGTCTGGGATATCCTCCTCAAGGAAATGAAGACAATTGTGGAAGCCGCCCAACCGAGCGATTCCCACAAGGGACTGACAAAACTTGAAAATTTAGGCAAGTTATCCACAATAATTACCCAGAATGTCGACGGCCTCCACCAGGCCGCCGGCAGCAGCGACGTCATCGAATTTCACGGAAATTTCGCTTCCCATCGCTGCCTGGATTGTCAAAAACAATACGCATCCCACGACGTCCAGGTAACTCAAATCCCACCACGATGCGAATGCCATGGAATATTGCGCCCCAATGCGGTATTTTTCGGTGAACTGATCCCCCCGGAGGCTCTGTGGCGTTCTCAAAAAATCGCCACCGATTGCGATCTCATGCTCGTGCTGGGGACCTCGGCCGAAGTCCAGCCAGCCGCCATGATGCCGGTGATTGCTAAAGATACGGGTGCAACCATTATCGAGATCAATCCACAAAGCACGGCATTGACCGCAACCGTGAGTGACTACCTGATAAAGGGAAGTGCCGGTGAAGTGATGAATCGCATTATCGCGGAGCTGGAACAAATCATTTGAAGCAACTATGTTATTTCCGCGAACCTCGCCCTCGCGGAGGCGGGAAGCGGGAGTCCTGTATGTCCAAATCTGGATCCCCGATTTCCAAACTATGTCATCATAACAAAAAAATGATTGTTCCTTTTGTTATGCCGGACTCGATCCGGCATCCAGGTCACTGAGGTCTTTTAATCATGATGGACTCCGGGTCTGTCATCCCGGACTTGATCCGGGACCGCAATGACGAAAACAGGCGGGCGCAGAGGCCCGCCCTACTCTTTTCCCCTCCCTTGGACGGGAGGGGATCAAGGGGAGGGTGATCAGATAAAATTCTGATTTTGCGAGCAGCTATAGATGGCTGCTCTAAGCTTATATCAGAGAAATTTCTAAAATGAAGAGCCCCTGGATCCAAACCATATCTCTAACGCCTCCAACGCTTCAGGACAACACCGCCGATACAGACCGACTTTTAAATGCATTAAAAGCCCGGTTAAATACTGACGCCCTGCATATAGACTTAGATTTGACAAAAAAATTGCCGTACATTTTGCGCCAGTCAAATTACACGGTATGCTGTATTGTATATAAAGATCGTCACCGATGGGTGCTGGTCGACGTAACTGCTGCAGATGATACCCGGGTGATCGCCGGCCTGGCCATTGATCTCGGCACCACCCGGGTGGTTCTGCGACTTTTAGATCTTAGCAACGGCCGCACAATCAACGAATCCGCTTTCGATAATCCCCAGGAATCCATCGGTCCGGACATCCTGGCCCGTATTCATTTTGCCGCTCAACAAGAAGGATTAGAAAAACTCAATGCGCTGATTATTGATGGATTGAACACGGCAATTCTAAATTTGTGCAAAGATAATCAACTCGAGCCCCAGAACTTATACATGCTAACGGTGGCCGGCAATACCACCATGACCCATCTGTTTATGGGGCTGGATCCCCGCTGGATCATCCGTGAACCCTATATCCCGGTGGTCAACACCCCGGGGGCCCTCAAAGCCCAAACCCTTCGCCTTCAGGTCCATCCCCGGGCCAGGGTCTTTGTTTTTCCAAACGTTGCCAGTTATTTCGGCGGCGACCTGATTGCCGGCATTCTGTTTTCGAAAATTCATAAAAACCACGAGACCGCCATCCTGGTGGATGTCGGCACCAATGCCGAAGTGGTCCTGGGCAACAAAAATTGGCTGATGGCCTGTGCCGGTGCCGCGGGTCCGGCCCTGGAAGGCGGAGTCACCCGCATGGGCATGACGGCCGGTCCGGGGGTGATCGATAAAATCGAAATCGATCCGCATTCCCATGAAATTCGCATACACACCGTTGAAGCGCTGGCACCAAAAGGCATCTGTGGTTCGGGGGTCATCGACCTTGCCGCTCAGCTTTTTCTGGCCGGTATGATCGATGTCCGCGGCAAATTTGTGCCTGCGAGCTGCGGTAACCGGCTGAAAGAAATTGATGGAATGCTGCATCTTGTGGTGGTACCAGCCGATCAAACCACCACCAAAGCTGATCTCTCCATCAGTCAGGCGGATGTGGATAGTCTGATCCGATCCAAAGCCGCCATGTATACCATATTGGAAACCATTACGGCATCTGTGGGAATTTCTTTTGATAAACTGGATACATTTTATGTCGCCGGAACCTTTGGCTCGTTTATCAACCCCGGCTCGGCCATATCCATTGGAATGCTTCCGGACCTGCCCCTGGAGCGATATAAACCCCTGGGAAACAGCTGCCTTGGCGGAGCCACTCTGGCCCTGACATCGGACAAATGTTTGGATGAAATCGACGATATCCGCAACCGCATCACCTATATGGAGCTAAACGCCAATCAGGAATTCATGAATCGCTTCAGCGCCGCCAAATTTCTACCCCACACGGACCCTAAACGGTTTCCGTCGGTAAAACTGTGGTGATAAAACAGTTCATCAAACACCTCAACGCTTCAGGAAAGGAAAGGGGTCAAGTCTGCTCTTGACCCTTTCTTTCCTTTTGTTATCCTATCTTTTTATATTTTAACGCGTTGTTTGTTCCACCGCCATCTTTTCCTGTGCTATAGAGTTTTGTTGAATTCCCGATGCCAAACTGACATTTGGATTCTAAATTTGTTATATTCGGTAATCCCTCTGTAGGCAGGAGCATGGGCGCTTAGTCTGCCAGAGGCGAGTATCTCCCCTTGACAACCAAATCTGCTTTCGATAGATCACAAAATGGGCTAAAAGGCGGTTTTGATGCCGCTTTTCACAAAATCATCGTTACAACCAAAGGAGGTTAACCATGATGAAAAAACTAGCGTTAATTGCTCTGATCGTTGTTTTTGCAGCCGCAGCCTGGACGGGCAGCGTCCAGGCCGCCGACACCATCAAAATCGGTTTTCACGCGCCATTGACCGGTTTTGCCGCCTCCGACGGCAAGTCTGCATCTGAAGGCGCCAAGCTGGCGGTCGAGCAGATCAACTCCGCCGGTGGCGTCAATGGCAAAATGATTGAGCTGGTGATCTATGATGATCAGGCCAAGCCGGCCCAGGCCATACCCATCGCCAACAAGCTCATCGGCCAGGATAAGGTGGTCATGGGCGTATCCGGCAGCTATTCCGGTCCGACTCGGTCTGCCGCCGGTATTTTTCAGGAAGTCGGCATGCCCTATATCTCCGCCTATGCCATCCATCCGGACATCACCCGGGCCGGAGATTATGTCTTTCGGACCTCTTTTCTGGGACAGATTCAGGGACGCGGCGGCGCCAAACTGATTGGCGATATACTGGGGAAAAAGCGGGTGGTGGTCGTCACACTGCAAAACGACTTCGGCAAATCTCTGGCAGCCGGTTTTAAAGACAAGGCGGCCGACTACGGTATTAAAATTATCAATGAATATGAGTATTCCATGAAGGACCGCCAGTTCGGTTCAATCGTGGCAAAGGTCAAAGCGGACAACCCGGATGCGATCTATGCTTCAGGCTACTACTTCACCGCCGGGCCTCTGGTCAGTCAGCTTCGGACCGCCGGTGTGACCGTACCCATCATCGGCCAGGAAGGGTATGATTCTCAGAAATTCATCGAGATTGCCGGACCATCCGCCGAAGGGGTGATCATCACCACCAGCCTGGACCGTGACTCAGATGTGCCCGAAACCAAGAACTTCATTGCAGCTTTTGAGAAAAAAGCCGGTTTCAAAGTGGATATGGTTGCCGCTTCGGCCCACACCGCCATTATGGTCGCCGCAGATGCCTTGAAGCGTGCTGGATCCACCGACCCGGAAGCCCTCAGAAAAGCCATTGCCGCAACCAACCTGAAAGCTTCCACGGGCACAATCAGCTTTAACAGTCTGGGAGAGGTCATGAAGGCCGTACAAAACCAGGTAGTCAAAGACGGCAACTGGCACCGGCATTCGGTCATCGATGACCCGACACTGCTGGCGCCGCCGGACAAGTAAGGATCCCATCATATAGGGGTCGACATTAATTGCACCAAGCAAGCGGTGGTGTTTGCCATCAGGTAACCAATGGAATAATGGAATGATGGAATACTGGATGAATGGGTTTTTCTTGATCGGATGGCCCCCCCTAATTTAAATTTAAAAATAGGCCTAATCCGATTTTAACCCAAAATTCCAATATTCCATTACTCCAACATTCCAGCAAGCCGCATGTGATTTATTCCAAATTAGGAGATAAGAAGCTGATTCGTTCTCCGCCGAAGGCGGATCCGGCTTAGGTAATAAAAAGTAGGAGTTGCTCTCATGCTGCACCTGGAACTGCTCATTCAGGGGCTAATTTTCGGTAGCATGTATGCCGTCATCGCCGTCGGATTGACGCTGGTCTATGGTTTACTGCGTATTCTGCACGTGGCCCATGCCGGCCTTTTCGCCCTTGGCGGCTACCTGGGTTTGCTGATCACCAATGCTACCGGAAACCTGGCCCTGGGCATGCTCCTGGCGGCTATCATGGTCGGCATCGGGGGCATGCTGATATATCGCCTCTGCTATCAACCCATTCTGGATCGACCCCCACACGTGGCCCTGATTGCATCCATCGGACTGTTTATTGCCATGGAGGAAATCTTTCGCCTGATTTTCGGACCTTACGGCCTGACGTACCAGAATCCACCGCTCCAGTCTCAGCTCGCCCTGATGGGTATCCATCTGCGGGCTGCCGAAATCGGTATGGTCATCGCCGCGGTCGCACTCCTGGGCACTTTATCATACTTATCCCAGAGCACCCGGATCGGAATCGCATGGCGGGCCACGGTGGACGATCCCGAAATTGCCAAGTCCTTCGGCATCGATACCATCAAGGTCCGCTACCTGAATTTTTTCATCGGTTCCGGTCTGGCCGCGGTGGCCGGGATTTTTATCTCGCTGCTCTCCAACCTGGTGGAACCGACCATGGGCGGTGTCCCCGCTTACAAGGCCCTGGCGATTATCGTACTGGGGGGACTCGGCAACGTCAAAGGTACGCTGATCGCCTCGCTGCTGCTGGGTGTGGTCGAGGCCTTCGGCACCATATACATCGGCTCGATTCTGGATCGGGACGCCATCGCATTCGCTTTTCTGATCGTCGTCTTGATGATCAGGCCCCAGGGCCTGTTCGCCGGGAGATAGTAAATGGGAATCTACGAAATCAGCCTGGCCACCGTTGTGGGAATCAATATTATTCTGGCGCTCGGGCTAAACATGATCTCCGGTTTTTGCGGGCAAA
>JASFPE010000083.1:0-14363 GCA_050116155.1 Desulfobacterales bacterium
GTTCATCCGGAGCCTTTGGTGCCGTGCCGGTACTGGTGGGTACTGCGCTGATATCGGTTATTGCCATGGCGGTGGCTGTACCCGTCGGGTTGATGTCCGCCATTTATCTATCTGAATATGCCAGTAAACGATTTCGTGCGGTCGCAAAACCGCTGATTGAAATTCTAGCCGGAATTCCTACGGTGGTATACGGGTTTTTCGCCGCCCTGGCAGTGGCACCATTTATCCGCAACATCGGCAGCTTATTGGGCCTTGATGTATCATCGGAAAGTGCCCTGGCCGCCGGTCTGGTGATGGGCATCATGATTATTCCGTTTGTGTCTTCGCTGTCCGATGATTTTATCAATGCCGTTCCCCAGGCGTTGCGAGATAGTGCCTACAGTCTGGGAGCCACCCAATCCGAAACCATCAAGCAGGTCATTTTACCGGCAGCATTACCCGGCATTGTCGGGGGCGTGTTGCTGGCCGTTTCACGCGCGATCGGTGAAACCATGATTGTGGTCATGGCCGCTGGGTTGTCTGCGAATCTGACCCTGAATCCCTTAAAGACGGTTACCACGGTGACCGTGCAAATCGTTACCTTGCTGGTCGGAGATCAGGAATTTGACAGTCCCAAAACACTGGCGGCCTTTGCTCTGGGGCTTTTGTTGTTTGTTGTGACCCTGTTGCTGAACGTCATCGCGCTGCGCGTCGTTCGAAAATATAGAGAACAATATGAATAATACAGACACAGATGTATCCACCCTGAACAAAGCCCCGAAAAGAACCCTGGATATTGTCAATCAGAGTCTGGCCAGGCGTTACCGGGCAGAGCGACGCTTCCGGCGTTACGGTCTGGGGGCGATCATTTTGAGCCTTTGTTTTTTATCGATTTTATTTATCAGCATCATTTCAAACGGCCATACCGCTTTTCAGCAAACATTCGTTCAGCTGGATATATTTTTTGATCCGCAAATCCTCAACCGGGAAGCATTGGCCACTGCCAATTATCCGGGCCTAATTCAAAAATCCCTGCGCAGTATGTTTCCTGAAGTCAGGAGCAGAAGTGATAAACGCCTCTTGTATGGACTGGTGAGCTCAGGGGCCGCATTCCAGTTGCGAGATATGGTCCTTGGAGATCCGAAAATAATCGGAAAATCCCGCACAGTGTGGTTACCGGCAGGGGATGATGTGGACATGCTTGTAAAGGGTCAATCCAAAAGGGATGCGCCGGAAGGAGAACGCCGGTTGAAGGATAAGGAGCTGCTGTGGATTGATCGGCTGTCCCAGGAAGGCAGAATTCAAAAGCATTTCAATAAGACATTTTTTACCGCCGGGGACTCCCGAGAACCCGAACAGGCCGGTGTCTGGGGAGCCGTTGTGGGATCGTTTTTAACCCTGGTGGTAACCCTCTTACTGTCCTTTCCCATGGGGGTTGCCGCCGCGATATATTTGGAGGAATTTGCTCCCAAAAACAGATGGACGGATTTAATTGAGATCAACATAAACAACCTGGCGGCGGTGCCGTCGATTGTCTTCGGGCTTCTGGGCTTGGCTGTTTTTTTGAATTTTTTTGGGCTTCCGCGCTCTGCCCCCATCGTCGGTGGGCTGGTGTTGACCCTGATGACATTGCCGACCATTATCATTGCCAGCCGGTCCGCGCTAAAAGCGGTGCCACCCTCTATTCGTGAAGCTGCCCTGGGTGTGGGGGCGTCAAAGATGCAGATGGTGGCCCATCACGTATTGCCCCTGGCGCTTCCGGGTATGTTGACCGGAACCATCATTGGCATGGCACGGGCGTTGGGCGAAACCGCCCCGCTGCTGATGATCGGTATGGTGGCATTCATTGTTGATATTCCCGGAAGTTTTACAGATCCGGCCACGGCTTTGCCGGTCCAGGTTTATCTCTGGGCCGATAGCCCGGAGCGTGCGTTTGTGGAAAAGACCTCTGCGGCGATCATTGTGTTGCTTGGCTTTTTAATTACGATGAATGCCGCAGCGGTGATTCTGCGTAAACGATTTGAAAAAAGGTGGTAATTTAACTGGTAGAATCGGTTTTAAAGGTGCAGATTGTGTTCGAGAACAAGGCTTTCCGCGGATTGAAAGCGGAGCTACACGAAGTCTTACACGTTAGTACGTGAGCATTTCAATTCGCGGGACAACGCAGTCATCGGACACAAAATGTTTGTTTAAGTCAGATTCTGAACAATTTTCTAACAATAGCCTAATACAGACCCAATACAGACATCGTACTTATTGTTTTCGATACAGGATTTGAGTTTTGCAATTGCAAAATACTTTTCATCTTAAACATCTAATTTAAAGGAGGAATTGAGTCATGAAAAAGATTTTTATTTTAATTGCCATCGCCATGTTCACCCTGGCAACATTCGGGGCCGTAAATGCCGGATCCGGACGGGATTACATCAGTATTGTCGGGTCATCCACGGTATATCCGTTTGCCACCGTGGTTGCCGAAAAATTTGGAAAAACCACATCCTATAAAACGCCCAAGATTGAATCCACCGGATCCGGCGGTGGTTTAAAACTGTTCTGTGCCGGTGTCGGTGTGGAACATCCGGATATCACCAATGCCTCGCGCCGGATCAAACAATCTGAATTCGAAACCTGTGCACAAAACGGTGTGACGGAGATCATTGAAGTTAAAATTGGTTATGACGGCATCGTGCTGGCCAACTCAAAAAAAGCCACTCCACTGAAGCTGACCCGCAAAGATATCTTTTTGGCCCTGGCAAAGGACGTTCCGGATCCAAGTGGTGGGGAAAAACTGATCCCTAATCCGTATAAAACATGGAAAGATGTTAACCCGTCTTTGCCGGATAAGGCCATCAAAGTTCTCGGACCACCGCCAACCTCCGGTACGCGAGATGCATTTGTGGAATTGGCCATGGAAGGTGGAGCCAAAAAGTTTGCCTGGATAAAGGCGATGGGCAAGAGTGACAAAAACAAATACAAAGCCACTGCCCACACCATTCGCGAGGATGGCGCCTATGTGGAGGCCGGTGAAAACGACAATCTCATCGTTCAAAAGCTGGATGCCAATCCCGATGCCGTCGGAATATTCGGTTTCAGCTTCCTGGATCAAAATATGGACAAAATCCAGGGATCCTATGTGGATGGTGTTGAGCCGACATTCGATGCTATTGCTGAAGGCAAATATCCGGTCTCTCGTCCACTTTTCTTTTATGTCAAAAAGGCCCACATGGAAGTTATTCCCGGCATCAAGGAGTATCTGGAAGAGTTTACGAGCGAAAAATGCTGGGGAGAAGATGGCTATCTGGGTGAAAAGGGCATGATTCCCATGCCGGATGCAGAGCGGCAACAGTATCGCAGTGCGATTGAATCGCTGCAGGTTCTGACGGCTGTAAAATAGCCATATCCAGAGAGTAAATCGGGCAGAGTCAAGAAGCCGGGTCCAGCTTCCGGCCCATAGGGCCTGCAGTTCGGAGGGAGAACCCGGCTTTGACTCACCCCTTAAAGGAGCTTACCTTAATGGAAGCGACTGAATCTTCAATTGAAAATAGAGCACAATGTTTTGTGAGAAAGGTGCCGGAAGAACGTGCTCAGGAAACTATCCAGGCCGGAGAAAAAAGAGACCTCGTCAGCCGTGAAAATCGCCAAACGGTTGGAGACATCGAGGTCGAAAATCCACGTATGACATGTCGCGACATAAATGTGTATTATGGTGATAATCACGCGATTAAACATGTTTCCCTGGATATCGGCCGCAATGAGGTTATTGCCATGATAGGCCCTTCCGGTTGCGGCAAATCCACATTTATCCGGTGTCTGAACCGCATGAATGATACCATCGAAGGATGCCGTATCAGCGGAGAAATCACCCTCGACGGCGTCAATATCTATGATAAAAACGTTGATGTGGTCCCTCTGCGGGCGCAGGTCGGAATGGTTTTTCAAAAACCCAACCCGTTCCCGAAATCCATTTATGATAATATCGCCTATGGACCCCGCATTCATGGATTGGCTCAAAATAATTCTGAACTCGATGAAATTGTAGAGACGTCTCTGAGAAAAGCAGGTTTATGGAAAGAAGTTAAGGATATCCTGGATAATCCCGGTACCGGGCTATCTGGTGGACAGCAGCAGCGCTTGTGCATTGCACGCACGATTGCAGTTAGTCCCGAAGTTATTTTGATGGATGAACCCTGCTCGGCGCTGGATCCCATTGCTACAGCAGTGATTGAAGATTTAATCCATGAGCTTCGCAAACAGTATACGATAGTCATTGTCACCCATTCCATGCAACAGGCTTCCCGCGTATCACAACGTACGGCCTATTTTCACATGGGCGACTTGATTGAAGTTGGCTCCACCCCAATGATTTTCACCCGACCGCGACATCAATTAACGGAAGACTATATAACGGGACGCTTTGGTTAGACTTTCAGTCAGTCTTTTCAAAGGGGTATATGATAATGCGGGTTAAAAAATTATTAAATACTATCGGACACGATGTAGACACCATCTCGCCGGACGCAAAGGTTTACGATGCCATGGAGCTGATGGGAAAAAAAGAGATCGGCGCGATTGTCGTCGTTGAAAAGGAAAAGATGGTGGGAATTCTCTCCGAGCGAGATTATGAGCGCAAAATAATCCTCAAAGGCAAAAATTCCAGGAAGACTAAAGTCCGAGAGATAATGACTACAGATGTCATTCACACCAGCCCCGAGAAGAAGCTTGGAAAATGTCTATCTTTGATGACGAAAAACCGCATCCGGCACCTACCAGTACTGGAAGAGAAACAGCTGGTGGGACTGCTTACCATCGAAGATATCAAAAGAAAGACATAATTATAAACATTTCTGCCATCTGGCTTCTGCCGCTGTTATGCTGACACAATAATAAAACTCTAATTTCCTCTATTACTTATGTGACTTCGCCCAGATTTATGTTGATGAATGCCCAATATTTGCAGAAACTTGATCAAAAGCTCGGCATTGGGATGGTGCTTTTTGAACATTTTGGTTTGAATCATTATGCCGAGACAAACAGAAAATATTGATATGATAATAAAAGTTAAGCTTTTCATGTTAACACAATGATAACAAAATGTTAGAGTTAAATTAAGAATGCGTTAGACATTTATTAAATTTTGAGGCTGGGAAATAGCACCATCGGATGTTGGACGAAGGCTCGTATCTACCTTTTATTTTAAAGTGGGAATGGCAGTATCGCGATGGATTTGAGGTCCTTCAGTCGGGGAACTATCCGTTTGAGGTTCATCAAAATATTGTAGAAGGACTGCTTGATATAATTCGAATATAATGCCTATTTTGCGATCATGGCCCGCATCATATCACCAGCGTTTTCGGCGTGATCCGCAATCGAGCCGATGATCTCGGCCAGCCGAATCAAATGAAATACAGTAACCGGATCATCAATTGTATTAAAAATCTTTTCTTTGATGCCGTCTTCCAGCTTATCGGCTTCATGTTCGTAATGGCGTAAGTCATGAATCATATCCTTTATAATATCCCGCTGGGATTCAGAAAAATTTGAAAAATACTTGCGAGCTTCCGCAACTACCTTACTCAATGCTTCGATCGGCTCCATGACTGCGACAACCAGGAGCATAAAGTCCTTTTCTAACACTTCGGGGATGCCGGCCGCACTTCTGAACGAGAGCCAGTCTAACCCCTCTTCCACGGCATCCAGCACCCTATCTTGTTCTCCCAAATATCTAAACAGCTCGAATTTATCTACAGGCAGTAAGGTGCCCTTTGGCAGGTGCCCACGGATGCGTCGCTTGATTGCATCTGCTTCGTCTTCCAGTTTATCTATATCCTGCCTGAAATGCTCAAAATCTTCGCATCTGTCTTCGATGATGCATTCGATGGCCTGTTGAAACACCCACGCACATTCTTTCACCTTTTCGGCGTGTTCCTGAAGGCCTTCAAACGGCGATGTGATAAACATTGAAAGAAACGGTATGCGCATGATGTTCTCCTTTATAAAAAGAGTTTTAAAATCTTGAAAATAACAATGCTGGTGATAGCGGCTGCCGGCACAGTGAGCACCCAGTATAAAATAATTTGAAAAATAATTCTAAAGTTAACCGCCTCCAACCCGCGGGCCAGGCCAACGCCCATCACACCACCAACCGCCGCGTGTGTTGTTGAAACCGGCAGCCCCAACTTGGATGCCACCATCACGGTTGTTGCGGCCGCAAAATCAACTGAAAATCCACGTGTATTCGTGAGGGTCGTGATTTTCCTGCCGATGGTGTCCATCACCCGATGTCCGGCCATGCCAATGCCGCAGGCAATGCCGATGCCCCCGAAAAAAAGGAGAAATATCGGTACCGGAACCTTTGTCCCAATTTCTCCGGTTTTGACTATAAAATAGATCACCGCCAGGGGCCCGATGGAATTGGCCACATCATTGGCGCCCTGAGCCAGGGCAACATAGCAAGATGTTCCGATCTGGATTTTTCGAAAGATATCTTCTGCCCCGCTTGATTCTCTTTTTTTGGTGTATCGGCCCAATACTTTCATTCCCGCAAAGCCCAGTCCGATCGCCAATATTAATGCGATCAGAAGCGCCATGGGTGTGTCGATGGCTAATTTTTTGCCCAAAGGGGTTTTAAACAAAAACGACAGCACAATCACGAAAAATGCAATGCCGATAAACAATGGCGATAATTTCAAAGACAAAGAGAAGGGATCCCTTTTGGATAATATCAACCGTGTGATGGTTTTAAACATGATGAAACCGATTGCCAGGGCGAATACCGGGGAAATGATCCAGCTCGCAACCACGGCCGCCAGTTTGCCCCAATTGATTACGGAGAAACCGCCGGCCATGATGCCAAAACCTATCATCGCGCCCACAATGGAATGGGTCGTGGACACCGGCAACGCTTTCCAGGTTGCAAACGACACCCACAGAGCGGCTGCCAGCAGCGCGGACAGGGCGCCGATAAGCGCCAGGTGCGGATCGGTGAGCACATCGGTCGAGACAATTCCTTTGCGGATGGTATTGGTGACATGGGTCCCAATAAAGGTGGCACCGACGATATTTAAAATCCCGGCAATAAAAATCGCCTGCCGAATGGTGATGGCTTTGGCTCCAACCGCCGAAGCCATGGAATTGGCCACATCATTGGCACCGATATTCCAGGCCATATAGAAACCAAAGATGTAGCCGATGATTAAGATGTAGAATTCAGATGCCATCTGATTCTTTTCTATAACTAATAAATTTAATGAATAAAAGCCTAGATACTTTATAAAATGAAGGCAAGATTATGCTGTCCGGTGAAAATATGGTTGTTCTGTGATGATAGAAAAAGATGTTGACGAGGGCATAGCATGTTAGGGGGGGCTAAATCAATGGCAAATCATAATGAATCTGCCGGAAGATGAATGGTGAAGACGCTACCTTTGCCGAGGGTGCTTTTTACTGAAATCCGGCCACCATGGGCCTGGGCAATGTGTTTTACGATCGCAAGCCCAAGGCCGGTACCGCCTAGCTGGCGACTTCTGGCTTTATCCACGCGATAAAATCTCTCAAATAACCGCGGCAGGTGTTTTTGGGCGATACCGCTGCCATGGTCTTCAACGCTTATCAAAATTTCGAAATCTATTTTTACAGCCTTTACCCCAATGGCACTTTCCGGGTCACTGTATTTTATGGCATTATCGAGTAAATTAACCACGGCCTGCTCCAGCAAAGGAGGGTCAAATTTGGCATTTATCTTGTCGTGGTCCAAAATATCAATTTGAATATTTTTTTCTTCGGCCTTGGATCGGCAAATTTGAGCAGCTGCCTGAATTACATCGCTAATTTTACCCATTTGAAGCGTAATGGTTTTCTCTTCATCTTCTTGCTCGATTCTCGACAACGTCAGCAGATCTTCAATAATTGAATTTAAGCGATCCACATGTTTTTGAATGATTTCAAGGAAGCGCGTGGTTTCTTCTTCTGTTTCGACCTTTCCATGGTGAAGCGTTTCAACAAACCCTTTGATTGCGGTCAATGGCGTTTTGATTTCGTGGGACACATTGGCCACAAAATCACGGCGCATATCTTCCAGTCGGCGAAAATGGGTGACATCGTTGAATACGATTAATGTCCCAATCGGGTCCTGAATGGCGTCTAATAATGGCGAGCTTTTTACGTCAAGTATGCGCTGCGGATTTTGGTAAAGGGTAATATCTTCTTGTAATGGTTCCTTACTTGAGAGTGCTGTACGGATAAACTGCTGCAAATTAAGATTGCGAATAACTTCCTGCACACTGCGGTTCTGAAATGTGTTAAAGTCGATTCCAAATAATTTGGCAGCCGCCTGGTTCATACTAATTATTCGTTCTTCGCCATCCACAGCCATAACGCCTTCCAGCATACTGGAGAGAACGGTTTCAAACTCATTGCGCTGGTTGATAACCGTTTTGATCCGATCCTCGAGCTGGGCAGCCATCTGGTTCATTGCTTCAGCCAGGCCTGCCATCTCGGTGGATTCAGGTATTATCTGGCGATAACTTAAATCACCGCCTGCAAGGCGGTCTGCTCCTTTTTTCATCATTTCGAGGGGACGGGTGATGCGTCGAGAGATAACCAAACTGATTCCGGCTGCTAAAAGGGCGATGATAACACCGCCGATAACGATTTTTATGCGAATGGAATTCAGTTCATTTTCAATAAAGGTTATTGGCAGTGATGCTCTTACCACTGCGACGCGTCTTTCATTATGTGTAATCGGTTCGGCCACGTACATCATTTCCTGCCGAAGTGTATTGCTGTAACGAATGGATCGACCAGTTCCTCCCATGAATGCCTGTTTTATTTCGGGTCGATTGGCATGGTTGTCCATCTGGTTGGGCGTTTCAATGGAATCTCCCACGACCATACCCGACGGCAGTATGATCGTAAATCGGGTTTCAGTCGATTTGCCCATGACCTTACATACGGAATCTACCGATAGCGCATCCAACGGCGATAAATGGCCGATCACTAATTTTTCCAGAAGTTGCGCCCTGGCATATAAGTCTTTGGCCGTTTGATCCAGATAGAATTGCTGCAATGATTTCGATGCATACCAACTGACTGCAAACAGAGAAAGGAGGGTGATCAGCAAATAGGAGGGAAAAATTTGCCAGATTAATTTTTTACGCTTGTTCATGGGGTTTCACTGAATCTATATCCTACTCCCCGTACAGTTTCAATATAATTGCCGAAAGACTCTAGCTTTTTACGTAGTCCGACAATTTGCACATCCACGCTGCGATCGGTGACAGGGTAGTCGCTACCGCGAACGGCATCGACGATTTGGGTGCGGGTATACACCCAACCTGGGCGTCGGGCTAATATCAAGAGAACCTGAAATTCAGTAAATGTTAATTCGATCGGTTTCCCGCCGGCCAGCACACTACGTCTTCCGGGATCAATTTCCAGTTCGTGGATGCGAAGTACCGATGTCTCGTCTTGTGGCTCTTCTGATACGCGTCGGATAACGGCGCGCACCCGCGCAATAAGCACCCGAGGACTGAAAGGCTTGGTGATGTAATCATCAGCCCCTAATTCCAAACCGGTAACAATATCGGCCTCGTCGCCTTTGGCGGTTAGCATGACAATGGGAATATTACGCGTTTTGGGATTGTTTTTTAATGATTTGGTCACTTCCAGACCATCTATTCCCGGAAGCATGAGATCAAGCACGATCAGATCAAAAGATTCGGATTGGATTTTTTTTAATGCCGCTTCTCCGGTGGTGGCTCCCTTTATGTGATAGCCTTCTTTGGTCAGATTGTAGGTGACGAGTTCAAGAATATCTTCTTCGTCGTCAACGACCAATATACGTTCTTTTGCCATATATCATACCTCGGTATTTCTATAATTTAATGAAAATATTAGGTGCTATCGGAGGTCTAAGCTTCTGCCTCTATTCCATCATAGCGCTAAAGCTTCACTTCGTGCCCAACATTCCAATTGGTTGAAGCCCCAGTATGGAAATTCGCCTTAATTTCGGGCAAAAGTATTAATTTACTGTTAATAGCTTGTTAAGCCAAGGTTAAATAATTGTTAGAACTGATACTGAGGGTGCATTTTTATCAAAATTTGCTAAATATAGGCAAGAGCGATGTTTTAAAAATAATTGTTGACGGATTCGCCGAAGTGTACTAATATTTGAACAATTGTTCAAATATTAAAGGAAATAATCGATGAGTTCTTCCAGAGCCAGGCTGATTGACGAAGACGGGTGTCAAATCCGGGTGGTTCATCTCGATCGGGTTGAGAAGGCCCGCCGGGAGGTTATCTCCGCGCATGAACTGGATCGATTGTCACTGACCTACAAGGTGCTGGGAGACCCGAACCGCCTCAAGATTGTCATGGCCTTGAGAAATGTTGAAATGTGCGTATGTGATCTGGCTGCATTTACCGGATTAACTGACTCTGCTGTTTCGCACCAGTTACGCCGGCTGAAAGATCTGGCATTGGTCAAAAGCCGCCGCGATGGCCAAATTATTTACTATTCGCTGGATGATGAGCATGTGTCCCAGTTGCTGAATATAGGTCTGGAGCATATACAAGAGTAATTATTAGATTGTGGTTTATAAATTCTAAAGATTCGGCCTGGGGCTAGGGGCTTGGAGTGCGGAGCAAGGCGCATGGAGATGCAGTCCTCCATATATCAGGTTTTTAACCCCATGCCCCATGCTCCATGCCCCATGCCGAATCGAAATGGGAGGTTAATTGAGTTTGAACTTTATATTTAATGTACTGGCAGCATCCTGGGAATTATTGCTTGACTCTTCGGTATATATTCTTTTCGGTCTGATTATCGCCGGATTGCTGCGGGTGTTTCTCAACCCGGGTTCGGTTGCCAAACACCTTGGGCGCGGCCGGTTTGTTTCCGTGTTAAAATCAGCATTACTGGGCATTCCCTTTCCCCTTTGATCTTGCGGTGTCTTACCCGCAGCCGTGTCGCTGCGGAAACAGGGTGCCAGTAACGGTGCCACAACAGCCTTTCTAATTTCTACACCGGAATCAGGGGTAGATTCCATTTCTATCACCTATGCCCTGCTGGATCCCATCATGACCGTGGCACGTCCCGTGGTGGCCTTTGCCACGGCTGCTGCAGCCGGAATTGCTGAAAACCTTTTTAATTCTGGCAGTGGCATTAGGCAAATTACACCGGACCTCACCTGTCCGGTGGACGGCTGTTGCGATGGTATCAACTGTTCTCCCGAAGAGCATCGGCACCATCACACCTTTATGGAAAAACTTCAGGCCGGTTTCAGATTTGCCGTCTCCGACCTCTGGGGAGATTTAGCCGGATGGTTTTTGGTTGGGCTTGTACTGGCCGGCGTGATTACCGTGCTCATTCCCGACGATGTGTTCGGCAAATACCTTGGCACAGGTTTGCCGGCCATGCTTCTTATGCTGGCTGTTGGCATTCCGTTATACATCTGTGCCACCGCATCAACACCGATTGCAGCGGCCCTGATTTTAAAAGGGGTCAGCCCGGGAGCGGCCCTGGTGTTCCTGTTGGCCGGACCGGCAACCAACATCGCGTCTTTGACGGTTTTGGCAGGAATTTTGGGAAAGCGGGCCACCGCTATTTATCTTACCGCTATTGCCGTATCGGCGGTATTTTTCGGATTGATCGTCGATCAGATTTATGGGGCGATGAACATATCTGCCCAGGCGATGATCGGGCAGGCTTCTGAAATCATCCCGTTTTGGGCCGGCCTGGCAGGAACTCTGATTATCTTGTTCATTTCAATAAAGCCGGTATTTCAGAGAGTTCAGGCACGGTTTAAACCAGTGAAGAAAGAAGTGCCTGTTGTTCAGATTCAAGAAAAGATAAATCTTGCGCCGGTTTCAGAACCTTGCGATTGCGGTCCCACCTGAAGTTGTTCCTCCTGACCGGTCAGGTCCAGACATTTTAATAGTAAACAGGTGATGACTTATTCTTACTTTACTGCAGGCATTTTCTCATCCACAACCTCAATTCCCAATGGAGTGCTCCGGAGTCGGAAAGTCTACCCTTCAGCAGCTTAACCTGGTGAACCGGTTTACCAAATGTCTTGTTCATTTTGCGTTTTGATTGACCATTAATCTTGTTAAGTAATACAGGATTAACCACGTCGCAGGGGTGAAAAATACAATCAAGATCACGATTAATGGATGGAAATGGTTTCGGAATAGAAATATAAGCAGACTTATCAAAAACACGAAAATTGAGCTAATCAGCCAGTATTTTGAACTTTTACTAAAATGAAGTATTGGTGAAGCATTCAAGGAATAAATACCTCCAAGGAAAACAGAATTTATGAGTTGTAATTTCGAACTGTAAAAAAATAAATAATATCAATAAATCTTCCAGTCACGCCCGCCAATTGTTTTGCGCCAAATGGTTGCATCGTTAATATGTTTAAAATTGAAAATGCGAATGGAAGGCATCGCAGGGAGGTACCGGCTCGCTGCCCAGAGTCTTGAGGCATCCGCCTTCCATTCGCATGCAGCGCTAATTAATTATAATTTTTTTATTTAAAGTAAAATTTTATCGATTGTTTCCAGCTTAAGATAGCCTCCAGTAGTAACTTTATTTCGAACAGATATCTCCGCCTGGTGAACTGTATTCGGATCACCGGAGACCAATGGATGCCACCAATTTAATTCCTTACCCTCGGCTAGCTTTCGGTAGGCGCACGTATCGGGCAACCATCCCATCGCTTGGGTTAGTTTCTTTGGAGAAAGTTTCACGCAATCCGGTTTCAAGCGTTTACGATTTTCATAGACCAGACAACGACAAGTAGATATATCGAGATACTCACATGAAATCGCAAGAAACTTTATTTTGCCCGACTCTCCATCGCCGATCTTTTGCAGACAACAACGCCCACAGTTGTCACAGAGCAATTCCCATTCAACTGGTGTCATATCTGCTAGGGATTTTGTTTTCCAAAATTGGTTTTGCATTGTAATCATAATTTTAGCTACAGAAGTTTTGTTAGAAAAATGTTAGCGTTTCTAAAATTATTAACGATTAGGATTTTTTTTAACATTTGGTGAAAATATGAATATTCGGCTATCGATAGGGTGGATTTTCATTTCATTTTTTAAAAATTAGTGTTTATCGCAGAAATTGTGAGATTTTGTCTATTTTGTAGTTATAGACAAATTGTTAATAAATCTTAACTAACTGATATTATTTAATATCTATTTTATCTAAAAATACAATAATTTAAGAGAGTTGTGTGGTTTAATCGATTTAAATGAGTAAGCTCGATAACTTAGCGGTTGTTCATAACTCCTATCAAGCTTAGATTTATTTTCTCCTAATTGCCTTTGACATCAACCTCTCCGATGCTTTACTCCACGGCCTGATTTAACCAGAAATCTCTTTACAACCATTTATCAGATAAAAATAACGAACGTAAAATCAGACGATTTGATACATGTCTGATCGAAAGGAATAGTCATGATATCAGCAACGTATGATTTTGAACATTTCGCAGATTATGTCAAAGGAGAAGATTATTTTGATATAATCTGCCTGGCTGAAAAAGAGGCCCTTGAGGCGTGGCGTGTCTGTCGAAAAGGCAGCTCGTCAAATGGCAAATGTGCAAGTTACCAGAGCAAGTTAAAGGGTCTCATTCATTTTATGCGCTATGGTGTTAAACCCACAAATTTAAACAACCGGGATGCCAAGCTTTTTAATTTAATATACCCAACGACTAAACCCAAAAACCGCATCTAAGCTTTAAGGCGCTGCTCTCCACAGAAAATATACAAGCCTTTATCATCATCATCTAAAGCAGCTAGAGAGATATTGAGCTTTTTGGCTAACTCCACGGCAAGTGCAGTCGGGCGCGAATGGGCCAGAATTATGGGAATCTTTGCACGCGCTGCTTTTTGAACCAGCTCATAGCTGATGCGTGAGGATAATATGGCAAAGGCTATCTGGTCGAGCTTGCGGTCTAAAAAGACCTTACCGATGGCTTTATCCAGGGCATTGTGTCGTCCGACATCTTCTGCTATTGCCAACACATCGAAATTCGAACCATACAAAACAGCCGCGTGAGATGCCCGTGTTTTTTCGCGCAGAGGTTGAAGAGCGGAGAGTTCCTTGAGGCAATTTAAGGCTTTGTTGAGATTGATGTTTGAATTGTTTTTTACGGGTTGGATGAGTTGGTAAAGATCTTTGACCAACTCCTTTCCACATATCCCGCAGCTTGTCTGGCTAATAAAACCGCGACGATCCAATAGTTGGGGAATCTTTTCGCGCCGCGATGCCTGTAATGTCACGGTGATGACGTTGGTGTCACCGTCTTCACAATACCCGATCGATGTAAAATCATCCGGCGTATCCACGATACCTTCTCCCAGGCAAAAGC
>JASFPE010000084.1:0-14313 GCA_050116155.1 Desulfobacterales bacterium
GAGCAAGCGCTGTCGCCGGAAACTGGGCCAGCATCACAAAGGCTTCATCTCCGGAGGTGGCAATCATGCCGCCCACCACAGCGCCAAAGCTGATCATGCCGTGTACGTACAGGCTTACGTTCATGAAAGCACCCAGGCAACCCGGGGTAGAACCCAAAAAAGAGGCCAGCGTATACTGCCGCCAATACCCGCCTTTTATGATCTCCGATATCCGCCGCTTGCTGGCCATATCGATAAAATCCACCAGCAGCATCATCACGAACACGAAAAATGTAATCATTAATGCATGTTTGAATACCGCGATTATTTCCATTGTTCACCAGCAATTATTTTTTCCAGGCTTGATCAGAGATAAAGATCACCATTTGGGATCAGAAGGGCCTGTCCCATCAATGGTGAAGTGCATCATTTGTTTCTTTCTCCAGATTCCATTCGCCTCTGACTTTTAGCGATTTACCAATGATACTTAATGGTACTTTTCTGAGGGGGTCGTTTTGCCTTGACGAAAATGTTGCGTGCTGCTTTCGGAATATGGGCATGCGGCAGTAATTCACCGCCAATTAGACCCCCAAAGGGAAAATGCAAGAGAAGATCTACCTCGTTGCGAAGCGAAACAGACTTTTTATAAGGTTTGTTATATCCTGCGTACATTTTTCAACACCTCCTTTAATGTTTACTTGTCATTCATGTAGAACTGTGGAAGGAAAATCAGTTTTTCAACCTGTGAACATCGATCTTTATGACAAAGCTAAAAGACGCCTATTCCATCGCGTATTATTCTAAGGGTTGTCATTTCACAAACCCCAGAGGATTAAGCTGCTGCTGGTTTTCAATGCTCACTGTTGTTTTCTTCTCTGAAACTGGCCCGCTTGAAAAGTTCATTTTTCTTTGACAACTTCCCAATGCGCTTCAAATGTATTATCGTGGAGCGTATAGGCATAACCCAACATTTTGCCGATTCCCTGCTGTACCCCTTCTCTTATTCGCCAGTAAGTCAAATTAATTGCTGGCATCAAGCGCGGCTCACCGGTTTCCGGATCATCCGTTGTATTTTGCCAGACCTCTTTTTTCTCGATTACGCGCCAAAGGGTTCCATACTTTTTACTCCGGACGGTTTGTCCGACCCGTGGCAACCTTTTCCCCTTGATGACATCATCATGAGTTTCATACATGATCCGATCCTTCTTTTATGACTTTTCCAGTCTGATTATGGCCTAAGTCAAATATCTAAGTGGCGCTGCCTTTTTCGTATTCTGCATCACCTGCTGCTAATCAAATCTCTGAAATAGTAAGATAGAAATTTTGAAGCCACTCTTAAACATCTTTAATCCTTCTTATTAATTAAATAGCATGAAATATGCCATATTGTCTGAGTTCTAATAGTTTTAATAATTACAAATACTTAAATTTAATCTCGTTACAATAAAATTTTTCTAGCCTTGCTAGTTTTAGAAAAATTTCGAAATTTCATTTAGTAAATTTACGAATCGCTATATTGGGGAGAATGTCGAGAAGATTAATGGGAAGAATCCAAGCTAAATGTTTTTGGAACGTAAGGAAGGTAAAAAGCGAATTGTCTAGTAAAAATTGCCGAATTATCGGAGCCGAAAGTTATCTATACTCTATCTTACCGATGTTACGCTTGTTACGCTGCGATGCGGGCATTTATTGAGTGAGATTTATGATTTTTCATATTTATATTGATTATTGGACGCTGAAGCATCCTTTCATAGGTTTCAACGTAATGCTGAACTTTAAGCAATTGAGTATTCTGGATAGATGCATAATCCTTGATCAATTTATCCGCCAAAATCATACTCCGTGGTAATTCAACGGAGGGATTTTGATTTTGCTCTCTTTTCATCAAGGAAGCAAAGCAGGCTATAGTGACGGCAGGAGCCGCAAGTATGCCGCTTAAAAGAAAATTGACAGGATTGGTCTCCCGTGTTTCTTCATAGTTAGCCGGATATCGATCATAAAACAGGTATTGCCAGAACGCCGCTGCATCAATCCCCATGTCTTCGATATAGGAAAGATAGCTTTTAGCGGAATGGCTGTTGTGAACTGTGAAAAGACAAGGGATATCCATTTTTTTGGCCATGGATGGGATCAGACCTGTCATCCAATCGTGACAGTGGATTAAATCCGGTTGTACCCGTGGTATGATCTGATTGATGACCTCCCGTTGAAAGGCAAGAGAAATCTTGACATTTTCCCATTCATAATTTAAATCGGGGTCCCTGGAATAAAAAAATACCCGATCTTCCGTAAGATGCACCCGTTCTGCTGGCATCTTTTTCGCTTTTTTATCCTGATTCTCCTGCAAGGAGGTCTTGAATATTTGCCGGTAGTCCGGCTGAGCCACATGCACATCGACCCCCAGATCATATAAAGCAACAATTAGAGCTGCCATACTATCGGCAAATCTTCCGCTATCAGCGACCATATAACGGATCATATGTTCCGAGCTATTCGGAATAAATGTGACTTCAGGGGTTACAAAAAGAATTCGGGGTTGGGCAGTAGGAGTGGACATTTTTATTTTCTTTTAGAGAACAATAACTGAATTTTCACTGTCTTCAAACGGTGTTGGGACGAATTTGTCAGCATCCGCATCATTTTCCCAATCCTTTTTATCCAACAAATACCGAAACTGGTATTCTCTGCCTTGCTCGAGATCTAAAGTCGTCGTAAATGCTCCGGATTTTAGCTTCCTCATCGGTGTGGCCAAAAAACTCCAACCATTAAATTCTCCAACAATATGAGCGGTTTTAGCTGAAATTCCAAGCTCCTTATGAATTCGAAACGTCACTTTGCATACCGGTTTGGTTTTAAGGAATTGTTTTTTAATACTCATTAAAGCCTCCTTTTACTAATAGCGAAAATCTATATCTCTTTTTGAATTTAATATCACCTCCCCAATTAAATATTCTAACTTAGCTATCTGGTAAGGCGTCAACCTCTCAAATTCTACATGAAGCTGTCCCATTTGTATAAAATCCCCTAGGAAATCGTTTGGCAACAAAAGATCTGAAATAGATCTAAACCGCAGACCTTCCAGGTAATATCCACAATCGGCTAATAAAATGTCTATCACAGGTGATTCCCTTGATTGCACTTTACTATCGACATAACGAAACATAAGACCGCCCATGCTGATGTTATGTATGCGACCCAGTTTAGCCGGCTTAGACCGAAAAATAGAACATGCTATCTCCCCCATACCTCGATCATGGATTTCTATCGGCTTTGTAGTAACGGACCTGATTAAGGCAAACGCATATATATCCACCCCAAATCGCTTATGTCTCCGCCGCTCAATCCTTGACTCAATGTTTTGATCACGCAAATCCAGCAACGGCAAACTATCGAAGCGCATTTCACCTTCATTGTCTTCTGTTGGCTCATTTTCATAAATCTTCAGGCTCGGTTCGCCATCATCACGAAAAAAAATTGTATCCACTTTATCTCCTAGAACCAAAAATGCTTCCCGATATCTTATGCTTGGACGTTAAAGTCTAATTTCCGTCAGCTTGTTTCATATCAACGGTCATTGCGACCTGCCCACCTGTTTTTTTTGACGCTGCAGGCAGGTCGCTAACCGCCCACTTTTGCCCACCAGAAAAGTATGCCTGCTACAGCCGCCCCTCCTGGCGGAAGTCGGCCAGGGATAGGCAAATACACGAGACAGCGTATACACGGGAATTAATATACCGGTTCGTAATATTTGACGCCAATACCATAAGAGGGAACATTTGCATCAGGTATTTCTTTGCACCATTTCACATCTGCGAGGGTTGCTGAGCGTAATCCTTCGCAATCGCCGTGGCAGGAACCATTCGGGTGAAAGTTTTTTACCCTGATATAAACGGTTGCTCCGGGCCGAAGGGAGGTGCGTGATTTAAAACACATACCACCCGTGCAGTGATTAAGCGTCCGAGCATCAAAAGAAGGCTCTTTATTGAAATATGAGAACACGATAGGGGCAGAATAACTGCGACGCTCACTAGCTCTTTTGTTGGTAGAAGGCTCCACTTTGGCTCACCTTATTACTTTTAAATTGATGTAATTTGATCCGCCTTCTCGCCGATGAACTCTACGCAGGTCTGATGGTGCTTAATTTTTGAAAAGTTCGCGTTAAATAACTGTAGTCCAAATGGATGTAACTTCTTCAAGTTGCTGGTGTTAATCGATACTCGTTCTGTGTTGTCCATATTCTCTTCCAGCACATTGAACAGTTCAAGGGCCGAGTTTCCGTCAAAATCCCCGATTAAATTCAGGTACAGATTACCATTGGTTCGATGCCTCAAAATCTTAAAATTGTGTGCCATTTTTCTTAATCTGTGAGAAATAAAATAATACCGCCCCAACTGATATGAGCTCATCGGGGTGAAACGGTGTTCTGGAAAATTAACTGAAATTTTTGAGCAGTGACTTCAATAATTGCACAGCATAAAGTGTGCCATCTTAACATATTTTTGGATTACCCTTATGATTACAAATAATTAGCTGAATCCGCTTTCAAAATCATTATCGTTTCAAAGCCGGATTTAGAAAAATTCCAAATTAATGCTTAGCAAAACTGCGAAATGAAATATCCAACCCCAACCGGGCAAGAACAAATTTTGATACGAGCTGTCTTTTTTTGCAACCTGGAACGTTGAACCCTTAAATTCTCAACCCAGGTTTTACCAATGCATCAGCGACTGCCTCTTTGATTCTATCCATCGCATCAAAACCTCCGGTTTTATAAACAATAACCAGCAGGTCTGCATATTTTTGGCATGATCACCTCGCCAGTTCGTCTGTTATGGGCTCCCTGGTAAAGGAGCCAGACCGATTGGACTCCAGGACCTCAACTTCGGGTGAAACCAACCGGATTTCAATTTCACATTCGGGGAAAAGGGCATTGAGCAGCGTAATCCAGCTGTAACTACCACTTGAATTATCGGATAAAATCACGATCTTTTTCATCGGATATCTCCTTTTTCTCCACCGGATGATCTTGCGATTTTTCCAGACAGTAGACGCGCCAAACACAGTCCAGGCGATCACAATGTCCGTTTGCCGTGAGGAAACAATCCGGATTTCCCTCAAGACGCTGCACACTTCGAATCAGGTGCGTTATGTCAGGTGAATTATCCTGCAACTCGGATATCTTCTCTTTTGTTATGACGGCTGCCGGCTTTCAGGCTATTAGACCATAACCTCACAGTACCCTATTGCCTAAATGAATCGGTTTGTCCATAGGGAGAAGGCTTCATTTTTGTGAGGAAAGCACCCATAGGTAGGGAATTATCCCGGACCACTCGGAAAATCACGACTAAGAAAGATAATTGGTCTTGGTTAATATCGAGCAAACGATCTAGTGATAAAACTGCAAAAAGAGATACGCAGAACGGCTAACAATGGACATCCACGGTTGTTGAAGGCGGGGTTATTCTTTCCAAAGATCGATGTCGATGATGCCGAGTTTGGCAGCATAGCGCGCGATATCGATCGTGTTGTGGAGGTCCAGCTTGCGCATAATGCTGGAGCGGTGGTTTTCAACGGTTTTGGGGCTGATGAAAAGCATTTCACCAATTTCATTGGTGGAACGCCCTTCGGCCACCAGTGCCATGACCTCTTGTTCACGGGGAGTCAAGGTATCATATGCATCATCAGTTACTTTTATCTCTTTTTTCTGTAATCCGGCTAACTTCTTGACAACTTTTTGAGAGACGGAAGTGTCCATGAAGAAATCGCCTATTAAGACAGTTTTGATCCCTTGTATAAGATTTTCGGAAGCGGATTCCTTAACCACATAGCCAGTGGCTCCGGCGCGGAATGACCCCACGATATAGTCTATTTTAGAATGCATGCTGACAATAATGATCCGTGTCTTTGGTGAAAACTTTAAAACATCCCGAGTCAATTCAATGCCGCTTTGATCCGGCAGGGATATATCAATAAGCGCCACATCCGGTTTGACTTCTTGAACTATTTTCAGGGCATCACCCCCATTTCCGGCTTCCCCAACCACTTCGAAAGTGGCATCACGCTCAATAATCGCTCTAAGTCCATCCCTGAAAAGACCATGGTCATCAACGATCAATATGGTTTTCTTTTGAACCATGCTTTTTCTCCTGATAGGGAAATTTAATAAAGATCCGGGTGCCCTTCATGGGTTGTGATTTAATTTGCATTTCTCCCTGGATCAGGCCGACCCTTTCGTTCATGCTACGCAGGCCCATGCGTTTTTCTCTATCTGCTGTGCGCGTCCGCTCTTCTATATCAAATCCTTTACCGTCATCTTCAATGCGCAGAATGATATTCGGATAGGTCCCGATCAGCTTGACAGTCGCATTTTTTGCGGCGGCGTGCTTGCGGATGTTATTGAGCCCCTCTTGTATCAGGCGGTAAAGATTCATTTCAGTGTCGAAATCCAGTCCCAAATCGCTCATACCTATGGCTTGGAAGTCAACCTTCAGCCCGCTTTTTCCGGCAAATTCATCGCAATACATTGAAAGTGCCTGGATAAGCCCCATGTCATCCAGGCCCGGAGGGTGCAATTCATAGGAGAGATCCCTTACAGACCCTATGGTTCCTTTAAGTATTTCTGATAATTCCAAAGCTTTTTTCCGGACTTCGGGGATTACATTTGGTCGATGATCAGAAAGGGTGTCCAGACCGATCAGCAGGGTGGAAAGATCCTGCGCAATGCGGTCATGCAGCTCGCGGGAAATCATTTGGCGCTCTGATTCTTGAGCTTTGATCAGCTCATGGGAAAGGTTAATAATTAGTTTTTCGGCCTGCCTTTGATCGTTAACATCTTCTACGGTACCTTCATACTGGATGATATTTCCATCAGCATCTCGAATGGCGCGGGCATTTTCACGAATATGCCTAAAGGTCCCATCTGATCGCTTCCAGAATGATTCCAGCCCCTTGATTTCACCATCGCGTTCAATGCGTTCCTGAAATTCACGACGCGAATATTCCGGGTGATAATCTGGGGTTTCAAGGTTGACGGTAGCCAACTCTTCAAAGGATGTATATCCAAGTATCTGAATTAAGGCCGGGTTGGCATCCAGGATTCGGCCGTCAGGGGTAGTCCGATAAAACCCGATGGGGGCATTTTCAAAAATACTCTTAAACCGCTGCTGGCTTTCCCGCAAAGTCTGCTCCATCTGTTTGCGATCCGTAATGTCTTCGAAAACTGCAACGATCTCTTCGGACGGCAAACGGTACACATAGTTTTCCCGCCATGCGCTTATTCTGCCATCCTCATAAAAGTTGATGGGATGATGCTGAGGCTTTCCGGTTCTCCACACGCTCTGCAGTACATCGAAAAGGCCAAACTCCTTGACGCCCGGATACATTTCCAGCAATCTTTTTCCAAGAAGATCTTCCTTTTTAATGTTATCTAACCGTTCTGCGGCGTTGTTGAAGTCGACAAAGATAAAATCCTTGCCGTCATCGACCGCCTGAAATACGGCAACCCCGTTTCTCATGTTGTTAAAAAGCTCATGAAATCGATTTTCACTATTCTGCAGCGACTCCTGCATGGAAACGCGTTCGGTAATGTCGCGTACGGCCCCGATGATCTTTTTTCTTCCTCCTGTAACAAAGGTCCCGGCACATATTTCACCCGGAAATATCGAGCCGTCTTTCCTTTTAAAATAGCGCAAAGGCACATATTTGCTGTCTAATTCCCGGTCTTTAACTTTTTTTACAGCAACCCTTGTTTTTGTCTTTTCGGCTGAGATATCTTCGACGGTTAAGGTCAAAAATTCTTCCTTGGAATACCCGTAAAGATCTAAAGTGGCCCTGTTGGCGTCTTCAAACCGCAAGGTCTCTGCATCAAAAATCATCACCGCATCCGATTCATTCTCAAAAAGTTCACGGTATTTTGCTTCGCTTTCTATCAGTGATTCCTCTGCCTGCTTGCGCGCGGTAATATCACGGAGGTGCTCGATTACCGCGATTACCTCTCCTTTATCATCAAACATCGGAAGCACGTGCACATCCCGGATCTTGCCATCAATGAGATTGGTAGCCTCAAGCTGCTTTGTTATACCACTGGCAAACACCTCCATGGCATGGCAGGGATTACAGGGTTTTTTGCGGCCCAGAAACGCTTCATAACAAAAGGGGTGACCCTGACCGTTTTTTTCTGGAATGTAATCATGGTCTTTCCAATTCGACATCACGACACGAAAATCCTTGTCGATGACCACTAATAGATCCTGGAGCGCATCAATCGTTGTGGAAAGCATCATTTCGCTGGCTTGCAGCTCCTTTTCAGCCTTTTCGCGCACGTTTATTTCCTGTCTTAAATTCTTGTTCGCTTTTTCCCAGGATCTCTTCGAGCTCTTTATCTTCGGTGATGTTTATACTTGAAGCCGCAAGCTCCACGACCTGTCCCGATTCGCTTTTGAGAGGTACTTTTTGTCGCAACTCCTCTAACTCACGAATAAGTTGAGCTTTTGTCTTGTTTTTGTCTCTCATATGAATCCTCTTTTGAAAACCCAAAGATTGCTATCTTTGGGTTTGATCCTTTTCTTTTCGGTGGGCATGCCTCGCAGGTTCCTTTCAAAATGAAAAACCCCGCAGGATACAACCCAGCACCCTGCGACCATTTATGGGATAACCAAAGTTACCGGTGAACTGCTCTGCAATTATTATTTTAAAAAATATGGTGTCGATACCCGGGGAGTCCGCTTTCCGGGTCTCATTTCTTACAAAACGCCTCCCGGAGGCGGTACCACCGATTATGCCGTTGAAATATACTTCGAAGCCGTCAGGCATAAGAAATACACGTGTTATTTGAAAGAGGGAACCTTTTTAGACATGATGTATATGCCGGATGCATTGAGGGCGGCGGTCGAACTCATGGAAGCCGACCCAAGCAAGCTGATACACCGAAACGCATTCAATCTGACAGCGATGATGCTAGCACCCGAGACCATTGGGGCGGAAATCAAAAAAAGAATTCCGGAATTCACCCTGGATTATCAAATAGACCCCCTGCGACAAGTGATAGCCGACTCCTGGCCCAATAGCCTGGACGACAGCGCGGCCCGTAAGGAATGGGGCTGGATGCCGGAATATGATCTCGAATCTATGACGGCAGATATGCTTCAGAATATATCACAAAAACTGCGGCATAATTTTTGACCTTCAGTCCAGGACCCAGATCTGATAATGAGCGCAACAGTATCAACTTCATAAAAAGGCCCGATTATCATATCTTCCAGTTCTCAAAAAATATCGCACTGTTTTCTGAATCTCCTTGAATTTAAAAGGTTTGAATATAATAAAATCAATTCGACCGGCCCTTGTCCTATTCGTAATATTTTTTATGTTTTCATCGAGTATCAGACCAACGGGGGTGTTCAGAGATGTTGCTTTGACTTGAAGCGATAAGGTTAAACCGTCCATACCCGGCATTTTTAGAGCCGCAAAGACGATGTCGAATGATTTTTTTATGAACAGATCTAAGGCTTCCTCGCCGTTGCCTGAAACAACGACATCATATCCCATTCGATCAAGTATGGTCGAAAGTTGTTTTCTGATTTTTTTGTCACCATTTGCAACCAATATAGAGCCCTTTCTGTTTTCCCTCCTGTAAATTTCCTCGGCATCATTGGCGGCCGGCAAGGCCATAATGCCGGCATTATTTTTTGAACTGAGCTTGCTTCGTCCATCCGCCGGAGGCGGAGAATAATGGAATTGTGGAATGTTGGAATATTGGGTTTTTATTCTACCTAGTTGAAAACTATCTCGATACATGAGATAAACCCTTCATGGAACGAAAGAACATCAATAGAGGTATATATACACCACAGCTCCGAAAAAGCCGCCGTTGACGTTATGGCAGTTCGATCCGCCTGCCAACTCCCACATTCATATAACCGTCACCGTATTCTTGTTTAAACATTCGTCTGGCCAAATCTCCCGAACAATGGCAGGGACCCACGTGTTTTACACCCAATTTTCTAAAGTCATTAATAATTTCTCTTAATTGCGGCTCGCTCATTCCGCCCAGATGAAATCCCCCCGTCACAAAAAGAATTTTATCTTCGATCAATTCTTTTGCGCTCTTTAGGATTTTAACAATACCCGGGTGGGCACATCCGGTAATTACGATTAGACCCCGGTCGGTAGAAACGATTAATGACTGCTCTTTTATCCAAGTTCCCAGAATACCGGTCGAATAAACGCCTTTGCAGATCGAAGTTGGCGCATTAACCGCAGCTATGTTTATGCCAGAATCCCTCAAGGTTTCTTTAAATTTCATGGGAAATGTTTCCGGCAAGTAAACAACAACATTTTTATTTTCTCTAAGAAATCCCTTTAGTCCTCCGACGTGATCTCCATGAATATGGGACAGCACCACGACATCGATTTCTTTAGGATCGATACCGAGTTGCTGCATGTTATTGAGCAACACAGCGCTGTTTCCCCCAGTGTCAAAGAGAACGGTTTTTTCGGTTCCCCTGATGACACAGGCAAAACCCCATGATGTTGGTAATCCTGCTTTGTAGGGATTGTTGTCGTAGACCACGGTGATGCGCAGGTTGTTAACTGGTATCGATTTGACTCCTTCAAGTGCCGTTTCCACGGTTATTCTGCCCTGAGCCCTGCCTGAATGGGTAAAAATGATGCTGTCAAATGCTGCAACGATCATCAGGGCCAATATGGTCGAAGGTAAAAACTTTATCTTCACTTTAATTTCCATGGGACTCATCCTACCTAAATCAATTATTCTCTGGTACATAATATCGGGCCGGATTGGGTCCTGTGTTACAGAAACTTATATTTAGCCAGATTTTTTTCGATATAGCCGATAAAATCTTCAGCCTTCTTTTGTGGAGCGACCGTCAACAGGCTCACAACCATATAAAGGATCAGACAAACGATCAGGCCCCAAACTCCGGGCCACAAGCCCAGCGGTTTGTAGCCGGTGAGTTGCAGGAACAAAACAACACCAGCGCCGACAATCATGCTGCTGAGTGCTCCGGCCGCCGTCGCTCGCTTCCAGAAAAAGGCACCGATTATTGCGGGGACTGCCATCAACAGCCCGGCGGAAGCCGCGGCCGAAAGGGGCGCGATCATAAAGGCAAATCCTGACTTCCCGACTGCCCAAAAGGCAAACAGGAAAAATATAACGGCCAGCAAGGGAATGATGAGTTTTCCAATGATGAGTTCCGATTTATCGGATATTCTGACATGAAGTCCGTTTTTAACGATGTCCCGGGCACACATGGATGAAAGGGTCAACAGAATCGAGTCAATGGTAGAAATGGCTGCTGACAATATACCCACCATCACAATAACAACGATGATGCCCGGAATTATGGGCAGGGCCAGCAGTGAGGGTGTCGCCAAATCTGCCTCTTTGAGTCCCGGAACCAGCAGTCTGGCCGAAAATCCCCAGAAGATGGAAACCAGAGTGTAAATAAAGCCAAAGATAAGAAACCCGCCGATCATCTGTTTGAATGCCGTAACGGACTTTGGCACAAAGAGCCTCTGGCTTACCTGGGGATTTGAAAGGGGGAAAAAAAGCCAGGGCAAGGCAAGCCCGAAAAATACATTAAATTTGAATAAGCCGGCACCGGCAAGTAAATGGGGAATTTCCTTCTCCATTTTCTGAAAAAAGGCATTAAAATCACCGAATCCTTTATGGACCACCAAATAGAGAACCCAAATGGAGGTAATCAGCATGATCAAGGCCTGCAAAGCGTCTGTCCAGGCCACCGAACGCAAGCCGGCGATATTCGACCATACAATCGCAATTAAGGTGGCCAGTATCATGGCCGCCACAAGCGAGATGGCGCCTTTGGAAATAACGGATACCAGATAACCAATCCCCATCAACTGGATAGCCGCATATGGGATCAAAAAAATCAGGCACAGCACGGCGGCGACAAGGCCGACCGCCCGGCTCTCATAGCGGTCCGCCAGCAGCTGTGCATGCGTCAGGTAATCGAACCTGCGACCCACAAGCCAAAACCGGGGACCGAAAAATACAACGAGGACCAGACCGCAAAGATAGGTCAATTCGAATCCCAGGGCGCCCACGCCTATTTTATAGGTAAGTCCGGCCAGCCCGACCATCATAAAGGCACTGTAAGTCGTAGCCGCGTAGGTCATCGCCGAAACAAAGCCGCCAAGCTGACGGTTGGCCAAAAAAAACTCCGTCATGCCCTGGCCCAGCTGCCTTTTGGCCAGAACGGCCACGCCGAGCCCCAGACAGACATAAATCAATATAGCCAACCAGGCATAAACGCTTTCACTCAAAATCCTTCCCCTTTCGGTTATTTATTTTCTTGCCATCGCAGAAAAATGATAAACATGCTGACAATGGCTACAATTACCCATAGCACCCAAAACAAGAAACTTGCCGTTAGTGTGGGACTATCTTTCAGGATTTTAAAGGGAATTATAAAATCCAGCAGGAAAAGAAATACAAACCAACTCACCCATCCCCAGAATGACTTACCCATTTAGGGCCCTCCCTCTTTGGCTCAATATTCGCCTCATTTGAGCGCCGGCCCTCTAAATTTGCAGAAATCATAACATCATATTTAGAAGGCACAATTCATGCCACTCTATTCCATCTGGCATGGCTGTCATTAATACGGGTTTTAGCCGAAACAGGACTAAAAATCTATCCGAAAATTGCCTTTTTCATCTAGCTTGATCTTTTCCATCATCAAAGACGTTTTCAACAAGTTTCTGAAATTGTTTTTCGGTCAGGGGGCTTCCGTAGGCCGCAAATTGCACCAATGGATCCTCGTCGGAGGATACCGGCTCCCATCCCTTTTCAGTTTTGTTTAAAAAAATCCAGTCCAATTTCCCATCGATTACCGGCACGACACCTTGCCAAGGTATTATCTGACCATCCTTGAAATCCACTAAACGCACTTTTTCGCCGTTTTCCATTTTAAGAACGGCTTTATTTCGATGGCAATCATTGCATTCTTTGCCCTCTGAAGTTACAGAATGCGTAAAATAAGGAGCATAGGCGATAAACTTTATGTTCTTGTAAACCAGGGTTTGTATGTTTCCAGAAGTCACCTTACCGTTGTAATTCATCAGTAGCATCCAGTTTTTCATGGGAAAAAAGGTCCCTTTTCGGCTGCCTGTTTTTAAGAAACTATCAAAATGGCAATTGTAACAGCTTACCGTGGTACGGACATGGCAGGCCGCGCAATCCAGTTTGGCTGCATGCACACCATGGCTTTCCGTGTCCGGATCAAATTCAGGCGATTCTCGCTCCTGCTCGACATGGCACCCCTGGCAACTGGCGCGAACACCCTCAGGATGCCGCATGGAAGGACGAAAACGCCCATCTCCATGTACATCGTATCGATAATGGCAATCCGCACACACCATGCCGGCGCCGATGTGTACATCTAATTGATCCTTTTGTTTATCAAACTTGAAAGTTAAACCTTCACGGCTATGACAGGATAAACAGGTGTTCATATCCCGGGCGTTTTCTACTGAGAAACCCGGTTTCGCTTGTTTCTGGTTTACATGGCAGGTATCGCAGCTCGTTACATGACAACTTTTACAATCCAATTGATTGTAAGGTATTTTTGTAACCTGCATAAACCCGTCATCATCTTCATACCAATGGCGCATGCCCTCTCCGGTATAGTGAAGGCTGTTGCTAAAAAAGGAGGTAAGACATGCTTGCTCCTCTTTGGCCGGCAAATCGGAAGGCTCCGATATACATGGGATAAGAAAAATGAGTATCAGTAGGATGCCTTTTAATATATTTTTCATTGGTTCCGTTCTTCCTTTCAACAGCTTTATCTTTAAGCCCCGCGACGATAGAACCTCTTGGAGTTTCTATGCATCGTTCGAGCAATATTTTTTAACTATTTCAAGTACTTGGACCGACCGTAAGAGTCATACAACCGGGTCTCGTACTCGCGGTTGACCGGCGCAGAACGATCATACTCCGGGCTGTTCTTAACCTGCTTCCTGGTCAGATCGACGATCACCTTGTTTTTCCCCCAGTCCACCGAGTCTATCCAGGTCGGAGCCACCAAGACCTTTCGTCCCCGCAGCCAGTTGCGGGTATCCACCACCAGGTAATGCATTGTCCAGGTATCGTCGTCCACAATGAAGTCTTCCACGTGTCCAATTTCCCCATCGCTGGCGTGGATGTGATAACCCGTCATTTCGTGTGCCGAGCCCAGATGATCATCGCCGGATTCCGGTTCAGCAGTATCGACCGCCGCTTTCTTTTCCGCATACGGTAGATCGGGGTATGCGATGCCTCCCTTTACAACGAATTCACTCCAGTAATGGGGC